>DLRK01000052.1:0-10092 GCA_002501065.1 Akkermansiaceae bacterium UBA7890
GAACAACCACCAATGTTGAGGTCAAAGCCCTGGAAGTGAGCGGCATATTTCTCCTCCCTCCCCTTGTAGAGATGCCACTTCCCGATAAAGGCGGTGGCGTAACCGGCTTCGTCCCGGAGGCGTTCCGCGATGGTGGTATAATCCAGGGGCAGGTGATCACGCATTTCGGCCGGAAGAAGTTTCGACTCCTCCGGCGTGAAGCGATCCTGGTGCGGAAGATGGTTGGTGAGGTGCAGGCGGGCGGGCGAGTGTCCCGTCATCAGGGCCGCACGGGTGGGCGAACACACCGGCGCCGGTGCATAGGCATCGGTGAAGCGCATCCCTTCCGTCGCAAACCTGTCGATGTTCGGAGTGCGGAGGTGGCTGTTCCCCTGGCATCCCAGATCCATCCAGCCCATGTCATCGATCAGAATGAAGAGGATATTGGGTTTCCGGGCCGCCGCATGGGATGGCGTGGCGAACAGAACGAACAGCAGGACAATACGGAGCAACATCATGGACACGGGAAAAGAGAACCCATTTCCGGTCTTCCTGCAATCCCGGTGCCTCATCGTTCCCTCAATTCCCTCGTGAATCAGTGGTCAGATACCGGAACAGGTCGATCACTTCCTGCCCTGGCAGAGTGTCGAGCAGACCGACGGGCATCATGCTCTGATTGAGAACCTGGCGCGACTTGATCCCGTCCCCGGGGATGTCCACCGCCTCCGTGAGGGTTCGGATCGTCAATCCCGTGGCCGTCTCTGCCACCGCCATCCCAACTACCGTGGAGCCGTCCTTCCTCGTCACCACATTCAACTGGAAGTTCTCTCCGATCACCGCATTGGGATCAACGATGCTCTCGAGGAAATAGTCCTTTCCGTTTCGCCACGAACCAGTCAGGTCGGGACCAAGCTGACCACCTTCCCCATCCCGCACGTGACAGACCGCACAGACCTTCACAAACACGAGCTTGCCCGCCCCGGCGTTGCCCCCAGTCGCGGTGCCTGCAATCTTCCGATACTTCCCGAGAGCGGCTTTCACGTCTGCACTGCGCTCACTGGCCGCGCCCCACAACTCATCCAGCAGGGTGTTCACCGTCTCGTCATTGAGGCTGCGCATTTGCCGCAAGTGCAACGAGGTGAGCCCACTCTTCCCGGTCCTGTTGTTCTTCCTGATTTCTTCCAGGTGCAACCGGGCCAGGACCGGTTGCGTGCTCAACACGTTGAGAGCCTTGAGTCGATCCGAGGTCTTCAACCGGGGAAGAAGGTCGAGCAGTTTCCTGCCCACCACGGGATCATTGTAGCGTCCAAGCAGGGGAAGAACCCTTGAGCGGAAGGCCTCTTCTTCGATCAGTTTCAGGTAAAGCCCGGACAAATCCGGATCACTGCGTCCCGCAAGGAACGCAAGAGCCTCCTGGCGGCGCTTCGGATCCGCGGAGGTATCCGCCAGCAGACTGGCCATCCGTTCCGCCACCTGCCGGTCACCAAAGATCGCCCCCAGCCTGTCAAAGGCCGCACCGTTCCCATCCTGCCGCCGCCGGCTCACCAACGTGATCCAGTTCCCGGGAGCCGGGAGTCTGGCCGTGCCCGGAATGCTGGCAGCCATCAGATCGAGATGCCGCCTGAACCGCGGTCGATCAACCTCCGCCAGATAACCTGCCAACGCGTCACGCCCCGCCGCATCCCGGGAAAGATACCAGACAATCGAATCAGCGAGCACCCCCAGCTGCGTGCCCTCCGCAATCCTGGCCGCCCGGACAGGATCCTCCCCGACCAGAGGCGCTATCCCGAACCAGATCATCTTCGGCACGTTGACGTCGTAGCGATCCTCATCCCGTTTCGCCAGGATCTCCGCCAGTGACCAGCGACCGTCCGTCCCCATCATCGGAAGGGCGGAGGCCAGGGCCAGTCGGACCACCGCCGACCGGTCATTCCGGGCCAGATCCAGCGCCAGGTCCCGCGGCAGGTCCCCGGCCTGGACCAGCAGGCGAATGCTCCATCCACGCACCTGTTCGTCCGGGTGCTCCAACAGGAACAACGGAACAGCCTCTCCCATCGCATGGAGAGCCCACGCCGCCCGCAGAACCGGACCCGTTTTCCTTTCCCCGTCGAGGAAGACCCTGAGCTTCCCTGCAACTTCCTTGTCATCCCGCTCCTGGAGGATTCTCCGCGCGGTCCGGGCAAACCACTCGTTGCGATGGAACAGCATCCCGAACAACTCCTCCGGGGTGGCGTCGTGCAGGTTCACCTTCACCGGTTGGTAGCTCTCCTCCCACGCCATGCGGTACATGCCTCCGTCCCTGCGATCCCAGACCTCGGGGTTCCCGCTGTGACAATGCTGCTTGTCCTGCCAGTCAATCATGTAGACCGCCCCGTCCGGACCATACTTCAACTCCACCCCCATGAAACGCGTATCCGCCACATAGTGGTGGTCACGGCCTGCATGCACGGTCTCATAACCGGAGCCAGTTCTCAGGTTGAACTGCCGGTTCATCTGCCGGCCGTGCAGGTTGTGGGTGAAGAGCTGGTCGCGGTATTCATCGGGCCAGTTGTCACCAAGGTAGATCATGGTTCCCACGTGCGAGTGACCACCGTAGAGCGCCCGCGACCCCGAACGCCCCGCGCCACCCTCCCCATGCCCGTAGCGGGCCGAGGAGCTCAGGAAGTTTCTGAAGACCTTCCCGCCCCCGGGGTTCCAACCCGCGGGCCCTCCCGCCACGAAGGGCGCGTGATGCGAGTTGGACTGATTCCAGTAATGCCCGTTCTGGATCACGAAGGTTGTCGGACCGCCACCCCAGGCACTCCGGCAGTGCGTAATGAACATATGTCCAATCTCGTTGAAATCGATTCCCCACTGGTTGCTGCACCCATGAGCAAAGATCTCGAATATGTGCCTGGTGGGATGATAGCGCCAGACCCCGGCCCGCATCCCGGAGCGCTTCTCCGCGGGAGTCCCGGGCTTCCCGATCATCGAGTGGCAGAACACGCCCTGGTTCCCGTAAAGCCACCCGTCAGGACCCCAGGTAAAACTATTCAGGGTCTCGTGGGTGTCCTGATATCCCCACCCGTCCAACAGGACCACCGGGTCCCCGTCCGGCACATCGTTCCGGTCCCTGTCCGGGATGAACAGCAAATGGGGAGCGGCCCCGACCCACACCCCGCCGAATCCCACCTCGATGCCACTTACAAGGTTGAGCCCCCCGGCAAAAACTGTTCGTGATTCGAAGATGCCGTCCTGATTGGCATCTTCAAGGATCACGATCCGATCCTTGCCTTTCCCTTCCGGCTGCCGCTGCGGGTAGCTGTGTGCCTCAACCACCCATAGGCGTCCCCGTTCGTCAAAGGTGAAGGCGATCGGCTGGGTCAGATCCGGCTCCTCCGCAATCAGGTCCACCACGAACCCCTCCGGCACCATCATGCCCGCCACCGTCTGGTTCTCATGAGTGCCGGGGTTGGGCACGAGGTGACTGAGGATCGGGTTGTTGTGACGCATCGGGGCGGCGGCAGATCGCCTCCCGCCCGGCCGTTTCTCATGAAAACGAAAATCATCATAATTGATGTGTCCCCACGCTCCGGATTTCTCGTCCACCACCCGGACCCGGATTTCCGATCCCAGATGCGTCCGCAAATCCACCACCACCACGTGCATGTTCTCCACCTGCTTGCCCCGGGCCTCCAGGACGACCTCTCCACCGGCGGCCTCCACGATCTCCACCCGCGTCTCCGGATGGGGACCACCACCAATCAGGAAGCTGCCCCATGGGTGAGTCACCTTGAAGGGCTCGGAAATCAGGACTCCCTGATCCTCATCCGAATGACTGCGCTCATAGCCCCCCACCCAGAACTCCCCGTCGTGCTGGCTGGCCTGCCCGGGTCGCCGCGGCGTCACGGTGTCCCCCTTGACCGGGCCACCTTCCCACACCTCACCCTCCAGCTTCCACCCCCGCAGGGTTCCCTCCTCGAAGCCAAGGTTCTTCCCTGCGGGAACAATACCCTCGCGCTTCAGTCTGCCGGCTCCAACCGCCACCGGCGGACTGGTCTTGCCCAGATCGACGACTTCAAGCTCCTTGAACTCCACCACCACCGGCCCGGGCCCGGAGTGCAGCTGCAGGGCCAGCCTGCCGGAGTAGTCGTGCTGTCCCAGTTGATTGTCGATGAGTTCGGAAGCCGGTGAACCGTTGATCCAGGTCCGGATCCTGGGACCGACCGCGCGAATGATGTATTCATTCCACTCCCCCCTCCTCACGATATCCCGATACTCCTCCGCCTTCCGGAAGGAACTCGCCTCGCGCTGCCCTCCTTCATCGATCAAGACCTTCACCCCGCGCTCCACCAGAAGCCCCCGCCCGTGTTCGTCGTAAATCCGCCCGAACCACTCCGTCCCGTCGTCGAAGTCGGCCTGGTAGCCCGCGGCATGACCATTTGACCGACGCTGCGACCGGATCTGCACCCCCGAGTTGGCCGAGGCGTGGCCCCCAATCCGGCACTTCAGGCTCAACTCGAAGTCATGCAGTTCCCCGTCCCACCAGAGGTACTCATTGTGTCCGAGAGACTCTCCCTCCGGAACTCTTCCCACCAGGCTCCCGTTCTCCACCGCCCAGAGATTGTCGTCACCCTCCCAGCCCTGCATCGTCTGCCCGTCAAAGAGGGATTTTGTTCCCTTCACTTCCATGAGGCGCAGGCAGTCGATCCCGAACATGTAACCCTTCACCGCCTTCGGGTGACTACCCTCGATTCTGACCGCCAACCGATTCGCTCCCTTCTTGAGGGGCCTGACACCCAGCTTCAGGTCTCCGGTGTGCGACACGCCCGACGGTTGGAAAAAATCGATCTCCCCGCCCATTGAATCCCCGTTGAGCATGAACGTGTCCACTCCGTAATCCACCGCCCTGGTGGCCGCGAGGAACACTTCATACCTGCCCTGTTTCTCCACCTCGAATTCCAGTTCCAGCACATCACCCGGCTTGCCCCCGCGCCACCAGAGTTGATTATTCCCGCTCCATCCGTCCTGCTCGAAGATATTCATTCCCTGCACCTGTGGGGACCCGGTGCTCTTCACCACCTTCATCTCCTCTCCTTCCACCACGATCCCGGCGCCCCTGGCGGCACTCCTGGTCTCCACCTTGTCGAATGGCAGGGGGCCTCTGGAGTATTGATTCCACTTTATCAACTCGCCACTGCCCGCGCGATCCAGCGCAATCTGCAGTGCCTCCGCCGTCCATCCGGGGTTTCCGCCGAGATGCGCAAGCATCTCTTCCGCCCGGGGACGCCGGGAGTGGATTCCGGTGGAGGGCACTTCCCCGCCCGCGCACCAGTAAATGCCATTCAGGATCAGCATGCGCAGTTCATCCCGCCCCCAGTTCCAGTGGGTGTGCCCTCCCGTGAAACCGAAGGTGCGCCCACCCTCCGGGCGTTCGAATCCCCACGCACAATACTGTTTCTCGCCCTTCCTGACGGCCTCTACCGCCGAGACACTTCCACTGTCCATCCTCCGCCCGGGATGGATCAGGGCCAGCGGCGGCACCGCCCCGTGCAGCGGCGTGACATGCCCATGCTCCGGCTCATTGCAGCGAAGGTGAAAGTAGCATTCATCGTGTATCACGAATGGGGGCACGCCACGGGTAACCGCATGCTTCGGGAGCCTCTCAAAACTCGCGTCCCAGAACCGGCTCACCGAGTGCCACGGCTCAAAATCCGCCCCTACCAGGCTGCGCCACTGCCGACGCACCGGGTCAATCTCGTGGTCCTTGTCCCTGTCCCCCGCCCCCGGACTCCCCAGTCCGGTCGCCCAGTGAATGACGGTCACTCCCCCACCGGCATCCATGAATTTCTGTAACTCCGGGAGATGCCCGTTGGCGGGATGCGCCCCCCAGCCATCCGCATAGATGACCAGGGCGTCCTGTCTGCTCAGCAAATCCGCCCCCGGCCACTCCCGGATGATCTCAACTTCAACCGGCAGACCCGATTCCCTCATGGCCCCGGAGAGGATCATGGTGCCCCCATGGTGCTGGTGAGTCCCCCAGCCGTGACTGTCGCGTCCGGCAAGGAACAGAATTTTTTTCGCATCCACCTCCCCGCAGAAGGCAGGCGGCAGGGCAAGCAGGCCCACAATTCCGAGTAACGATCGAACCCGATTCATTCCTTTCATCTACACTCTGTTCTTCAGTCCGCCAATCGCACGTTCTGATGCACTGTCCGGTCGGTTGCTCGACCGCAGATCACGAAATAATCTCCGGCACCAGCTCTCCAAACACGTTGGTCAGGCGCACATCGAGCCCACCGTAACGATAGGTGAGCTTCTCGTGATCCATTCCCAGGAGGTGCAGCATGTTGGCGTGCAGGTCGTGGACGGTCAGCTTGTTCTCCACCACCCGGTAGCCGTACTCGTCGGTAGCCCCGTAGATGGTTCCTCCCCTGATCCCTCCTCCTGCCATCCAGAGGCTGAACCCCTGCGGGTTGTGGTCACGACCGTCCCGGCCCTGTGCGAACGGGGTGCGTCCGAATTCTCCGGTGAAGACGAGAAGGGTGGATTCCAGCAGGCCGCGGGCCTTGAGATCCCCGATGAGAGCACCGATCGGCTGGTCCACCGCGAGAGCATTCTTGGAATGGCCATCCCGGAGTCCCCCATGCTGATCCCATCGATCACCATTACCCGGATTGATGGTCAACTCGACGAAGCGCACCCCCCGTTCCACCAACCGGCGTGCCATCAGGCACTGCCTGCCGTAGGTCCGGGTATTGTTGTAGCGTGCGTCCAGCCCGTAGGCCTTCCTGGTCGCTTCCGATTCGCTTGAAATATCGGCCACGTCGGGCACCGCCAGCTGCATCCTGGCCGCCATCTCATAGTTCTGGACTGCCGACTGAATCGCCTCCGCGTGTTCATATTCCCTCGCCAGGGAACCATCGATCTCTCCAAGCAACCGCAGTTTCCTGCGCTGATAGGAGAGCTCCTTCTCCCGCGGGACGATGTTGGCCAGCACGGGGTTCCCGGTCATGAAGGTGGAGGGCTGATGAGTGGCGGGAAGGAAACCGCTCCCGAACGTCTGCATCCCCCCCGAGGGAACCTGTCCGCCGTGAAGGACCACGTAGCTCGGAAGATCCTCCGCCTCCGTCCCCAGCCCGTAGGACGCCCACGCCCCCATGCTCGGTCGACCGGAAAGGACGTGTCCGCTGTGGAGGGCGTAGTTGGCATTGGGATGATTGGGTGAGAAAGACGTCATGGACCGGATCACCGCCAACTCATCGGCATTGGCCGCGATGTGAGGAAAGAGATCACTGACGGGAATGCCGCTTTGCCCATGCTGTTTGAATTCCCACGGGCTCTTGAGGATATTCCCGTTGTTGTTGAAGACGGTGGCATCCACCTTGAACTTCGGTCGCTGCCCGTTCTCCTTGGCCAGCAGGGGCTTGGGATCGAAGCTGTCCACATGGGACACCCCGCCGTCCATGTAGAGGAATATCACGCTCCTGGCCCTGGGGGCAAAGTGCGGAGGCTTTGGCTCCCATGGCGTGGCGCCCACCTGCTCCTTCTGCATGAGACCGGCCAGGGCCAGGCTCCCGAAGCCCAGAGCCCCGCGATTCATGAAGTGCCGCCGAGTGACCGACGGGGCGTATTCGCAATGAGTCCTAGAAGACATAAATGAACTCCTTTCGGTTGATCATGAGGTGGCAGAGCCCTTTCCAGGCAGCCTCGGTGCCGCCCCCCAGTTCCCTGAGCACCTTGCGCCCCCACTGCAATTCCGCCTCCGTGGCCTCACGGCCGAAAGCCTGGCGGTGCACCTTTCTCAACTGATCGTCTATCGTCCCACCCCCGGTCATCACCCGCCGGGCCCAGTTTTGCGCCTGCTGGTGAACGAAGGGATCGTTCAGCAGGGCCAGCGACTGGGCGGGCACGTTGGTGACATTGCGCTGACCGGTCGGCTCAGTGGCATTGGGCAGGTCGAAGACCCGCAGGAAGGAGGACAGGAAGTTGCGCCGCATCTCCAGGTAGACTGAACGCCGCCCATTGCCATCCAGGGGTCCGCTCCGCGGCTTGGCCCGGCTATTGGGCTGATCATCGATGTTCACTGCGACACTCAAACCGTACATCTGGTCGCGCTTCAACTCGCCGCTGCAGGCCAGGATGTGATCGCGAATGGCCTCCGCATCCATCCGCGCCACCGGCATACGCTGAAGATAGAGATTCTTGGGGTCGTCCGTGATCATGTCCGGCCCCGGGATTGAACTCATTTGAAAGGTCCGGGTCAGAACCAGCTTGCGGATCAGTTTCTTCGTCGACCATCCATTTTCCACAAAGTCGCGCGCGAGGTAATCGAGAAGCTCCGGGTGACTCGGCTTACCACCCATCCTGCCGAAGTCATCCACTGAATCGACGAGCCCCCGGCCGAACACACGCGCCCAGATGCGGTTCACCCGCACCCGGGCCGTGAGCGGGTTGTCCACGCTCGCCACCCGCTTCGCCCAATCCAGTCGACCGCTTCCACCATCGTCAAGCGACCCGCCACCCAACCCGTCCAGAAAGTGCCGCGGGTTGGCTTCCTTGCTGATATTCTTGTGGTCCCCGCGCACGTAGACAGGCTGATCGGTGGGGACACCGTCGACCACGCTGCGCACATAGACAGGCCGGGGCAGTTCTTCCGCAGTCCTGCGAAAGGCCTCCAGTTTTCCCCTGATCCCCGGATGGTTCGCGAGGTCCGGGTGCATCAATCCCGACTGCAGGAGCGCCCCCAGCACTTCGCGCTGCTCCGGCTCGATCATCCCCCCGCGGGCCGCCGCCGCCATACCCGCAATAGTGCGTGCCACTGACTTCCCGCGGTCTTCACTCCCGGCTGAGTCCGTCCACACCTTGCCCCACTGCGGCAGCTTACCGGCCGCCACCGCCACCCAGGCATCCTCCGCCGGTACCGGCGGTCGACCGTTGCGTCCCAGGCAATCCATCCCCGATCCCTGGTGCTGGATCTCGAGAAAGGCAGGCTCACCCTTCCACAGGTGGGTGCCGAAGCTGATCTTCTTCCAGGTGTCGGAATTGACCCCCACCCGCAAGCCACGGGTGGTCGGCCCCTTGCCCGTCAACTCGTAATTGCGCACCACCAGGCGGACCGTGGCGTGACGCCCGCGCACCCAGAGATCCACCGGTTCGCCATCAAGGATGAAGTCCGGCGAACGGAGCACGCCATCCAGACGCGACGACAGCATGCCGGTAGCGGCCCCGGTTCCGATCGTTCCGCGGAGGACCTGGTCCCCACCCGGAGAGGGCAGAAATCCATCCACATCGGCAACGGTGAATCCGGGACCACTCGCAATCCACTCACCAAGCGAATCAGACTGCAACCCGAAGCGGTACTTCTCGTTTGAAGCATCCTTCCGCACGGCGGCAGTCTCAACCTCCGCAGCAGGCCTGCCGCGCAGCACCGCCTTCAATCCGGCCAGTTCCGGCCGACTGTTCTTGTCGTGCTTCCAGCGGAACCACTTCAGCAGCAGTTCGGCATCAACACCCGCCGTGGCGGCCCGGGCCTTGAGCCCTCCCTCACACTCCTTCACAAAAGCGGCGAGGCGCACCTCCTGTTTCTCGCCCTTCTTGAGCGGAAGGTTCAACTTCTGCTGCATGATCTCGAAGGGAACACCCTTCTCGAATTCCTCGATCAGCGGGAACACCTTGCCCAGCGCGTCCGCCTCCTTCTCCACTGTCTGGAAGACCGCCGACATGAGCTCCGTCTTGGCCTTGCGCAGGCGCGCGCCCACCTCCGCCTTCTTGTCCGGCGGGGCAATGTTCGCGTAGTGCAGACGCGAACCGCGGAGCACGCCGTAGAACGAGTAATAGTCCCTGGAGGTGATGGCATCGAACTTGTGGTCGTGGCACTTGGCGCAGTCCACGGTCAGGGACTGGAAGGCCACCCCGGACACCTTGATCATGTTGTCGAAGATGCGGGCCTCGTCGCTGTGAATGTCGGGAGGGCCGTGTTGCCCATCGGTGAGATAGAGATAACCGGGCCCGATCACTGACTCGTTGTTTCCGCTTTCCCTGTTCAGGCGCGGTTTCTCCAACCGGTCCCCCGCCAGGGCCTCCATGACAAATTGCGCATACGGCACATCGTCATTGAAGGCGCGAATCAGG
>DLRK01000052.1:10385-13387 GCA_002501065.1 Akkermansiaceae bacterium UBA7890
CGGAACGTCGTCATTGAAGGCGCGAATCAGGTAATCGCGATAGCGATCAACGTAAGGCATCGTGTAGTCGGCCTCGAAGGCCTTGGTCTCTGCAAAACGCACCACGTCCATCCAGTGGCGGGCCCAGCGTTCCCCGAAGTGAGGGGAGGCCAGAAGGCGATCCACTGCCTTTCCGTAAGCACCCTCCGACTCGTCCGCCAGGAAGGCCGCCAGTTCTTCCTCCGTCGGCATGAGCCCGGTCAGGACCAGCGAGATGCGCCGCAGGAGATGCTCCTTCCTCGCACGCGGGGCGGGATTCCAGTTGTGCTCCTCAAGTGCTGCCAGGATGAAATGATCCACCTCGTTGACCGGCCAGTCCTTCGACTTCACCTCCGGCACCGCCACCCCGGCTACCGGCTGCAGCGACCACCACTGCCTGCGTGCATCAAAGTCAAATTCATCTTCGATCTTGATTGTCTCTCCAATCGCTTCGTTTCGCGGATCGGGTGCCCCGCGCTTCACCCATTCGCGCAGGTCCTCGATCTGTTCCTTCCTGAGCGTGGTCTTGGGAGGCATCTCCTCGTAGTCCGGATCACGCTCCACCGTCCTGATGAGGAGACTCTCCTCCGGTTTTCCGGGCACGATGACCTCTCCGCTCTCACCGCCCTTCACCCAGCCAGCCCTGCGGTCAAGCAAGAGACTCCCCTTGATCTTCTTGGACGTTGCGGCGTGACACTTGTAACAGTGATCTGCCAGGAGAGGCCGGATCCTCTTTTCGAAGAATCGCAGGTCCTCGCTCGAAATCGGATTCGCGGCTGCCAGATGAGGCAGCAGCACCAGGGCCGGGACAATTGTGAAAAGGCGAAACATCACGACAGTATGCAGACACACCATACGGCCTCTGCAGGCAAGCTCCATGGCGAAGTTTCCATAATCACTCCCGGGAGCACAGGCGACTCATCCGCATGGCAATGAGGGGGAGAAATAACCTGATCCCCCGTGTGGCCCGGTCTCCCGCTCAGTTCGAATCCGGATGCTCCCGGGCCCCTGATTCCCCTTTCACTCCTTTGGCAGAATCCAGACATTGCGGAACTGCAGAGGGTTGCCATGGCCCTGCAGCTTGATCACTCCTGGTGTTCCTTCCGGTTCCCCCCGGGACCCACCGGTCCTCCCGTTGATCTCAAGTTTTTCATGGATGGTGACCCCATTGAGCTGGGCGGTGAGGATTGCATTCCTGGTCTTCTTCCCATCCTTCATCACTGCCGAATTGAAGTCGACGTCATAGGCCTGCCACTGCAGGGGAGGAAGACACATGTTCACCTTCGAGTCCGCTTTCTGGTAGATACCGCCGCACTCATTGTTGAGTCCCATCAGGCCGAAGGAGTCGAGGATCTGCATCTCGTAGAGATCCACCTGGTAAAAGCCACTGTTACCACGCCCCTGGCTCCGGGCATCGGGCTTGAACGGGAGCATGAACTCCAAGTGCATGATGTAATTGAGAAACTTCTTCCTGGTCCGGATGTCCCTTCCATCGGTGTTGAGCAGTCCGGTCTTTTCATCGAGACGCCCTCCCGCCCAGTTCTTCATGCTCTCCTTGCTTCCATCAAAAAGAGCAATCGCACCCTGGGGCGGCTTCGCACCAAGCGAGTTCGCCTTACGGATCGTCCGCTGAAGCGAGAAGTCCGCCCCTTTATCGGATGTACCTGCAAACACCCCTTTCGAGATCACCCCTTTGTAAGGTTTGTGTCCCTTCGGGGGAAACGTTCTGGTGGCGCTGAACTCCGCTGCCCTCCCGGCCATGTAGTTTCTCTTCCCCCCGGCC
Organism: Akkermansiaceae bacterium UBA7890; assembly: GCA_002501065.1. Taxonomy (GTDB): domain Bacteria; phylum Verrucomicrobiota; class Verrucomicrobiia; order Verrucomicrobiales; family Akkermansiaceae; genus Roseibacillus_B. Next base: position 12,187 of record DLRK01000052.1, read on the forward strand.
GGCACAAAGACCGCCTTGCCAGCGTCCAGCTTGCCATCGAGAAGGATCTTGTTCTTTCCATCCCAGCCCGCACCCGGCAGTCCACCCGGATAGAGAACGGCCTGGAACTGTCCCTTCCCCAGGGCGATGACCTGGGCTCCCATGCCCTGACCGGCGTATTCCCCCTGGACCTGGAAGTCACGGGGAAGTCCGGCGTCCTTGGGGTCGGTCCAGAGTTGGGCGAAGGCGTTCCCTGCAAGGCAGGCAATCACCGGAGTCATCCTGAGAATGGTGGAGAAGGGCATGGTGATAAATGTTTGATCGCCATACGATTCAATCACACCGCTTGTTTCAATCAGAACTTCTTCCTCCTTCTCCAAGCCCAAGCCCCCGCCGGTCATGGGAGGGTGCCTCCTTCCGCCCGGACCCGCCCCGGGCCTGAAACTTTGCACCTGGAATGCCGTGATCCCGGGATGATTGTTCAGGAAAATGAAGTATTCCGCCAGGGTCTCGGAATCCTCCTTTCTTGAAGCTTCGTGGTATCGGCGGAGGAGGAGCAGGCCATGATTCACGACCCCGGCGGAAACCGAGTCCGGGATGTGGTTGCCGCGCCCCGCCACAACCACGGTCATCACTTCCACGCGGGCAGGAGCCACCGCCCCCGCTCAACCTTCACCGGAAACTTCTTTCCACTTGCAAGCTCCGCCACCACCGGCCAGCTCCGCTCCTGCTCGTCGCGTGCAAGCATCACGACGTGCGTTCCATCCGGATTGACCGCCGGAAAAGCGAGCCCCTTCAGCCCGTCACCAACTCTGGTGACTTCTTTCCCCTCAAGGTTGCAGGTGTACCAGAGATTGTCCCGGTCCTGGAAGAAAACGCGCTCGAACTCTTTCCCCACCACCATCGCAAAACGACCCACGTTATCCCTGACCCCGGTCTCCTTTCCGTCCAGTCCGAAGCGCACGACCCGGAAGTCGGATCCGCTCTTTCCCTTCCCTCCCCGGGGATCAGCCACCAATCCGATCAGGGCACTGCCATCACCCACCCACGACAGACTACGGATGTCCTGCTCCTTTCCCAGCGGCTGGGGCTTCTCGTGCCCGGGGCTGAGGAGATGGATGCGGCGGGTGGTGCGTCTCCGGGAAAAGGTCACCGCCAGGGTTCTGCCATCCGGTGACAGGGCCGGGTGGTCACAGAGCCCGCCCACGAAAGTCCCTCCTCC
>DLRK01000003.1:0-1435 GCA_002501065.1 Akkermansiaceae bacterium UBA7890
CAGCAATTCGAAGTTGCCCATGTGGGCGCAGACCAGAATGACTCCTTTTCCCTTCCCGTAGGCGCGTTCGAAGAGTTCGATGTTTTCAGGATCAAGCACCTCCCGGACGAGGGGTGAAGGCAGTTGGGCGCTCTTCAGGGCAGTGAGGAGATTGGCAGCGGTGTGGCGGAAGACCTCGCGTGTAAGCACGGAGATCTCTTCCTCGCTGGTCGTGGGCCCCACGGCGGTGCGAAGATTGTTTCTCACTATGGGCCAGCGTGAGCGGAAGAGGAGGGCCAGTCCGGAGAGTCCCGCGCCCGTTCGCCAGAGGGAGTTTATGCTGAAGAAAGCGATGAAGCGTTCGACGACAAGGAAAGCCGCGTACTCAACCCCCCACTGGAGTCGCTTGAGCAGCCCCCTTTTCTTGCTGCGGCTCATGGTTCAGTGAACATCCGGTAGCGACGTCGAATGAGAGGCAGGCAGTAGCCAATAGTGCCGAGGAGGATGAAATAGCAGGCCAGCAGTTCAAGGTAGCCACGGCATATGGGCGGGATGTCCGGATTGTATTCTGGACCCAGTGAGGCCCGCCAGAATACACTTGAACCGAAGACACGGGAGAAGGCGTAGTTCAGGATGAGGGCTGCCAGTACGAACCCGGAGGCTGGGTGGCGGGAGGCGAAGCCAATGAAGTGAAGGGTTTCCCTTCTCCGCCGGAGCAAGGTCACCCCCGTCCAGAAAAGGAGGGGGATCATCAGATACTCATGTCGGAGCGGGTGGATGTTGTCATCGATGGCTCCTCCGATTTCGGCGATAAGGAAGGCAATCGTCAACAGACCGAGCGAGCGATAGACCGCTCGGAAAGGCCCCGCGTGGGGGGCGGTGGCAAACATCAGCGCAGCCGAGAAGGCGAGCAGTGCGGATTGGAGGGTCTCTACCACGCTGTCCTCCATAGGGACGCTCTTCTTGTCCGGGATCCAGGCCGGGAACAGAATCAGCACCGCCCCGAGTCCCATGGCCAGGGCAATCAGGATAGTGCGTAACCAGGGAGGTGGATTCGGGGAGAGCGGAGGCACGGAGAGTTCGGAACGTTGAAGAACAATAGCCTGTAATGTCAGGGAATGACAAGTTCGCGACCCTGCAGGGGTGTGCAGGCTGCCGGAAGGCGGGTTGAGAGAGGGGCCTCCGCAGGCTCGTGACCTTTCGTTGATGGCCAGGCCCGGCTGACAAGATTCCGCGGATGGGTTTTTGAATCTGAAGGCTACCCCTTCACATCGAAACAGAAGACGAGGTCCTGGTCGCGAAGATAGAGTCTGCCGTTCACGACAACCGGATGGGTCCAGACCTTGCCTCTGGTCCCTTCCCGCAGCTCGGTCTTGCGGGGCATTGGGAACCGTCCCAGTTCCTCAAACCCGTCGGGGGAGGCCTTGGCGAGGAAGCAGGAGCCTTCCGATTCGTC
>DLRK01000003.1:1815-8889 GCA_002501065.1 Akkermansiaceae bacterium UBA7890
GGCCGCGCTCGCTCCAGACCTGCTCGCCAGTCTTGAAGTTCTGGCAGACCAGTCCCGGACCATCCGAGAATCCATAAACATGGTCGCCCACCTTGATCACGCTTCCATGATGGTTCTTCATCACCTTGTTGACCCAGACTTCCCTGGCCTCACCACCACTGATGTCCACCAGCTTGCAGCCGACCCCGTATCCCGAGCTGATGTAGACGTGGCCATCGGAGTAAATCGGAGTAGGAACCACAGCGGTCCGGCCGGGCCACTTCGAGGTCCAGAGGACATCCCCGGTTCCGGCATCCACCCCGGCCAGCGTTTTCATGAAAAGCTGGATGTATTGCCGCTTGCCCTTCACCTCCGCCACAATCACGGAGGAATACTGCGCGCCGTCCTTGAGATCCTTGCTCTGCCAGATGGCCTTTCCGGTCTTCTTGTCGAGGGCCACGATGGCTCCCTGTTCACCGCCCGGGGTGACGATCAACTTGTTTCCGTCAATGAGGGGAGATTCGGAGTAGCCCCAGTTGGGAATTTTCCCGCCAAAGTCGTCGACCAGGCTGAGGGTCCATTTTTTCTCTCCCTTGTCGGCGGTGAGGCAGGTGAGATCGCCGTTGGCATTCATGGAGTAGACCAGGCCGTCATCAACAGTGGGCGCCCCGCGGGTGCCCGCGCCCCAACCGGTATTGTAGCCCTTCTCGGGATCGGTCCCGATGATGGTGGACCAGGTTTCCTCACCACTGCCGGCGTCCAGGCAGATGATCTCGGCTTTTCCTTTCCTGCTGCCGGTATAGTAGAGGCGGTTTCCCACCACCGAAGGAGAGCTGTAACCCTTGCCGCAATCCTCGAAGGCCCACACCAGTTTGGGTCCTCCATCGGGCCACTTGGTGAGCAATCCCTTGTCGGCGGAATGGCCGTCACGATTCGGACCCCGCCAGCTGGGCCAGTCGTTGGCCAGAGGGCCACCGCTCTTGGCCGCCGTCCTGGCGAAGGCGATGTCGTCCGGGGTGAGACGGGAGAGGAGAATGCTGACGACCTTGCCATCGTGCCGGCGCACCTTGATCGCGTCCTTGGTGAGTTCCACGAACTCGGCCGTGAGGGTCCTCCCTGAGGTCGCGTCTTTCCAGACCCTGGGCCTGGCTTGGGCAAGGGATCCGGTCAGCAGGCCGAGGGCCGCGAATGTTATGATGGACTTGGTGTTCATGACGATGGTGATGGAGCCGGTAAATCCGGAACTAAGAAGGAGGCTGAACACAATTATTCGTGTGCTCAAACCCCAATTACGTGGAGTATGGTGATTTTCTTATCAGTATTCCGCGCTATTGTGCCTGCAGCGGTCGGGTGACCAACCTGCCCCGTGCGGGAGTGTCCCGCCGGGTTTGCAGCCGGAGACCTTTGTGGGGAAGAAGGCCAGTGCGCTTCACTGGCCCATCACCTGAATGGCCTGGGCGCCATTGGGATCGTTGAAGATCCGGCCCGTGCCCCGGTAGACCTCGAATTCCCGGAGCGAGGGTTTTCCCTTGTCCGTTGTCATGACGTGCAGGCGGAGGCCCCTGGTCTTGCGGGGCACGATCGGGGCGATGAAATCCTCGCCGATTTTCATGCCGTTGAAGCAGCTTTTCCAGGTCCCGGTGGCGGGATCGGCATATTGAATCTGGTAGCGGGTAATCGAGGAGGTGGGAGCTTCCCTGAGCCTGATCTCGTTGACGGTCTGGGTGCGGGGGAAGACGAGTTGCAGCCATTCCCCGGTGCCGGCCCCACCCGTCCAGGCGGTTTCCGGATCTCCATCATTAGCCTTTCCTGCCGATGGTCCCGTTGTCTTTGAGGAGGCCTTCGCTCCGAGTGCGAGGTTTGGAGTGGAGCAGGCGGCACTCAAGTCGGTCACGAGGCAATCGACGAACTTCGTCCGTTTCTCCTTCTCGGGATCCATCACCCTCATGAGGGCTTCCCCCCTGGAGATGTAGAAGCGGCATTCCTCCCAGGTGGATTCGTTCCAATCCGTCGTGTTGACAATCGCGCAACGGGGCAACCCGATGGGCCGCTTCGATTTGCCGTTGATGACACAGTTCTCCATGAGGATCCCGGTGTGGGCATGCCCGTCGGAGGCGTAGCAGCAGAGCAGGAATCCGGGGCCATCGGTGTCGTGGAACAGGCAGTTGCGCATCGTCATGTCGTCGCAGTTCCCTTCGAAATCGAAGGATTCACCGTCCCCGCTGCCCAGGCCGATGGAGACGAAGCCCCACTCGCAATCCTCAAAGACCCAGTCCTTGCAGCGGAAGAACATCGAACCGGCCACGCCATTGAAGGAACGGAAACCCCGGCCGATATCGTGGGTGACGCAGTGGCGCATGGACCCACCGGCCACCCCGCGGATGCCCTGCTGCCACTGGAATCCTTCCTCGAAGAGACAGCCCTCGAAGTTCATGTCCGCGAAGTTGTAGATGTAGGAGGCGTTCTTGTTGAAGTTATCCGGGCTGTTGGTCCAGACCCCGGAGGCCAGTCGGCGGAAGATGCAGTCCTTGATCGTGATATCCTTCAGGACGATGCGGTTGTCGCGTTCGTAGGAGAAGAAACAGATTCCGAGCCCGATCTTGCGGCGGGGGTAATCCTCGTAGTGCTGGTAGAGGAGGGAATCGTGAAAGTAGCAGTCCTCGATCCAGATGAACTCCCGGGTCGGGCAGTCGTCGGGGTAGTCCGCGTAGATCCCGGTGAGGCAGCGGTTGAATTCGATTCCGGCAATCCTGAAGCCGCCCTGGTCAGTGAGCCGGATACCCACGAGATCCTTCCGGAAATCCTGCCGGTCGATCACAGGCCGGGGTCCTTCGCCGTAGGCGGAAATCGTGATGGGATTGTCCGGCGTGCCACTGCCTGCGGGGCGGAGTTCGTCGTCCCAGGTGTCGCCGCGCTTGAGCAGGATGGTGTCGCCGGGAATGTATTCGACGGAGGCCCGGGCCAGTGATTTCCAGGGACCGGACCCACCCCGGACCGTGGCCGACCCGCCATCGAGCTCGTCGTCGCCCTCTGAACTGCTAATGTAGAATGTTCTGGCTTTGCTACGGCTGGACCGGGGTTCGGGTTCTGGCACCGGGGGAGGGGAGGAGGCTTGTGACTTTCCGGTGCCGAGGGCAACCACACGGAATCCGTAGTTGGGCCACTTGGCGCTCAGGACATCATAACGCGTTGTTGAACGCAGGTAGCTGTCGTTGTCATCGATGAAGAATGATCCTCCGCGCAGGCCCACCTTGTTTCCGGTTCGGTGCTCGTTGTATTCCCACAGGTTGCCGTTCTGGTCGAAAGTGCCATAGGCGGTGGCCACCGCAAAGACTCCCACTTCCTGGATTTCGTTGGAGTTGAGATTGCAGGCCGGGGCGGAACCGCCCTTGCAGGCGTAGGGCCAGTATCCACCGCTTTCTCCCTTGGCGGGATCGTAATAGGCAGCCTTGTACCATTCGTTCTCACTGGCGAGGACCCACCTGGTGGTCTTTCCCCTGGCGAGCGTGGAGTGGTCCGGGAGGGCGATGGATCCTCCCTCGATGCGGTAGGGCCCTTTCCCGGTGTCACCTTCACCCTGGCCATTGGAAAGCCAGTTGCAGTAGCGCACGCAGGTCTCCCAGGTCACATAACCGACGGGCTTTTTCCCGCACCCCGTCCTGGTGGCATAGCGGTAGTCCCCCGGGGTGCCGGATCGGATGATTCCGCCGTATTCCCCCGCCATCCGATCGTCGTAGAGATCATGAGAGTTTCGTTTGGCAGCCGCGTTGAGGAAGGCGCAGAACTCGGCATTGGTCACCTCGTATTTTCCGATCCTATAAGAGTAGGAGACCGCACCGAAACCGGTGAAGTCCGCCGCGTTGTCCGGGTCTTGCACCGGAACGGTGGCGGGTTCATCCGCGGACGGGGTATCGGATTCGTTGCCCGTTGCTTCCTTTGGGGCCTTGGGCTCGACCGGTACGGGTTCTTCAGCGGCCGGTTCGGAAACGGGTTTGTTCGAGGAAGTGCTGGATTTGGGACTGCCGCTGGTAGTCTCCTCTTTGCTGGAGGGGGTCTCGGTGGAGGGGGTCTCCTTCTTGCCGCACGAAGACAGGAAGGCGAGGCTGAAACAGAGTGCTGACAGGCTAATAACGAGGTTGTTTTTCAGTGCAGACCAAATCATGGAAGTATTACAGCGTTCAGGATCGGGAGGGTGGTTTCGGGAACAGCCAAAGGCGAGAGAGAAAGTAGCCGCGATGTTCCTGTGGTCCCCGGGTCAGGCTGAAGCAGGCGGATGTTCCCGCAATCGGGACATGTCGGACAGGCGCCGGTTCTCGGGTTGTCCCGGGGCAATACCTCCCGGGCTCAATTGGCGAGTTCGACGACCCGGAAGTAGGCCTGGTCCGGGAGGGGAAGGGACAGGGAGGTGGTGAGCTCGAGCTCGAAGCCGGAGGCCAACCGGGGCGTGCCGAGATTGGCCCAGTTTTGCAGGCCGGTGGACCATTGGAGTTGATAGCGTCTGCCAGTCTCAGTGCCGAAGCGGACCCGGGCAGTGCCCTGCGGACTGAAGGAGGCATCGATGATCTGCAGGTAGTTCGCGTCGCGGGTGTCGCCGAACCGGTAGATCTCGCCGGTGAAGAGGGAGGCTACGTAGAGTTCGCCCTCCTCGTCCTCGCCAAAGGCGGAGATGCGCAGCGAGGTGTCGAGGAACTGGCGGTCAATCCAGTTTCCGGAGGGGTCCCGCTGGATCCCCCAGATCCGTCCCGAGTTGTAGTCCCCGAAGAAATAGATGCCCTCCATGCGGGGGAAACGGCGCCCCCGGTAGACATAACCGCCGGTGATGGAACTGCCGGCGTTGTGGTCGTATTCGTAAACCGGGTCGGTGGAGGTTCCCTTGGTGAGGGAGGTGCCGGAGTTGAAGGTGTTGAAGCCCTCGAGGCGGCGCCACTGGAAGTTCTCGCCACCGGTGCTGGCGGCTGGGACGAAGTTGACTTCCTCCCATTCGTATTGTCCCACGTCGGCAATATACATGTCACCGGTCCTGCGGTCGAACGACCAGCGCCACGGGTTGCGCAGGCCGAAGGCCCAGATCTCATTGGGGACCTCGGGGTCGAGGAGGAAGGGGTTGTTGGGCGGGATGGCGTAATTGGATCCAGGGTCGGGAGTGCCCTCCACGTCGAGGCGCAGCATCTTTCCCAGGAAGGTGTTGGTGGCCTGCCCGTTGCCGATTGAGCCATGGCCACTTCCGGTGTCCCCGGCCCCACCCCCGTCACCCATCCCGATATAGAGATAGCCATCCGGGCCGAAGTGGATCTGGCCCCCGTTGTGGTTCGACTGGGGCTGGTCGATGACGAGGAGAACGTCCTCGCTGGCTTCGAGGGCGTCGTCGGGATTGGCTGGGTTTACCGAGAAGCGTGAGATCACGGTGTTCCCCCGGCGGGCGGCATTGCTGCTGATGTAGTTGACGTAGAAGTGCCCTTTGGCGGCATCGCCGGGGGGAAAGGCGAGTCCCAGCAGACCACGTTCATCGCCGCCGCTGTCGTTGGTGTTCACGCTGGATCGTATATCGAGGAAAGTCCGCAGAGCCCCGCCGTCCCAGATCCGGATGCGGCCCCCTCGCTCCACGATGAAGAGTCGGCCACTGCCATCGCCGGCATTGATGAGATCAACGGGACTGTTCGCGGTGGTGATGACGGGATTGCCCAGTTGAAGATCGGGCCAGACCGGAGGCGCGAGGTCGCTGGTGACGAGGCGGGGCAGGATGAGGAAGTCACTGCTGCCGACCCCGCTATTCAATCCGTGGAGGGCGAGCATGTTGCTGCCGGGATTGAGCAGGGGCAGGAAGGCGCTCAGGTCGAATCGTTCGAACTGGAGGGCGTTGGAATCGGAATTGCTGGCACTGGCAGCGGAGGAGGGGCCTGGTTGCAGGGGGGCATTGGCGGCCGCGACCTGCACTCCGTTGAGGTAGGCGACGAAGCCGTCGTCATACTTCATCTCCAGGAAGAGCCCCCGGGCGGAATTGAGAGCGGACTGATCGATGGTGAAGGGAACCCGGATGTAGGCGGTGGCATTGATGTCCTCCATGACATCCTGGAGATCCAGCCCGAGGAGCCCGGCGTAACTGGTGCCGGACCCGGGATTGGCCTCGTAGCCGACCCCGGTGGTTCCCGCGCTCCAGTTCGCGGCGTTGGACGGGGCGGTCACGGTGGCCCAGTCTGCGATCGAGAGGTCGCTTCCTCCGTTGGCGGCAGTGGGAATGAGGGCGGTGGCCGCGGCGGCCGGGTCGTCGGCCACCAGGACCGTTTCAGCCGCCGGGAGGGGAAGGGCGAGGGCAAGGAGGGGAAGGGCAGAAGACGCGAAAAGCGGGATCTTCATGGGACGGCACTTCATGGGGCGGCACTGTCAGCCCGATTGGCTGAATTGCCAACACGATTTCAGGTGGGGTCCCGGGTGAGTCCCAGCTCCCCGGGGTGGCAGGATGATTCTGCGGGAGCCGCCCCGACCCGGGCGCGGCCGAATCTCGAAATTCTCCCGTCCTCTTAGAACAGGGTGTAGATAAACGGTGCCGCTCCCGTGCTCGCCAGCAGCAGCAGGATTCCAAGGAGAAGCAGGACCACCACGATCGGCGTCAGCCACCAGCGCTTGTTGTCCTTCAGGAATCCCACCATCTCGGCCAGGAAGCCCGTCTTCACCTCGCGGCTCGCCTGCTCAAACTCGTTCTCTTTGCTTTTGTCGCTCATCTCGAATTGAGGGTCAGTACTGCTTGAAGCGCTGGGATGCCGGCGTCGAACCGGTCCGCTTGATCCAGTAGCTCTCCGCCTCCGGCTCAAACTTCCGCTTCATGGTATCACGGCCGATGAGACGAAACACCATTGAAAAGGGCGTGAACAGTCCAAAGTAGAGAGCCAACAGAATCACGTTGCTGATCACGAAGCCGATCGGAAAGGCCACGACCATGAGCACCACGTAGAGGGGGAGGAGCAACCTGGGTTGCACCAGGGCGAGCACGAACGAGACCGCACCCAGCGTCCAGAGCACGTAGCTCGCAGTCCAGGCCTCCCACTTCAGTCCGAGCAGAGCCCCCACGAGGCCGAAACCGAAGAGCGCAATGATGCC
>DLRK01000029.1:0-1135 GCA_002501065.1 Akkermansiaceae bacterium UBA7890
GCCCTTTTGGCCCTGGCAGCTGTCCATGCCGCGGACAACAACAAGGTCTGGACCGATTCCGCGAAGGCGGCCAAGGAAGATCCCGATTTCGTGATCCAGGGAGAATACGCGGCCAAGGGAGCGGGGGCCCAGGTGATCGCGCTGGGCAATGGCCACTTCCAGGCTGTGCTCTACCCGGGTGGCCTGCCCGGGGCCGGTTGGGACGGCAAGGGCAAGAGCCTGCTGGACGGCAAAAGCGATGGTGGCCAGGCCGCCTTCGTTCCGGCTGCGGGCAAGAAACGCTACATGGCCGGGGGCGGAACGGAATTCAGTGCCACCCGCAAGTTTCCCCCGGAAGGACACGGCGAATACAGCGGTGAAATTGCAAACGGTGTTTTCAATATAAAGGCCAAGGGTGGCAAGGGCATGGCGCTCAAGAAGGTGGAGCGGAAGAGCTCGACTCTCGGGGCAAAGCCCCCGGAGGGTGCGGTGGTCCTCTTTGACGGCAGTAACGTCGATCACTGGAAGAATGGCAGGATCACGGACGGGTTGCTGGGGGCGACCGGCGCGATCAGTACCAAGCTCTTCCGGGACTGCACCATTCACGTGGAGTTTCGCACGCCTTATCGTCCCCATTCACGGTCCCAGGGACGGGGCAACAGTGGAGTCTACTACCAGGGCCGCTGGGAGACTCAGGTTCTCGATTCCTTCGGCCTGGAAGGCCTCATGAACGAGTGTGGGGGAATCTATTCCATCGCCGCCCCCAAGCTCAACATGTGTCTTCCGCCCCTGAGCTGGCAAACCTATGACGTGGAGTACACGCACGCGAAGTTCGACCTGGACGGGAAGCGCACGGCCTGGCCCCGCATGACGGTCAGGTTGAACGGGGTGGAGGTCCACGAGGACCAGGAGATGGGCAAGACCCACACCACGGCCGCTCCGGTGAGTGGCCCGCTCAAACCGGACGTGGGAGGCCCGATCTTCCTGCAGAATCACGGAAACCCGGTCGTTTACCGGAATATCTGGGTGCTGCCCAAAAAGTAGGAGCAAGGATCCAGGGGCCGTGGGGCATACGCCCTGCGGCTCGATCAGGATCTGACCGCTGATTCCCTGAGGTCCGGGCGGACAGGGAGGTGGTGAAGCCAGGGAAGAGGAG
>DLRK01000029.1:1462-26209 GCA_002501065.1 Akkermansiaceae bacterium UBA7890
GGGAAGAGGAGGGCGTGGTCATGGATGGGTGCCATGTGAGATCCCATGCGAAGACCACCGCAGGGAGAGAGTTATGGCTAATCGATCGAGCGATTTTGTCGAAGAAGGGGCAAGAGGTGGAGTGTTGAGACTGTAATTTCAGGGAGATCCTCGAGGCAGTGGCTCTCCGTCCTGAATGAGTTCGCTTTCACGGATTGGGCATTGAATGACGGGGTAAATGAGGGAAAATGGAGGAGGTTCCTTCACCTTTCACCCTTCGGAGGTCCCTTCACCCTTTACAGTTCCCTCACCCTTCATGAGACGAGTTGCGCTTGTGGCGATCGCGCTGCAGTCACTGCCCGCATCCGGTGCAGATGGCTTGCTGGGCTACTACCGGCAACCGGCCCTGCACGGGGATACGGTGATCTTCTACGCCGAGAGCGATTTGTGGAAGGTCCCGGTTGAGGGCGGGATAGCCCAGCGGTTGACCACTCATCTCGAACGGGAACGTTTCCCGTGTATCAGTCCGGACGGCAGGACCGTGGCCTTCACTGCTTCCTATGACGGCACCCATGAGATCTATCTCATGCCGTTGGAGGGCGGTCGACCAACCCGTCTGACCCATGAGGGTGTCAGCGGCCAGCGCGGTCCGCGACCGGTCTCCTGGAAGTCCAACCGCGAACTGGTCTACGCCACCTGGTACTTCGCGATACGGGATACGCACCAGTTGGCGATCCTCGATATTGAGAGTGGGAAGAAGCGGGTCATTCCCCTCGAACAGGCCAGTGACGGTGAGTTTGCTAGTGACGGGAAGACACTGTTCTTTGCCCGCCTGCCCCGGCAGAAAAGTTTTGCCAAGCGCTACCGGGGTGGATTGATCGAGAATCTCTGGCGGTTCCGGACCGGCGACCAGGAGGCCATTCCGCTGACTGCCGATCATGACGGGACAAGCCGGGCTCCCATGGTGTGGGGAAAGCGCCTTTATTTTTCAACCGACCGCGACGGCACGATGAACCTGTGGTCGATGAACCTGGAAGGGAAGGACCTGAAACAGCACACCGATTTCGTGGGCTGGGACGTGCTCTCTCCTTCGCTGCACGAAGGCCGGATCATCTTCCGCAACCGGGCGGACATCTGGATATACGACGTGAAGGGGGACGCTGCGCGCAAACTCGATATCCATCTGGCGACCGACTTTGACCAGAAACGCGAACGCTGGGTGAGTAACCCGTTGTCCTATCTCAACTCCTGGTTCCTCTCGCACGACGGCAAGCGGGTGGGTCTCACCATCCGCGGGCGTGGTTACGTGGTGCCGGTCAAGCCGGGTCGCGTGGTCCGTCTGAAGCAGAAAGTGGAGAGTCGCACCCGGGACCTGCGCTTTCTTCCGGGAACCAGGGACATGATCTATCTCTCCGATCAGAGTGGGGAGATGGAGTTCTGGCGGCAACCTGCGGATGGCCTGGGGGAACCGCTGCAGGTGACGACCGGGGGCGCAACCATGCGGCACGACGGTATTCCCTCTCCGAATGGCAAGCTCCTTGCGCACACCGATCGCAACCAGATTTTGTGGATGCGGGACCTTGCCAGTGGGGTCGAATGGGAGGTCGCGCGCTCGCGGGAGGGTAACGAATGGGACTACATCGATCTCACCTGGTCGCCGGACAGTCGCTGGATCGCCTTCGCGGACACCATGGAGAACCGGACCCAGCAGATCTTTCTTTACGATACCGGGACGAAAACGAGGCCCGTTCCGGTGACCACTGCGCGACTGGACAGCTACAGTCCGGTCTTCGGACCGGGTGGCAAGTGGCTCTACTTCCTCTCCGACCGCACCTTTCGCTCGGTGCAGGGATCGCCCTGGGGTGCCCGGCAACCGGAGCCGCTTCTGGACAAGACCACCGGGATCTTTGCCCTCGATCTGATCGGAGGTCAGCGCTCTCCGTTCCTGGCCAAGGACGAGGGAGAACCGCCCGGAGCGGGAGAGGGCGGGGAAAAGAAGGACGTGATCAATCTGGACGGGATCGAGAGCCGGTTGGTGGTGGTTCCGGTGGAAGCGAGCAACTACCGCCATCTCAGCAGGGCGCGGGGTAATCTCTTCTGCCTTTATTCGTCTCTTTCACTGAGCCGGAAGTCGTCCCTGGTGACCTTTCCCATCACCGCCGATGCCACCAGGCATAAGTGGACCACCGTAATGAGTGATGTCCGGGGCTTCGAACTTTCGGGAGATGAAACGACCTGCCTGGTGCGCAAGGGTGACAGCTTTTACGTCTTTGCAGCCACCGGGAAGGCGCCCAGCAACCCGACCCAGGGCAAGCTCAATCTTGGTGGATTATCGCTCAGCGTGAGTCCGGCGGAGGAATGGCGCCAGATGTTCGTGGATGCCTGGCGCATGCATCGCGACTACTTTTACGATCCCAAGATGCACCGGGTGGACTGGGAGGAAGCGCGTCGCAGGCACGAGCCTCTTCTTCCGCTTCTGACCAGTCGCTGGGAACTCGATGACCTCATTGGCCAGATGGTCGGTGAACTCTCGGCCATGCACACCGACATTTATTCGGGTGACATCCGCGATGCCACCGACGGATCAAGTCTTGGCCACCTGGGTGCGCAATTCTCGAGGGCGGAGGAAGGCTTTCGGATTGACCATCTCTACGAAACCGATCCCGACTATCCGGCGGAGGAGGGACCACTCCTCAAGGCCGGGGTGGAGATGCAGGTGGGTGATGTGATTCTCTCGGTAGATGGGGTGCCCGCTGCTTCGGTGCGGGAGATAGGGGCCCTCCTCAAGAACAAGGCGGGTCGCAAGGTGCTCCTCGAATCGCGCCGGATCGGGGTGGGAGGAACGCGCAATTCCATCGTGGTCCCTCTTACCGTGAGCGGATTCCGCAACCTGAAGACCAGCAACTGGGAATACACCCGGCGCCTGGAAACCGAGGAGAAGGGGAAGGGTGAAATCGGCTACTTCCACATGCGTGGAATGTCAGCCTCCAACTATGCGGAATTCGTGAAGGGTTACTATCCGGTTTTCAACCGGAAGGGACTCATCATCGACATGCGCCAGAACTATGGCGGCAATATCGACAGCTGGATCCTGGGGCGCCTGAGCCGCAAGCCCTGGATGTACTGGAAAACCCGTAGCGGACGACCATTTGCCAACATGCAGTTTGCCTTCAACGGACATATGGCCGTGCTGATCGACGCCTACACAATCTCCGATGGTGAGGCCTTCTCGGAAGGGTTCCGGCGTCTTGGGCTGGGTCCGCTGATCGGGACCAGGACCTGGGGAGGAGGAGTCTGGCTGCGGAGCGCCACCCGGCTGGTTGACGGCGGCATGGCACGCAGTCCTGAGACCGGTGTCTACGCTCCCGATCGCACCTGGATCATCGAGGGGACGGGACTGCAGCCTGACATGGTGGTGGACAACCTGCCCCATGAGACCTTCCGGGGGCGGGATGCGCAACTGGAGGCGGCCCTGGCCTACCTGCGGAAGAAGATCGAGGAGGATCCACCCAGGATGCCGGCGCCGCCCGATCGGCCGGACAAGTCCTTTCGTTATCCGGTCCGTCCCTGAAGGCAGGCTTCTGTTACCGGAACCCGCTTCTCAGGTCCCTGGGGGCCGGCACCAGGAAAGGCGACTAGAGCCGGTAGGCCCGCTGGCAGGTCTCGTGCAGGATGGCGTTCTGCTCCCCGACGCTCAGTTCGGCCACGTAGGCGCGGACGGAACTGGCCCACTGCACGTAGGAATCGAGGCGCAGGAGACAGACAGGCCAGTCGGTGCCGAAGCAGAGTCGCCCGGCACCGAACATTTCGAGTGATTCGTCGAAGTAGTTCTTGAGAGTGGCCTCGCTGATCGTCTCGTCGGTCACCTCGGTGACCATTCCGCTGATCTTGACTGCGAGGACGTTGTCCCGTTCGGCGAGGGCGGCCATGCCCTCCCGCCACCCGCTCTCGATACGTCCATTGTGGATCTCGGGCTTGGCGATGTGGTCGATGACGAAGGGTTGGGCGGGGTGGCGGTCGACAAACTCGATGGTGGGGGGGAGATGTTTCTGGAAGATGAGGATGTCGTAGACCAGGCCGTGGTCCTGGAGCCTCTCGATACCCCGATTGAATTCCGGGTTCAGAATGAAGCTGTCGTCCGGTTCGTCCTGCACCACGTGCCGGACGGCCTTGAACTTGCGGTGATTGCTCAACCGTTCGAGGTGCTCCTCCACGTTTCCGTCGGCGAGGGGCACCCAGCCTACCACGCCCTGGATGCGGTCACATTCGTCCGCCAGCTCCAGGAGCCAGTCGGACTCCTCGATGGTCTGGCGAGCCTGTACCACTACCGTCCCGGAGACCCCGGCGGCATCGGTATTTGTGACCAGATCGGGGAGGAGGTAGTCCCGGGCAAGGATGGAGTCGGGAGTGATCCAGGGGTACTGCTTCGGATCGTAGTTCCAGAGGTGATGGTGGGCATCGAGCATGGGCCGGCGTCCAGGGTGAGGGTCTGGCGGGATCTTGTTAGGCGGGGTGGCCGCTGCTGTCCAGTGCTTCCCGCGTGCTCCGGTCTCTTCTCATTGCCGGGGCCGGTCTTCCTCTCCGAGGAAGAGAGGCACCATGTGGCGCTGATAAATGTTTTCGGTGACGTTTTTCCCGATGACTCCGGCATTGGCCTTGAGTGCGTCGAGGTAGGTGTCGCCGAGTTGCGCGGCCACCTTGAATCCCACATGCAGGAGCTGGCGGAAGTGCTGGTTGTAGGCCGGGTTGCTCTGGTCATGGCGGAGGGCGCCCGTATACTGTTCACTGGTCCATTCCTTGACTTCCTCCGCGCCGGGCAGTTTCGAATCATCAACGTCGATGACGGTGGCGTAGGGTTCGCAGAGGGCCTCTTTCTTCTCAAGGGCGGTGAGATAGATCTGTCTGGCAAGGGCGAGGGCTTCCCCGCCGGCCTCCGCCAGTCCGATCAGTTCCTCAAGCCAGGTGGTGCCCGCGGTCTTGATGTGAAGGCCGGCACCGGTGCGGGACAGGGCGCGCCTGATGGGCCCGTAGATGGAGAATTTGTCGGAACCGGAGTGCACGCTGAGCTTCAGTGTTCCGGGAAGGCCATAGGCCTTGATGGCGTGGGCGATGACTGCGAGATCGTCGTTGAATTCCTGTTCGAACCGGGCGAGGTCGCCCACATAGTCGACTCCCTTGTTGAAGCGACCGGTGAATTTTGGAGCGATGGTCTGGATGGGGAAATCCTGGTCGGCAATGGCGGCCAGAATGACGAGCATCTCGGGAGGGGTCTGGGGATCATCGGTTTCATCCATGGAGACCTCGGCGATGAAGTCCTCGCCGTCCTTTGCCCCGGCAATGTGGCGATAAATGCGGCCGGCGAGTTCGCAGGCCTTGAGAAACTGTCTGGCCGTCTTCTCGACGTCTTCACGTGTGATCCGGAGGGGAGCGGCGATGCCCTCGATCTCGATGGTTCCGATCAACTCGGGGTGCCGGTCGATGAAGGCCGCGATTTCCTCGGGGGCGGCCGGTGTGCCGATGTCGTCCGCAACGTCGATGGTATAGAAATCACAGTGGGGAAGATAGCGGTCAACGGTTCCGAGGTTGATGTGGTCCGCGTCCAGGAGGTAGTCGAAGGTCCAGCCGAGGCTGGACACGGCGGCATCGGCGGCGGCACGCGTGCCCGCCGGCTCGGAACCGACGATGAGGTGTTCGCGATTGGACTTGTTCCAGACCGGGGTAACTGGAATGCCCCGGTCGGCGAGTTGCTGGAAGGCCCGGAGTTGGGCCTCCGCCTGGTGGGCGAAGCGGTCACCCACTCCGAAAGTGAATTTATCGATGGTTTTCATTGGTAGATTGTCGAATCGGCAGGGTAATGAAGCCCGTTAAGAATCATCCTTTGGTGAGCACGGCCTGGCAGAGCGGTTTCCGGGTTTGCGGAAGGCTTAGTTATTCTCAGGGAGGCCCTCGAGATGGCCGATGTTCCTGACGGGTTCAAAGATCCTGAGGACAGCGGCAAGAAGGTCTTCGGGGATGGGTTTCTCCAGCCACTCGGCCCACTTGCGCACATTTTCAGGATTGGCCGACCCTGCCACGCAGGTGGCGATGTCTTCGTGAGCACAGGAGAACTGGAGGGCGAGTTGGGCAATATCAACTCCCTCGTCCTGGCAGAGTTTCGCGGCGTCACGCGCGGCGTCCTTCACTTCCTCCGGTTCCTTGAGCCAGTCGGGAAGGGGGGCGTTGGTGAGCAGGCGGGCGGAGAACGGCCCCGCGTTCATCACTCCGAGGTTTTTCTCCCGGAGGCGCGGGAGCAGACTGTCGACCAGGGCCGTGTTCTGCAGGGTGTACTGGTTGTAGGAGAGAATGCAGTCGAGTTGATCTCCGGCGTGGTCGAGGACCTTGTGGAAGGTCTTCATGGGGTAGCAGGAAAATCCCACCGCCCGCACGAGTCCCTTTTCCTTCAGGGCAAGGGCGGCGGGGATGGTTTCCTCCCAGATCTGCGGAAGGTCGACGAACTCGACATCATGGAGGAGGAGAATGTCGAGGTGGTCGGTGCCGAGACGGTGCAGGGAAACATGCACACTCTCGTCGACGCGCCGGGCAGAAAAGTCGAAGTGAGTGAGTGAATAGCGTCCCAGTTTCGTGCCGAGCAGGTAGGAGTCCCGCGGAACATCCCGGAGGGCAATGCCGAGCAGGACCTCCGACATGCCGCGACCGTAGAAGGGTGAGGTGTCGATGAAGTTGATCCCGAGGTCGAGGGCCATCCGGACGGAGGCGAGCGCTTCCTCAAGGCCTACGGGGCGGAACTCCTGGCCGAGCGAGGAGGCCCCGAAGCCGAGGATGGGGAGATCGAGTCCGGTTTTGCCGAGAGGGCGCGATTTCATCACGGGAGTTTCTGACGGTCAGTCACAAGCAGTGATCTTCAGTTGATCAGGTCGCGGAAGGCCCTGATGGTCTGGAGGGCGGCGGTGTCCGGATCGGGGAGAGGGAAAATCTCGGCGGAGAGGTAACCGTCGTAGCCAATCTCCCGCAGGGCGGCGAGGACGGAGGTCATTTCGGTGTGACCAGATCCGATGGCCTGACGGTTGGAATCGGCAAAGTGGACGTGTCCCACTTTCGGTCCAGCGGCACGAAGAGCCTCCCCGAGGTCGGGTTCCTCGATATTCATGTGGAAGAGATCGGCGAGGAGGACGGTGTGATCCAGTTTGTGCTGATCGAGGTAGGCTGCGGCAGGGGCGAGTTGATTGAACTGGTTGGTTTCGTAACGATTGAGAGGTTCGTAGATGAAGGTCACCCCGTGCCGGGCAGCGCACTCATCGGCAGCTTGCAGGGCTTCAGTGAGCCAGGCCAGCGATTGATCCCGCGAAACTTCTCCTCCCCATTTGCCCTGCATCGACCCGAGGATGGCGGGCGCTCCCAGTTGTCCGCCGAAGTCGATCATGGAGAGGACGAACTCAAGGGCTTCCGTGCGTCGTCCGGGGTCCGGGTCGGTGAGGGAGAGTCCGTGCTGGACCATGCCGGCCCCGGTGCCCACCGCCGCGATGCCAAGGTCGTGCTCGGTGGCCATGGCTTTCACAGATTCCGGATCGATGAATTCCGGACCCGGGAGAAAAAGTTCGACGGCGTCAAAGCCTAGTTTTTCTGCCCGGGCGAAGCCGTCGGGGAGGGACTGGTGAAAGACGAAGGGGCCAGCCTTGGCCTCCGGAACCTGCGCGAGGGTTATGGCGGACTTCATGATGCGGCGGAGGGGGAGGGGTGGGTCTTGGATGCAGGGGAGTCAAGGGATTTCCGGAACGATCACGATGGTATTCGACGATCCAGTTTGACAGACTGCAAAAAGACCGTGGTATGGACCTGTCAAATCGGTAGAATCCGTATCATGATGGAGGCGTCCATATGAGATTATCAAGATTGATCCTGGTGGCTGTGTTCGCCCTGGCGGGGACAAGCGCCGGAGAGGAGGCGAAGGAGTTCGAGGGAAAGATCGCTCCCCTTCTAAAGGGGTATTGCTACGACTGCCATGGCGACGGTTCGAAGAAGGGAGATGTCTCCCTGGATGAATTCAAGGATCTCGCCAGTCATCTGGAGGATCAGGATTTGTGGCTACGGGTCTGGAAGAACCTGCGGACCCATCTCATGCCGCCCGCCAAGGAGGATTACCAGCCCACGCCCGGGGAACGCAGGGCCATCATCTCGTGGATTGAGAAGCACGTCCTGAAACTCGACCCGGAGAACCCTGATCCGGGGCGGGTGACCATCCGGCGCCTGAATCGGGAAGAGTATCGCAATACAATCGGGGACCTGGTCGGTGTCCGTTACAACGTGGATGATAATTTTCCTCCCGACGACACCGGGTTCGGATTCGACACGATCGGGGATGTGCTCACTATTTCCCCGCTGCTTCTCGAGAAGTACCTCGCCGCGGCAGAGGAGATCGCGGAGCTTGCCCTTCCCTCCACGACGGTTCGAAGACAACCGATCATGATTGACCCCGGGACCTTTCGACAACGGGACAACAACCAGCAGAGCGCACGCTTCATGGAGGCCGACAAGAAGCATACGGTGGGAGTGGATCGGCGTTTCAGCAAATCAGGCCACTACAGTCTGGAAGTGAAATACCGGATTGAAAATGAACGGGGCCGACCGCAGGGCCAGACCGCAAGCTGGGCCATTCTCGTCGATGGCAAGGAGCTTGAGAAGGTGGAAGTGAGTGGTGCCGGGAGCTTGCGTGGCGTTTCCAGGAAGGAGATCGAATTGAACGAAGGAGATCATCGCTTCGAGTTTTCCATCGTCCCGGGGGAACCGGGTGAGGGTGAAGGGACCTGGGGAGTGCGGGTGGAGGAATGCAGGCTGATCCGCCAGGGCGGCAGCGACTGGGAACGTTACCCTGAGAGCTACCGGCGAATCTTCTTCAAGGGGTTGGCGCCGGAGGGAGAGAAGGAGAGGGCGGCCTACATGAGGGAGATCGTGGAAGGCTTTGCCACCAGGGCGTTCCGCCGTCCGGCGGAGAAGAGCACGGTGGACCGACTGACCGGGATGGCGCTGAACCGGACCAGGGAGGAGAAGGCCAAGTTTGTGGATGGAGTGAAACTGGCGGTCACCGCTGTCCTGACCTCGCCGCGTTTCCTCTTTCGCAGTGAAGTGCAGGCCGAGCCTGATGACCCGGGCAGGGTTGTGGCGGTGGACGAGTTTTCCCTGGCTTCGCGCCTTTCCTACTTCCTGTGGAGTTCCGCACCCGACGAGGAATTGTCCGCGCTGGCTGCCAGGGGCCATTTGCGCCGGAACCTGCGGGCACAGGTTGACCGCATGCTGGCTGACCCGAAGGCAAACCGCATGGTGAGAAACTTCGTGGGCCAGTGGCTGCAGGCACGGGACCTGCGCGGCCTGAGCATCGATGTGCGGCGTATCCTGGGGGAACGGAACAAGCGGTTTGCGGAGCGGGTCTTTGACCAGGAGGTGCGGCGTGACATGGAACTCGAGACGGAGCTCTTCTTCCAGCATGTGGTGCGGGAGAACCGGCCGGTGCTGGAATTGCTCAACGCGAAGTATTCCTTTCTCAACGAAAACCTGGCCAGGTTCTACGGCGTGCCCGGGGTGAAAGGGCGCACGCATCGCCGGGTGGAGTTCGGGGAGGCTCAGCGGGCGCGGGGCGGAATCCTGGCGCAGGGGACCTTTCTCATCGTGACCTCTCAGCCGACGCGGACCTCTCCGGTCAAGCGCGGTCTCTTCGTGCTTGAGAACATCCTCGGGACGCCCGCGCCGCCGGCCCCACCAGATGTGCCCGAACTGGAGGAGGCGCGCGGGAAACTCAGCAACGCCACGATGCGGGAACTCATGGACGAGCACCGTCAGAAAGCGCTGTGCAGGTCGTGCCACGAGCGCATGGACCCGATCGGGCTGGCGCTGGAGAATTTCAATGCCATCGGGCAATGGAGGGAGGAAGAGGACGGCAAGGCCATCGACAGCGCAGGTCAGCTCGTCACGGGCGAGAAATTCTCGAATGTGATGGAGTTGAAGGAGATTCTGGCCAGCTCACGGAAGCAGGATTTCTATCGTTGCCTGACGGAGAAGATGCTCACCTACGCTCTCGGACGGGGGGTGGAATACTACGATGCCCCAGCCGTGGATTCGATCGTTGCTATTCTTGACGGAAAGGGGGGAGGAATGGTGGATTTGATCTATGGAATCGTTGAGAGCACGCCCTTTCAGAAGCGTCGGGGAGATGGTGAGCGCCTCGCAAAATAGGGGATCAGGGACTGTCATTTCTTCAGGGGACGATTTCTGTCCTCAGTTCCTGCGTAATATCGTATACTACGGGTAGATGAGTGACGTCAGGATCCTACCGGGCCGCCGGGCCTTTCTCCGTGGATTGGGAGCGAGTGTCGCCCTTCCCGGGCTGAGTTCCCTGGGAATGGCCCGGGCTGCCGCGGGCGCCCGGGGAGTGACCGCCAGCGGAGCACCACTGCGCATGGCCTATTTCTACCTTCCCAACGGAGTCATCATGGACAAATGGCGTCCGCAGGAGGGCGGAAAGGAGTTTGTTTTCAATGAGTCGATGAAGTCGTTGGAAAAGTTTCGCGACGATCTGCAGATCTTAAAGGGGCTTGAGCAGGCAAACGGGTGGGCTGGCCGGGATGGAGCAGGTGATCACGCGCGCGGGACTGCCACTTTCCTGACGGGTTCGCGTCCCAGGAAGACGGCAGGGGCGGACATCCGGCTGGGGATTTCGGTCGATCAGATGGCGGCCAATCACCTCGGAAGGGAAACCCGTTTTCCCTCACTGGAACTTTCCTGTGACGGCGTGCGCCAGTCCGGGAGCTGCGACTCGGGCTACTCCTGTGCCTACCAGTACAATCTTTCCTGGCGTTCCGCGACCCAGCCCATGACCCCCGAGTCAAATCCGCGGCTCGTCTTTGAGCGTCTGTTCGGGGGCGGATCCCGGTTGGAACGGGAGGAGAACCGTGCCAGGCGCCGGACCGAGCAGCTTTCCATTCTCGACTTTGTCCTCGATGATGCCAAGGCAATGGAAAAACGCCTCGGGCGGAATGATCAACAGAAGCTTGATGAGTATATGACCGGTGTTCGCGAGATCGAGCAACAGATCGAGAAGGCGGGAAGTTTCGGGCCACCTCCGGATCCGGGCGTAGCGGCACCTGCCAATGGGATACCCAGGAACTATCACGAGCACATCAGGCTCATGTTCGACATGATGATCCTGGCCTTCCGGACTGACCAGACGCGGATCGCCAGTTTCCTGCTCGCCCATGACGGGAGCAATCGTAATTTCCCGACCCACGGAGTAAATGAGGGGCACCACGGGTTGTCACATCACAGGGGCGACCGGGGCAAGATGGACAAGATTGCCAGGATTGACACCTTCTACCTGGAGCAGTTCGCCTATTTCCTGGAGCGCATGCGCAGCACCAGGGATGTCGACGGCAAACCGCTGCTCTACAACTCGATGATCGTCTGGGGAGGTGGACTTTCTGATGGTGATCGACACTCCCACAACGACCTGCCCGTCATCCTGGCGGGACATGCGGGCGGCAAGTTCACTACTGGACGCCATGTCGATCTCAAGACGGATCTGCCGTTGAACAATCTCTACCTGCGGATGCTCGAAGAGGTTGGCGCGCCGGCGGGACGCCTCGGCGATTCGACCGGTATCCTGAAGGAGGTGTAGGCACTCTGGTTCCAACAGGGAGGGGAGTCGGCGTTTTGCTGGCGCAGGGTGAACTGCGCGGGTATACAGGACTGATCCGACCCCGATGAGGCTTTCAACCAAGTTGCTTCTCACCACCTGTGTTCCGCCGGCCCTGATCTGGCTGGTGGGTGTCTATGTGGTGAAGACTTCGCAGGACCAGCTTCGCGGAGCCATTCAGACTGCTGCCATGGCGGAGGTTCGCTCCATGCAGGAGGAGATCGACCGCCTTCTCAGGGCGCGCACCAACACCTGGGAGAAATTCTCCAAGAACGAGGAGGTTATTGCGGCTCTGGTCAAGTCGAACGAGATGCTGCGCGAAGAGGAGGGCCTCGTTGAGAAGATCGCGTTGTTGTGGGGTGACGATGAAGAGCGCAGGGCCCTTTCGGACGGGTTCGTGGACCGCTCCCTCTCGCGTGAACTCGGCTCCACTGTCGACAAGATGACCGAACTGAGCGGGGGCACGGAGATCTTCCGTGAGGTGATGCTGACTAATGCCTTTGGCGGGATCGTGGCCCAGAGCAGTCCCACTGCCGAGTATCGGCACGATGGCAGCGTCTGGTGGCAGGAGGCAAAGGCCGGCAGTCGCTACATAGGAGATGTGACCGTAGGCCGGGATGGTGGCCGGCAGGAGGAGGTTTCCATCGCATTCTGCCGCAGGATTAATGATCAGGAGGGCGAGTTCGTGGGGATCCTGCGCGTGGAGATCAACCTGCAGGAAGTGCTGGACGTGGTCGACTCATACGCGCGACGGGGAGGACGGGATCGAGGCATGGTGCTTCTGAACAGCGAAGCTCAGTTGATCCGGATCGGTGGCAGAGGGAGAACCCGGACCCTCTCTGAGGGGAGCCGCTATCTCGTGCTCAACGAGAGCGGCAGACTGGAGGGCACGCAGGTTCTTGAGAAGGATGCATCCGGACGGGAACAGGTCTACACCTATGCGGTTCCCCCGGAAGGAGGGATCGTGAGCAGTCTTGGCTGGGTGGCGGTCCACACTGCGGAGGCGGACACCCTGCTCGCTCCGGTCCGACAGTTGCGGAACAATGTCATTCTGGCGGCCGCAGTGGCAACCTTTCTGGGAGTGGCGGTAATGCTCTGGGTGGTTTTTCCTGTCTCCCGGAGGATGAAGAGGTTGGTGGAAGTCACCAAGCAAATCGGGAAGGGAACGAACGAGACGCCCATCCCGGTGGCCGGGCACGATGAGCTATCCGAACTCAGCCACGAGTTCAATCAGATGAGGATCCGGCTGCGGGAGGCGCAGGAAAAACTGAGAGAGGCCATGGAGCGTGCCGAGGAGGCCAGCAAGGCGAAGGGTGATTTCCTTGCCAACATGAGCCATGAAATACGCACCCCCATGAACGCTATCATGGGGATCACGGAACTGACCCTGGGGACGGATCTCACCGAGGAGCAACGTCACTACCAGATTCTCGTGGAGCAGTCGGCCCAGGCACTCCTCATGCTGCTGAACGACATTCTCGATTACTCCAAGATCGAGGCGGGCAAGCTGGAATTGGAGCGCCGGGATTTTGATCTGCGTGACTCACTGGGCGACATTCTCCACACCCTTTCTCCCCGTGCGGCCGAGAAGGATCTGGAGTTGGCCTTCCGGGTGGAGTCTGCGGTTCCCAGGGTTCTGGCAGGCGACCTGACCCGGCTGCGCCAGGTGATTGTCAACCTGGTGGGTAATGCTCTGAAGTTCACCGACCAGGGTGAGGTTCTGGTAAACGTGGAGACTGGGAAGAAACTGGATGGACAGATCGAACTTCTGTTCAAGGTGAGGGATACGGGTGTCGGGGTGCGGGCCGACCGGTTGGAAACGATTTTCGAGGTGTTCGAACAGGCTGACAGTTCCACCACCAGGGAGTTTGGAGGTTCCGGACTGGGATTGGCCATCTCCAAGCGCATCGTGAAGAAGATGGGAGGCGAAATCTGGGTGGAGAGCGCGGAGGGAGAAGGCAGTACCTTTCATTTCACGGGAGTCTTTGGGGTGGGGGCGGCAGAAACGAGCGGCGAGGCCGATATCCTGCGATCGCTGGATGGACTCCCCATCCTGGTGGTCGACGACAATACAACCCAACGGGAGATCGTGGGCGAAATGCTTCACAACTGGCGAATGACCGGCATCCTCTGTCCGGATGCGGAGAGCGCCCTGGCCAAGCTGGAGGAACTTGAGAGCGAAGGACAGGAGGTGAAACTGGCGGTCGTCGATCGCGTCATGCCCGGCATGGATGGACTTCAGCTGGCGAGTCGCATCCGGGAACAGTCGCGTTGGTCGGACCTGCCAATGATCCTGCTGAGATCAGTGAGCGATGGCGCCCCGGGGCAGGAGGTCGATGAACTGGGAATCATGAGGGTCGTGAACAAGCCGGTCAAGCAATCGATGTTGCTCGATGCCATCATGCTCACCATGGGAATGGAGGCCAGGTTGCCGCGGCGGAGGGGTAGCGAGGCCGGGGAGCATCGGAGCGGGATTGGCCCGATGAAGATCCTTCTGGCGGAGGACGGGAAGGTCAACCAACTGGTCGCGGTTCGCCTGCTTGAAAGGCGGGGGCACCGGGTCACGGTGGTCGAGAACGGACTGGAGGCGGTGGACTGTGCCAGGAAGGAGAACTTCGACGTGATCCTCATGGATATACAGATGCCGCTGATGAGTGGATTCGAGGCCTCCCAGGAAATCCGGGAACGGGAGAAGAAGACGGGTGGGTATGTTCCCATCATCGCCATGACTGCGCATGCCATGCCCGGGGATCGGGAGGAGTGCCTGAACGCCGGGATGGACGATTATGTCTCCAAACCGATCGAATCGGACGAATTCTACGGGGTGGTGGAGCGCTTTGGATCTGGAACTGCGGTCGTGGATGATTCCACCGGGGTGGAGGTGGTTTCCGAGTGCGAAACGGGAGAGGTGCATTGCGACGGAAAGAAACCGGATGAGAGGGTCTTTGATCCGGACGGATTTCGAAGCCGCATCGGAGATGAGTTGTTGATGTGTGAACTCATCCGCATTTTCGAGGAAGAGTCGGGAGCAATGCGGGAGAGTCTCATGGAGGCCGAGCGGAAGGGTGATGCCGGGGCTCTGCGCGAAGCAGCCCACCGCCTGAAGGGCCTGGTGGGGAACTATTGCGCCAGTCGTACATGGGATTGCGTGACGGAACTGGACGAGCGGGTTGCGGCGGGTGACCTTGCGGTGGCGAGCGAACTGGTGTTCACCTTCGAACGGGAACTCAGATTCCTGGAAGATGCCCTGCGGGAGTTCCGTGAACTGCTGGAGACCAAGCTGCAGCCTTCCTGAAGAGGATCTGGAGAACTGTCAGAGAAGAGTGGCCGCAAAGGAACGGGCGTCCGGGAAGAAGCGGAGGAAGGTTTCTTCAAAGGTGTTGTATTTCCCCAGGAGGTCCTCGATAGAGTCCTTGATGGGCGCCATACGGGGAGAGCGCTGAGCGATCCGTTCCAGGGTGCGGGAAATGCCCTCAGGGGAACCGTAATTGTGAAGCCAGTTTTCCGAGCGCAGGCGGGGAGCCACCGAGGCCAGTTTCGGACTGAGCCAGTCGGGATGGCGTTGCAGCGAGGCATGAACCGCCTCGATGAAGAGGGGAAGTGGTTGCCCGGAATACTCGTGCCAGTGCCGGGACAGGAAGTGGTCGAAGAAGATATCGACCACGATTCCAGCAAAACGCCTTCGCTCCGGGGCGAGCAGGTTGCGAGCCCGGAGGAACTGCTCGTGGCGGTCCGTGAAGCGGTCGAGTTTGCGGTGCATGACTATGCCTGCGATGACTTCGACAGGATAGTCCTCCTCCAGGGAGGTGGGGGTGCCCTTCACAAAGTCGCCCAGGAGATTTCCGATACGGGAGGCATCAGTGGGTCCGGCGAGATAGAGATGGGCGAGGTAGTTCAAGACTGAAAGCGATCATCGGTGTTTCGGTCGGGGTTGCAAACCTTCCCAGGATACGATGTTCTCCCGTTCATGGCAGCGACGGTCTGGATCAATGGCTCCCTGCGAGCCGCGGACGAGGGAGGGATCTCGCCTTTCGATCATGGGATCACGGTTGGCAACGGAGTGTTTGAAACGATGCTTTCCTGCGCGGGGACTCCCTTTGCCTTCACTCGTCATTACCAGCGGTTGCAACGATCAGCTGGAACGATGGGGCTTTCAGTGGGCTCGCTGGAGGAACTCCGGAATGCCAGCCTCGAGGTCCTGCAGGCCAACGGATTGGTTGAGTGCCGGGCGCGCCTTCGCATCACGGTGACGGGAGGGCCAGCACCGCTGGGGAGCGAGCGGGGCGAGGCGGGGGAGACCACCCTGGTGGCCGCTTCTCCCACTGCGGAGTGGGGAGAGACCGAGGATGTCTGCGTGGTCCCTTATTCCCGAAACGAGAACGGCGCCCTGGCCGGGGTGAAGACTACCTCCTATGGCGAAAATGTGGTGGCGCTGGCGGCAGCCAGGGTGAAGGGGGCAGGAGAGGCCATCTTTGCCAACACAATGGGGGAACTGTGCGAAGGGACTGGTTCCAATGTGTTTCTCTTCAGTGAGGGACTGCTGATTACTCCGCCCCTGACGAGCGGTTGTCTGGCTGGGGTGACGAGGGCTCTGGTCATTGAGCTGTGCGAAAAGGAGGGGCTTTTGGTAAGAGAGGAGGCGGTGCCGGTGGGGGCCCTCGCCCAGGCTGACGAGGCCTTCCTCACTTCAACGACGCGCGAGGTGCAGCCCATCAGGGCGGTGGATGGCGTGGCCCTGCCCGGTGCCCCGGGTGAAGTGACGTCCCGGATCCAGAGGGCTTTTTGTGCTTTGGTTGGTGAAGAGATGGATCCCTGACCGGCAATACGTTCACCAGGCACGTTTGACGCCGTAGTCGTCAAAGATCTCGTTGGGGCTGATGAGGGTGGCACTCTGTTCCAGAGCCTCGGCAACCAGAAGCCGATCGAATGGATCACGGTGGTGTCCCGGAAGTCGCGCGGTGCGTGCAAGCGCAGCCTGACTGAGGGGCAGGAGTTCGAAACCACTTGATTCCAGGGTTGCATCGAACTCCTCTCCGAGACGGTAGGGGAGGCGTAGTCTGCCCAGACCGGTCTTGACCGCGAGCTCCCAGGGAGTGACGGAACTGACGAGGGACCGGGAGTCGAGGCTCTCGATGAGACCGGCTGCAGTCTCGGATAGTTCGGGGGCTCCTTCGAGAAACCAGACCACCGTATTGGAGTCGAGCAGGAGATTCATGGGGAGGGGGAACGTGTGAAGGGAGAGGACTCGGTGCCCCTGAAGCAGCCGGACCCCGGGACAGGTCCCGGGGTCCGACAAGGCAGGGGTTTGCAGGGTAGCAGTAAAGGGGGGGCCGCGTGGACTCTGTGCGGGGTGACTCTCAGGGGGGCTCAGGCAGCGGTAGGGGTGATCTCTCGATAAGGGTTGAACGGCGATGGGTGAACAATCTTGTCTCGCAGGCGCTCCAGCAGGGCCGAGGCAGGAAAGGTGGGCAGTTGAAAGGCAGTTACAAAGGTTCGTCGAAGTCGTCGGCCATCCAGAAACCGGGACCACTGGCGGTGCCACGCTGAGGTGCGACTGGTTGTCCGGTGGGGGGGCGAAGTTCGGCCACCGCCCGGCCATGTTTGGTGATCTGGAAGATCTCACCATCAGCCATGATTTCCGCCACGATGGCGCTGAGATTGGTCTTGGCTTCAAAGATTCCAATTCGTCGCACGAGAAACAAACTAGTCTAACTAGTTAGAAATGGAAAGAGCAAAGTGGGCAGAGAGTTGTTTTTTCATAAACTGCTTAATATAAGCATATTGCTAGCTTTAGAAGCAGATCAGAGTGCCCGGGGAGGGTGAAAGTTCCTCCCCGGGTAAACCTGCACGGCTTTCGCCGTCGCACTTTTCAGTCCTGATCTGACGGGTTATCAGGCGGCCAAGTAGGAGTGATTGCACCGGGGATGACTGCTTCTCGCAAAAATGCGGACCGCCACATTGTTGTCGTGGGGGCAGGCCCCGGGGGGCTTACCTCCGCCATGATTCTCGCGCACCGTGGCTTTCGGGTCACGGTGGTGGAGAAAGCCGGACGGGTGGGTGGACGCAGTGCCTGTCTTCAGGCGGGTCCGTATATCTTCGACACGGGACCGACCTTCCTGCACCAGAAGTTCACCCTGGAGGAGATGTTTCAGGAAGCGGGGCGCAACCTGGACGAGGAACTCGACCTGGTGCAGCTCGATCCCATGACGCGGTTGAAGTGGGGAGACACTTCGATTGATACCACTTCCGATTCGAAGAAGATGGCGGCTGAGATTGAGAGAGCCTTTCCTGGCGAGAGTGAGGGATTCCAGCGCTTCATGGCTGATCATGAGGAGAAATTACGTCTGCTCATCCCCTGCCTGCAGTCCTCATATGGCAACCTGCGGGACCTGTTCCGGAAGCGCCTGCTCGACGCTTTCCCTTACGTTGTCACCAGGGATTCGGTGTTTTCACTTCTGGGGAAGTATTTCAGCGATGAGCGCCTGCGTCTGGCCTTCACTTTCCAGGCCAAATACCTGGGGATGTCACCCTGGAAATGCCCTGCCCTGTTCAGCATTCTCGCATTTCTCGAATATCGTTTCGGGATCTATCACGTCCAGGGAGGGGTGAGCAGGATCTCCGAGAAGATGGCGGAGATTGCGGAGCAGGAGGGAGCCGAAATCCGGCTCAATTCCTGTGTAAGGGAAGTTCTGAGCGAGGGATGGGAAACCAGTGGGGTGGTGCTGGAGTCCGGGGAAGTCATCAAGGCGGATGCTGTCGTGATCAATGCCGATTATGGTCATGCCGTCACCCGATTGCTGAATGGCCGCAATGTATCCGGGGAGAAGCTGCGCCGGAAGGGGTTCTCCTGCTCGACCTTCATGCTCTACCTCGGTCTCGATACTCTCTATCGCGATGAGCCCCATCATCAGATTCTTTTTGCCGACGACTACCGCCGGAATGTGGACGAGATCCAGAAGGAGCGCACTGTTTCGCAGGACATGTCGGTTTATGTGCGGAATTCGTCGGTGACCGATCCCCTGGTGGCCCCGGAGGGGCACTCCAATCTTTACATCCTGGTGCCGACCATCAACACGCGGCACCGGATTGACTGGCCGGGCATGCAGTCGGCTTATCGCGACAAGGTGCTGGACCGGGTGGAAGAACGAACCGGGATGAAGGATCTTCGCAGGCACATCGTCGAGGAACGGATGATTACTCCCCGGAACTGGCAGGATGATGGTCCGATCTTCCTGGGGGCCACCTTCAACCTGAAGCACACCCTGAACCAGCTTCTCTACCTGCGTCCCCACAACCGTTATGCGAAGTTTCGGAACCTCTACCTGGCCGGGGGAGGGACCCACCCGGGGAGCGGTCTTCCCACTATCTACGAATCGGCCCGTATCAGCTCCAACCTGATATGCGAGCAGTTCGGTTCAACTTATGAACCGGTCGATCTCACCAGTCCTCTCCTGGCGGAGAGGCCGTGAAGGGCGCAGGACTCCGGATACGAGTGAGGGCCAGGACAGGGTTTGTTTCCGGGAACAACGATGGCGGGTTGCGGGTTCGGCCCCGCCGGCCTCAGGGTTTCAGCTGGTAGTATTTCCGGTAGGCGGTGGGACTCATGTGCATCACGCTGGTGAAGGCGCGGGTGAAGGAGGCGTGTTCGTGGTAGCCCAGAAGATCGGCGATTTCGCCTACGCTCAGCGGGGTGTGAAGGAGGCGTTCGCAGGCAGCCGCGATCTTGGCGTGGAGAATGAAGCGTTTGGGGGAAGTGCCGAGGTGGCTGCGAAAGCGCCGTTCCAGGGTGCTGATGGACATCCCGGCCTGGCGGGCCAGTTCCTCCACGCTGAGGGTTTGATCCACGTTGTCGTGCACGAAATTGACAAGTTTGGAGAGAGCGCGGTAGGGGGCAGGAAGGGGGTGTCCTTCCCGCTGGTCGAGCCGCCTGGAGATTCCCGAGGTGCCAACCATTCCCCCGTCGTTGCTGAAGAGCGGCACCTTGGAAGTCATGCGCCACTCGATCCCTCCCGCCTTGCGGGTGACGAGTTCCATCTTGTTCAGGATGGGTTTTCCTGTTTCGAAGACATTCTCGTCATCCTGAAGAAAGGTGCGGGCGATCTCGGCGGGAAAGATATCCGTATCGGTGCGTCCGATGAAATCTTCAGGCTTGCGGCGGATCAAATCACTGAAGGCACGGTTGACGAAGACGAAGCGGCTCTGGCGGTCCTTGATCCAGAAGAGGACATCGGGCAGAGCTTCAAAGAGACCCAGTGCGATTTGACCGGGGCGCAGTGTTTTCACAAAGTGCTCGAATCCGGATACCGGTGAAATCGATGCTGCTGTAGGGTTCGGCACTTCGGATTCGCGGGTCATGAGGAAATCCGCCCCTGCGGAGTTGAGTCAAATCAGATCCGGGAGAAGTTGGCTTCTTCCGACGATGGCGCAACGATTTTCAACAAGAAGATCCCGGATTTATTTCTGGTCGGAGAAGAGGCTGCTTTGTAGCGTCGCCCGCCCTGAACTATCGTGGTTCAGTGCATCAAACAGTCTCCGCACATCATGTCAGACTACTTCCCCAACGTCTCCAGAATCGAGTTTGAAGGGCCGGATTCGGACAATCCGCTCGCGTTCCGCCACTACAATCCTGACGAACTGGTCGCCGGGAAAAGCATGAAGGATCACCTGCGCTTCGGTGCCGCCTACTGGCACTGCATGCGCAACCCCCTGGGGGATCCCTTCGGCGTGGGTACGGCCCTCATGCCATGGGACGATGGGAGCGAGTCGCTGGACAACGCGCTGGTGCGGGTGCCTGTCTTCTTCGAATTCCTGGAGAAGTCCCAGATCGATTACTATTGCTTCCACGATCGCGATGTCTCCCCGGAGGGCGCGACCTGGGCTGAGACGCACGCGAACCTGGAGCGGGTGACGCAGGAACTGAAAGGGGCCCAGGAGGGCAGTGGCAAGAAACTGCTCTGGGGAACGGCCTGCCTGTTTGCCCATCCACGATACGCCCAGGGGGCGGCCACCGCGCCGAGCGCTGATGTCTTCGCTTATGCCGCAAGCCAGGTGAAGCGCGCCCTTGAAGCGACCCATGCCCTCGGGGGTGCCGGCTATGTCTTCTGGGGCGGACGGGAAGGATACGCATCCCTCATCAACACTGACATGAAGCGGGAACTGGATCACCTCGCCCGACTCCTTCACATGGCGGTTGACCACGCCAGGAAGATCGGGTTCACGGGTCAGTTCTACATCGAACCCAAGCCCCGCGAGCCCTCCACCCACCAATATGATTCTGATGCCGCAGCCTGCCTCAATTTCCTGCGGGAGTATGATCTGCTGGATCACTTGAAGCTCAATATCGAGACCAACCATGCCGAACTGGCCGGACATACCATGGAGCACGAGCTTGACGTGGCCTCTGCCGCCGGGGCTCTGGGATCAATCGACGCAAACCGTGGCGATCAGTTGATCGGGTGGGACACTGACCAGTTTCCAACCAATGTTTATCTCTGCGCCAACATAATGCTGAGAGTCCTCAAGATGAATGACGGGCAGGGCTTTACCACCGGAGGACTGAATTTTGATGCGAAGCGGCGCCGGGAATCGCACCTGCCGGAGGATCTCTTCCACGCTCATGTGGGAGGCATGGATGCCTTTGCACGGGGGCTCAAGATTGCGGCCAGGATCGTCGAGGACGGTCGCTTTGACGAGTTCGTGAGGGTCCGTTATGCGTCCTTCGACAGTGGGGTGGGAGCGGAAATCGAGTCGGGGGCCACCGATCTTGATGCGTTGGACTCCTATGCCCTGGGCATTGAGCCCCCCGTGCTGGACAGTGGTCGCCAGGAAATGCTCGAGAATCTGCTGAACGATTATCTCTAGAGCCCCAAAAGGGAGGGACGTCCTGCGTGTTGAGTGGCGCGGATGACCTGCACGGAAAAAAACCCAAAATCACCGGCAAATCTTCCGCGCCACTAGCTACACGGCGCCCTGCTAGAAGCACCTGCCGTGCCAATCAGGCCGCAGCCGGGAACAGATTTCAAATGACGATGGTTTCGGGATGAAAGGGCGGGAAAGGCCGGAAAACCGACGATCCTTTTCCCCGCCCATCGCTCTTTCCTTGGTTAGCACCGCCAGCATAGTTTACTGATCAGCACGATGCCAACGGTCCTCGGTATAGATTCTTCGACGCAGAGCGTGTCGGCGGTGGTCCTGGATGCCGTCGCCGGAACGATCCTCCATGAGGAATCAATCAGTTTCGGGGATGATCTGCCGGATTATGGCCAGCCCTCGGGCTTCATCCCGGAGGGAGAGAACGGCGAGGTGCACA
Source organism: Akkermansiaceae bacterium UBA7890 (assembly GCA_002501065.1). GTDB lineage: Bacteria > Verrucomicrobiota > Verrucomicrobiia > Verrucomicrobiales > Akkermansiaceae > Roseibacillus_B. Next base: position 23,431 of record DLRK01000029.1, read on the forward strand.
GCGATCCGCTCATGTGGCTCGATGCCCTTGAGTTGCTGTTCGAGCGGTTGGCTGCGAGCGAGGTTGATCTCTCGCAGATCGCAGCCATCGCGGGATCCGGTCAACAGCACGGGAGTGTGTATCTCGATGAGGGCTTTGCGGACACCGTGCAGGGTCTTGATCCGGGGAGAACCCTCAAGTCGCAGATCCTTTCCCATCTCACCCGCCAGACCGCGCCGATCTGGATGGACACCTCCACCAGCCCGGAGTGTGCCGAAATTGCCAAGGCGGTGGGTGGTAATGCCGAGGTCTGCAGTCGGAGCGGCTCCATTGCGATTGAGCGTTTCACCGGGCCTCAGATCCGTCGTTTCGCGAAGATGAGTTACGACAGCTGGGAACTCACCGGGGTGATCCATCTGGTCAGTTCCTTCATGGCGTCCATCCTGGCGGGGCAGAGTGTGGCCATCGATCACGGTGACGGGGCGGGGATGAACCTGCTCAATCTCGCTTCGGGAGACTGGGATCACGACCTGCTGGAGGCCACCGCCCCGGAGCTGCGCGGAAAGCTTCCGCCCGCCCGGCCGTCGGCCACGGTGGCTGGGAAGGTGAGCGTATTCTTCGTCGAGAAATACGGCCTCAACCCGGAGTGCGAGGTGGTCCTCTTTTCCGGAGACAATCCCTGCAGCCTGGTGGGAATGGGTGCCTCCAGGCCGGGGAAGGTGGTCATCAGCCTGGGAACGAGTGATACCCTCTTCGCCGCCATGCCTGAACCGCGCACCGATCCGAACGGGTTCGGGCATGTCTTCGGAAATCCCATGGGCGGGTTCATGAGCCTGATCTGTTTTCTGAACGGTTCGCTTGCGCGTGAACGGGTGAAGGAGGATCTCGGTCTGGACTGGTCGGACTTCGACCGGGAAGGCCTGGCCCGGACACCAGTTGGGAACGAGGGACGCCTGATGCTCCCGTTTTTTGGACCGGAAATCACCCCGCGGGTGGAGTCCGGGGATGCGGTCTACCGGGGATGGGCCGACGAGCGGCGCGACCCGGCGTCGGTGGTCCGTGCCCTGCTGGAAGGGCAGTTCCTCAATATGAAGATTCATTCCCGCTGGCTGGGAGTGGCCCCGGAGACGATTTACCTCACCGGTGGCGCCTCTCAGAACGACGGAATTGCCCAGACGGTGGCCAATGTCTTCGGCGTGCCGGTCTCTCGATTGAGCGTGGCGGGGTCGGCTGGACTGGGGGCGGCCATGCGGGCGGCCCACGCCGCTTGCGGCGTGTCGCTGGAATCGCTGGAGGAAGCCTTCTGCCGGCCGGAGGCGGGCTCGACCGTCACTCCGGAGGAGGGTGCAGGAGAAATCTACATGGAATTGGAGCAAAAGTGGGTCTCAGCCTTGCACGAGGCCTTTTCGCTCCCTAATGACTGAACGCAATACGCAACCACACACTCAAATGGCACGACCAGTAACACTCTTCACCGGCCAGTGGGCCGATCTTTCTCTTCCCGACCTCCTGCCCAAGGTAAAGGACATGGGCTACGACGGAGTCGAACTCGCCTGCTGGGGTGATCATTTCGACGTCCAGAAAGCGCTCAATGAGGACGGCTACGTCGAGGGACGCTGGGAGCTTCTCCAGCAACATGGCATGGTCTGTTATGCCATTTCGAATCACCTGGTGGGTCAAGCGATCTGCGACAATATCGATGAGCGTCACCAGTCCATTCTTTCGCCCGTGGTCTGGGGTGACGGTGACCCGGAAGGGGTGCGCCAGCGCGCGGCCCGGGAGATGATCGATACCGCCAGGGCCTGCCGGAAGTTCGTCGATGCCGGGGCCTCCTACATGGCGGACAAGCCTGCCGGTTCGGGGCGGGCGGTGGTCAACGGATTCACCGGTTCCAGTATCTGGCATTCCATATACGCGTTCCCGCCGACCAGCCAGGAGTACTACCAGAAGGGATTTGATGATTTCGCGGCGCGCTGGAAGCCGATCCTCGATGAGTTCGATGCGGTCAATGTCGACTTTGGACTGGAGGTGCATCCTACCGAAATCGCCTTTGACATCGCTTCCGCAGCGCGGGCCATCGAGGCCGTGGACGGCCATGGCCGCTTCGGGTTCAACTACGATCCGAGCCACCTTGGCTACCAGGGTGTCGACTACGTGAAGTTCATTCGCGATTTCCCGAACCGCATCTTCCACGTGCATATGAAGGATGCGTGGTGGGGTCATGGTGACGGTACGGTGGGTGTCTTCGGTGGACACACTGACTTCACGGATGCGCGCCGCTTCTGGGATTTTCGTTCGGTTGGCCGGGGTGACACGGATTTCGAAGAGATCATCGTGGCGCTCAATGACATCGCCTATGCCGGGCCACTCTCAGTGGAGTGGGAGGACGGTCGCATGGACCGTATCCACGGGGCGGCTGAGAGCTGTGCCTTCACCAGAGATCTCGATTTCGCACCCAGCGACGTGATCTTTGACTCGGCCTTCGACAAGGAGAACCAGTAACCCGCAATCCAGAGCGAATCATGGCAACCAAGGTAGGGGTTATCGGTGCCGGCGGGATGCTGCAGTATCACGCACCCGGTTTCCGGCAGGGCGGCGGTGAACTGGTCGCCATCGCGGACGTGAACCGGGAGGCGGCGCAGGCTTCGGCGGACAGCTGGGAGATTCCCCATGTCTTCGGGGATACCGCGGAGTTTCTCGAGACGGATATCGATGCGGTGAGCATCATCGTCCCCAACAAGTTTCACGCCCCCCTCGCGATCCAGGCCCTGGAAGCGGGGAAGCACGTCTTCTGCGAGAA
>DLRK01000054.1:0-8303 GCA_002501065.1 Akkermansiaceae bacterium UBA7890
CGCCGCGCTCCGGGGGTTTTCTGTGCCCTAGCCTCCGAAAGTGGCCCCCCAGCGGCCCCCCAAATCCTCAAACCCTATAAAAATAGGGGTTAAAGGCTACCGGTGGTGGGACTCGAACCCACACTCCCTGGGGAACGCGATTTTGAATCGCGCGCGTCTACCAATTCCGCCACACCGGCTCCGACTGGGCGGAAGTCTCCGATTGGCTTCTGCCGTTGTCAAGCGGTGCCAGAAGGGCTCTTACTGCTGTCCCTTGGGCGGTCCGAGGATCTCGCCCAGGACGATGGCATCCCGGGCAGCCGCAGGAGTGGAGAGAAGTTGGCGGATCGGCCTGCGACGAATGGAACGCCGGGGCCTGGCCACCTCCGACCGGCCTTCTTCGACGCGTTTCAGGGCCGCCTTTTCCGCAGGACTGAGGGAAGGGTTGGGCCTGGGAGGGGCGGTGGGAGTCGGTGGGGACGGAGTTGCGGTGGCGACGGGCAGGGGAGGAGGCGAAGAGGGGGACGATTCCACGGGAGGGCCGAAGAAATCGAGGATGCTCAACTGCCTGGGGGCCTGTCCGGGTGCGGACTCTTCCGGGGGAGCGTCGGCCCGTTGTCGTTCGAGAATCTGCTGACGCGATTCGTCATACAGTTCCGCCAGGGGCTGGTCCTTGTCCTCCTGTTTTTTCCCCTTGAGGTTCTCCCCAACGAATTTCAAGGCTGCGATGACCATGAAGACCAGCAGGATGATGGCCTGGGGATTCTCAAAGAGTTGTTCCACTTGACTGGGGTGGCTGGAATGGACGGGGAAGCTTCGTCCCCGGAGGTGTTTGCTAGATCTTGCCGTCGTTTCCGCCCGGTCCGTCGTCGTCAGCAATCGACTCACGCATCTGGGTGTCGGCGCGAACGTTCTGGTAGCGCACGTAGTCCATGATGCCAAGATTCCCGGAGCGGAAGGCCTCCGAGATCGCAAGAGGGACCTGGGCTTCGGCTTCCACGACCTTGGCGCGCATTTCCTGGGTGCGGGCCGCCATCTCCTGCTCGGAGGCGACCGCGGCCGCCCGGCGCATTTCGGCCTTGGCCTGGGCCACCTGCTTGTCGGCCTCGGCCTGCTCGGTCTGGAGTCGGGCCCCGACGTTGTCGGCCACGTCGACATCGGCGATATCGATGGAGAGAATCTCGAAGGCGGTGGAGGCGTCGACGCCTTTTTCGAGGACGAGCTTGGAAATGTTATCCGGGTTCTCGAGGACCGCCTTGTAGGAGGCTGCGGATCCCACTGAAGTCACGATTCCCTCACCGACCCGGGCCACGATGGTTTCCTCGGTGGCGCCACCGACGAAGCGGTCCAGGTTGGTTCGCACGGTGACCCTGGCACGGACGTTGACGCCGATTCCGTCCTTGGCGACTGCGGTGATCTTGGTCACTCCGGAGGAGGGATTGGGGCAGTCGATGACCATCGGGTTGATGGAAGTCCGCACCGCCTCGAGAACAGTCTTACCGGTGTCCTTGGTAGCCAGGTCGATGGCGCAGGCACGGTCGTAGCTCAGGTCGATGCCGGCCTTGTCGGCTGCGATGCAGGCCAGCACCACGTCGAGGACATCTCCGCCAGCGAGGAAATGGGCCTCAAGCTGGTCAGTGGTGAAGGGGAGTCCCGCCTTTACCGCTGAGATCCGGCTGTCAGTGATCATGCTGTAAGGGACCTTCCGGAAAAACATGCCAATGAGGCTGCCCCAGGTAACGGGAGCGTTGGCAAGCCGGGCCCTGAACCAGGTGGCGAAGAACTTGAGCATGACCAGGACCAGAATGAGGGCGAAGAGGGCGCCCAGGATGAGGGCCCCGTAGACGAGGAAGTCATTGGTGGCGGCCAGGGGCAGGGGGCGGAGGAGGCTGTTCATGGTGTGGAGTTGCTGAGGCCAGCATAAGAAGGGTGCCGGGGCGATGCAAGCGGGGGTGGAGACTTTTCGGTTTGCAGTGCAGGGCAAGCCCGGTTGAATCACGGTGTGTCAGGGGAGCGGACGATCGGAATCATCGCGGGCAGGGGGATTTTCCCCGCGACCTTCGTGCGGGCAGCCAGGAAGCGTGGGGTCCGGGTTGTGATGGCGGCTTTCAAGGGAGAGACCGAACCGGAGCTGCAGGAGGAGGTTGATGTGCTGGAGTGGTTCCGGGTTGGGCAACTGGGGAGGATGATCAAGTTCTTCCGGAGTGAGGGAGTGGAGGAGTGTGTGATGGTGGGCCAGATTTCGCCGAGCCGGCTATTTGATCTCCGCCCCGACCTGCGCCTGATTACGCTGCTGGCCAGGTTGAAGGAGCGCAATGCCGAGTCGCTCTTCGGCGCGATTGCGACCGAACTGGGGCGGGAGGAGATCACGGTGCTGCCTTCCACCACCTTTCTGGAGGATTGCCTGCCGGGACCGGGGCCTGTCTTTGGTCCCGAGTTGAATGATTCGGGGCTTGAGGACGCCGTCTTCGGCATGCGTATCGCGAAGGAGGTGAGTGGCCTCGACATCGGACAGTCGGTGGTGGTGCGAGAGGGGACGGTGCTGGCGGTGGAGGCTTTCGAGGGAACGAATCAATGCGTGCAGCGGGGGGGCGAACTGGGGAAAGGGAAGCACGCGAAACTGATCAAGGTCTCCAAGCCAGGCCAGGATCTCCGCTTTGATGTTCCGGTGGTGGGGCCACACACGATCAGGGCGTGCCAGGAGGCGGGAGTGTCGGCAGTGATCATCGAGGCCGGCCAGACCCTCCTGCTGGGGATGGAGGAAATGAAGGGCCTGTGCGAGCAGCACAGGATCTCACTGCACGCGATGGACGCTGGCGATCCCGGGGCAGGCGCTTGCTAGAGAAAGCAAGAGCCCCAGGGCAGGGGCCGATAAGGGCAGGGCGCCCCCGCAGGAATCAGTCCTTGCCTTCGTCGATGATCTCCTTGGCTTCCAGTTCGGCCAGGCGCTGCTGCTCTTCCTCGACGGAGTGGATTCGCAAGGTGACTTTGACGCCCTTGCGCTCGGCGGCGGCGCTGAGAACGCTGCGGATGGCTCCGGCGGTGAACCCGCCCCGTCCGATCAGCATGGCCACATCGCTGTGATCCAGGATGAGCCGGAACGAGAGATGCGTTGAATCGATCTCAGCCACGCGCAACTGGGCCTTGTCGGGGTGATCGATGAACTGCAGGGCAATAAATTGCAGAAAACTTCTAATTTGGTCGGTTACCTCATGCATGTGTCTCTCCTGGAAGCGCCCCTAAATTGCGCGAGATCGCATCAGTGTCGAGCCAAACCCGCCGGCCGGGGCCAGCCTTTTTCTCTGCGGACTCTGGTGCTGCCAGAATCAGGCAGTCGTTGGGTTCAGGAATATGGGGTCCACCGGATTCCCGATGGGGAACGACTACTTTCTTCGTGCCTTGCCCCGTTTGACCGCAAAGATGGCAATGGCGATGAAACCGAGGAGCACCGCACCAAACAGGATGCAGGCACGCAGGATGTGACCGATTTTCACCTGGGGAGGGCCGGCGGCGGGAGGCGTTTCGCTCGGGGTAATGGCGAGAGTGATGAATCCCTCCTCCAGGGTGAGGGAGGTGAGCTTCTTCATCCAGGGGCCGAGAACCTCGTTGTCCAGATAGACCTGGGCAGGCCGGTAGGGGGAGAAGACACCCACGAATCCTTCCGGCACGGTCTTGCCGGGCACCTCGATGCTCTCCACTACAAATATGATTTCACCACCGGTGAGTTCCGGCCTGGTGACCATGGTGCCGTTAAGATAGCGGAAGTCGTCGGATTTGGTGGGTGCGCCGCGCATCTTGAAGGCGATGTCGATACGGACTTCATCTTCTGTGATCTGCGTCACTGAAAAGGTTTCCCGCAGCTCCTTGAATTCCCCGAATGCCGCGAAAGCCAGGTTGATCTCCTCCGGAGTCAACCGGAGGGCAGCCTTCCGCTTGTTTCCTGTTTCCGTGCGGAAGGTTTCCAGCTTGGCATTGAGTTTGATGACTGCGGGGGCATTGGTCTCCAGGTCGGGAAGGGGAAGTTTTCGGGGTGAGGTTTCGGTAAATTTTGAGATTTCCCGGTGTTGCTTGAACAGGTTCCAGACCCCGAATCCCAGCAGGAAGGTCAGGGAGGCCAGGGCCACGATCATAATGAGGCAGCCCGCTCCCGGATTATGAGTGCGGCTGGGGTCTGCCTTGGGAGTGTCCTGCAGGGCGGATTCCCGGTCTTCCGGCAAGGGATCGGTGGTAGGCTCTCTTTCGGGCACGGGAGGGATTTAGCGTGATCGGGGGGATTTGGGAAATCCTTCTTGGAGAAGAGGGGGCGTAAATGGTTATGGCCTTTGGGGTTGTGGTGCTAGGATCCGGGCGTGGCACGCGTTCTGGTTGGCCTTTCGGGAGGAGTGGACTCCTCGGTGGCAGCAGCCCTGCTGGTGGAGCAGGGCCATGAGGTGGTGGGTGGGTATATGAAGAACTGGATCAACGAGGAGGGAGTTCCCGGGGATTGTCCGTGGGAGGAAGACCTGGAGGATGCAGCCGCGGTGGCGGCGACGCTGGGTATCGAATTCCGGGTGGTGGATCTGATCGAGCAGTATCGTGAACGGATTGTGGATTATCTGCTCGTTGGTTACCGTTCGGGGGTCACCCCGAACCCCGACGTCCTCTGCAACCGGGAGATGAAGTTCGGAGTTTTCCTCGACTACGCGCTTGCGCAGGGGTTTGAAGCGGTGGCCACCGGCCATTATGCACGGCGGCGTGAATTGGCAGATGGGGATGCAGTCATCCTGAGGGGGGCTGATCCAAACAAGGACCAATCCTACTTCCTCGCCCTGATGACACAGCGACAGGTGAAGCATGCGCTCTTTCCGGTGGGAGAAATGCTCAAGCCCCAGGTCCGGGAGACCGCAGAGCGTTTTGCGTTGCCTACCGCGAAGAAGAAGGACAGTCAGGGGATCTGTTTTATTGGCAACGTCAAGATGTCGGAATTTCTCCGACACTACGTTCCGGACTCTCCGGGAGAAATCGTTGATCTGGAGGGAAGGGTCCTGGGCCAGCACCAGGGTCTCCATCTCTACACTCTCGGCCAACGCAAAGGTCATGGGGTGGCCTCTCCCCGCGAGGGGATGGCATATGTGGTGGTAGCCAAGGATGCGGAGAAGAATCATCTCGTGGTGGGCTGGGACGAACGATCCACCCCCGGACTTTATGCTGGGGATTGCACGGTCACTTCGCTTTCGTCCGTAGGAGAAGTGCTGCTGCCTGGAGGTGGTCCCTGGCGTTGTGAGGTGCAGCCGCGCTATCGTTCCCAGGCCGTGGTGGCTTCCCTGGAAGGGGATGAAAATCGGCTAAAACTGCATTTTGACCGGCCCCAGCGGGCCCTTACTCCGGGTCAGATTTGTGCTTTTTACGAGGGTGGACGGCTTCTCGGAGGTGGAATCTTCGAGCGAATTGGAGATTAAGGGCGCGGCTCTTTTTTTAGGATTTATCTAAATTTCAGGAGTTGGCGGAGAACTCTTACAGGAAAGCTAAATATAGCGCCGCCCTTAGTATCTGGTGCGGCTAACCAGTGTTGAAGAACAAAGGTATTTACTGGCTAGAAGAACGTGTGATTCGATTGTCACGCTTAGTTCAAATTCACCCTTACACAACTATGCTCACCAAGTTCATCTCTGCAACCCCCCCCCAGGCCGCGAAGTCCGCGGCAGAAATATCAAAAAGAACCCAGAACCTCGCGCAGATCTATTCGACGCTGCAGTTCCTTGAGCGCTGCGTCTCGGCCTGCGAGGTCCTGGCTGACGAATTGGGTCCCGAGACCTACACGCATCCGCTCCACGAACACATCAACGAATGTATCGTGGCGTGCGAACAACTGTCGGGAGCCATGGTGCGGCAATCGCGCTTCTGCATCCAGTATGCAGAAGTCTGCACCGCGGCCTGTGCCAATCTCGCCGATGAGTGTGTGCACGCCGAAGCGGTCACCGCCTTGCGCTGTGCGGATCTCTGCGGCGATGCCATCGACATGATCCGTGACGATTTCGCCATTGCGGTTTCCAACTAGGCACCACGAGGATCTCACCGTACAACCCCCAGTATGGAAGAAAAGACAGGGCTTCGGCCCTGTCTTTTCGCTGTCTGGAATGCCCGTGCCCTCTGGGAATCAGAGACAAGGGGTGGAAGGGTCAGGCCTGCTACTTCGTCGGCGGGTCGAACTGAGAGCGCCAGAAGTCGAGGCGTTCCTTGATGCGTTTTTCGAGGCCGTTCTCGGTCGGTTCATAGTAGCGACGTCCCTCGGGAAGGTAGGCCTGGGGTGTGAAGTTGCCTTCGTAGTCATGGGAGTAGAGATACTGCATGGCGGCCTGGTCCGCTCCGGAGGCTTCCGCGAGTTTCTTGCGGAAGCTGGTGCGCAGGTGCTCGGGAACAGAGAGAGTGCGGTTTTCCTCCACATCCTGCATGGCAGCCCCCAGGGCGGCGTAAGCGCTGTTGGACTTGGGCGCGGTGGCGAGGTAGACGGTGGCGTGGGCCAGGGGGATTCGCCCCTCGGGCATGCCGAGGAACTCAAAGGCCTGCTGGGCGGCGAGGGCGATCCGGAGGGCGTTGGAGTCGGCCAGTCCGATATCCTCGGAGGCGGAGATGACCAGTCGGCGGGCGATGAAGCGGGGGTCCTCGCCGGCGTGGAGCATCTTGGCCATCCAGTAGAGGGCGGCGTCGGGGTCGGAACCCCGGATCGACTTGATGAAGGCCGAAATGGTGTCGTAGTGCTGGTCTCCATCCGAGTCGTAGACGATCGCCTTGTGCTGGATGGATTCCTCAGCCACGGCAAGATCCAGGTGAATGCGGCCTTCGCCCCCGGGAGTGGTGAGGATGGCGAGTTCAAGGGCGGTCAGGGCCTTACGGGCATCCCCGTCCGCTTTTTCGGCAAGGTGATGGAGGGCGTTCTCGTCGGCCTCGATGTCCATGGAGCCAAATCCCCGTTCCGGGTCAGACAGGGCGCGCTGGAGGAGGAGAAGAATGTCGTCCGAGGAGAGTGGTTCCAGTTGGAAGATCTGGGAGCGGGAGACCAGCGGAGAGTTGACGTAGAAGTAGGGGTTGTGGGTGGTGGCCCCGATGAAGCGCACAGTGCCGCGCTCCAGGTGGGGAAGGAGGACGTCCTGCTGGGCCTTGTTGAAGCGGTGAATCTCGTCAATGAAGAGGACGGTGCTCTGATTCCGGAGCTTGGTGTAGGTCCGAGCCTGCTCGATCTTGGCGCGGATTTCAGCCACGTTGGATTCCACTCCGTTAAGGGCCTCGAAACGCGATCCGGTCGAACTGGCCACCACCCAGGCGAGGGTGGTCTTTCCGGTGCCGGGGGGTCCGTAAAAGATGAGGGAAGTGAAACGATCGGCTTCGATGGCACGGCGGAGGAGTTTCCCCTCTCCCAGGATGTGTTGCTGGCCTGCGACTTCAGAAAGCGATCGCGGACGCATGCGGGCAGCCAGCGGTTCCCCCGGGTCCGGAGGTTTCACTGGCGTCTCTTCCGGGGGGGCCTCGAAGAGTTCGTCCATGTCGGCACGATAGATTGGAGTTTCACAGGCGACAATCCCGGAGGTCGCGGTGGGTCGAACTCGAATGGCCTCGCCACGGGACGGGGATGTCCAGGCGGTTGCCGTTGGCTCGATTCGGGCTGTCCCCGCAGGTGGAAACTTCCGTGAGTTGAAGACCACGGAGTTTGATTGAAGAGGATCGTGGAAAATTCAAAGATCGGCTTCACCTATTGAATCCGGTGCGGGATAATGAGGGCGAAGCCAGCACCCCCCCAAGCCTGCTATGAAGCTCCTCTCCTCTCTTTACCTTCTAACCCTTACGGCATCGGGCGAAGTCCCCGGTATCCATCTGGCCGACAAATCGTTGCGCGTTGAGTTTCTCGACAGTGATGAGAAGGAGTTCTTCATCAGCCAAACGATGGACTTGTCCGGGCGCCTGTTCGTCGGTTGTCGCGAGGCGTTGTATGTTTACGAGCCAACCGCGGATGGTGGCTTCGGTCCGCGCCGGGAGTTGTTCCGTTTTCCCAAGGACTCCTGGCTCTATGACCTCGAGGTCTATGGCAATGACCTCTTTGTCCTGACGAATACGGCTCTCTACCGCATGCGTGAGGCGGTCACCCGGCGCAACGACCTGAAACCTGAAAAATTGCTTTGGGGCATGCCTCAGGGGCACTTTCACCAAGGACTTCATGGCATGGAATTCGGGCCAACCGGCGATCTGTTCCTGTCCATGGGGGATCCGCAACCGCACATGCACTGGGACCGCTCGCGTCCGGACCATTTGTGGCATTGGACCTTTTACGTCGGGCCGGACAACAAGGAAGT
>DLRK01000054.1:8639-9930 GCA_002501065.1 Akkermansiaceae bacterium UBA7890
CCGTATACCGGCGCAGGGGCCATTTTTCGCTATCGTCTGGAGGATCACTCCCTGAGCGTTCACGCCAGCGGCTTGCGTAACAGCTGCGGGATATCCTTCGACCCGAACTGGCGTTTGTTCGCCAATGACAATGATCAGGAGGGGGCCGCTGCCTCTCCCGGCAAACTGGTTTATGCCCCGAGTCATTCGTGGCACGGTTGGGTTCGGGGGTGGTCGGCCCGTCAAACCCCCAGGCGGCGTGACTTGTTGCCGGTGGTCAACCTGGAGCTGGACGTTCCAGTCGGACAATGTTGGCTCGACGGCGCCGTGCTGGTCGCCAATTGGGGCAACCGCACGGTTAGCCGACATGCGATCTCCGCCAACGGGGCCGGGTTTGCCGCCCCCACTGATTTCTTTCTTCGGGGCGACGGTTTGCGCCGCCCGGTGTCCATCACCCCCTTGAACGACGGACGCATGGTGGTCTCAGTTTGCTACATGCAGGGCAACGAAGGTTCCCCGGTGCGTCAGACCGACTTGTTGTTGATCTCCCCTAAGGCCCCTGCGACGGGTGGAGATCTCAGCAAATCCGACCTCGTTGGGTTGCTCGATAAGTCATGGACCGTGCGTTACAAGGCTCATCAGGAAATACTGCGGCGGCGCGGTCCCGTCCTCAAACAAGCGGCCGAACGTTTCCTGAAAACATCGCCCTCTGCCGAAACCTTCAGCAGCCTGATCTACCTCGCTGCGGTCCATGGCGATGAGGCATCCGTGAAACGCATCCAAGCGCTCGCCGACGGCGGGGACAAAGCCAGTGAACTGGCAATTCGGGTAATGGCTGAGTTCCCCTCAAGATTTCAGCCCCTTGAGGTAGAGAAGTTACTGATCAAGGCAACTTCGCCGTGTGTTCGACACGCACTTCTGGAATACATCCATGCGCTCCCGGACATGAAGCTTCCGGAATCCATCGTTCGGCTCGCCGCCGATCCCGATGCGTTTGTGCGTCAGTCCGCGGCCCAGTTGCTTGCCCGCCGGGTCTCTGCTGCCGAACTGACTCGCTGGGCTTCGGATGAATCCGAGCTCATTCGCCAAGGGGCCGTGAATGCTGCCGGTTTCCATATCTGGCATGCCATTGAGTCGACCACGAACTTTCCCAAGATTCGGGAATTGGCCCGCCCCGGCCAGATGTCCTTTGCCCAGGCCGATGGCCCGATCAAGCTGGCCGATCTTGGAAAGCCGGTCTTTATTTACATGCCGTCCGAATGGTGGAAGGACGAAGGTAACAGGAAGAAAGTAGCCCCGCATTTTGCTCTTC
>DLRK01000070.1 GCA_002501065.1 Akkermansiaceae bacterium UBA7890
ACCAAGTCCGACGAGGAGTTCGTCGCCACCTACGTCGAGGGCCGCAGAGGCTGGTTCTAACAGCGCGACGCTTAAGCAAGGATCCCCGCGATGGCGTTGCTAAAGGAGAAGGACTGGCGTGAGATGTTCCGGTTGCGGAGGACAATTGTCCGCGCCGAACAGGCGCTCAGTGAGATTGATCGTTCGATCCTGCCCAAGGGGTTGTGTGAGAGCGACCTCTCCATCCTCGAGCGCCTGGAGCGCAAGGGGGCCCGGCCAGTCAATGGGCTGGCGCGGCAGGTGGGCCTCACCAGCGGGTCGATGACCTCCGCAGTCCAACGCCTTCGCCGGCGTGGCCTGGTGGAGACCAGGAGGGACCTGGAAGACAAGCGAGTGGTCTGGGTCTCGGCAACACCCGAGGCGGAGAAAATAGTGGAGAGTTTTTCGCAACTGCGGGGGGAAGTGCTGGAGGAGGTTTTTCGCAAGTGGTCGGAACGTGAACGAAGCGTTCTGATAAACCTTCTCCGGCGGGTGCGCAAGGATGCCGGGGAAACCCGGGGAGCGACGGTCTAGGGGGGCAGAAAGGCTGTTAGGTGGGGGACTTCGGGAAGCCGGAAAATTTTTCGTCTGGTGCTGGATCGATCTGAACCGGGGAGGCTCGTTAATGCTTCTTAAGCAGTAGCCTTTGTGGCAGGATCCCGCCGCGCCGCAGCCTGCATCGGCCTCTTGTGCAGGACTCCCGGGGCCGGTCAAGGCAGCAGATGCGGCCTTGCCAGCCAGTGGGTCGGCGCTACCGTCCCCGCCCTGTGACCCATCCATGATTGTTGTTCTCTATATCCTTATCGTGGTGGCGCTTTTCAACGTCATCATCTTCGTGCACGAGCTGGGGCATTTCCTCGCCGCAAAGTGGAGGGGGCTGCGGATCGATCGCTTCCAGATCTGGTTTGGAAAACCGCTCTGGAAGAAGGAGATCAACGGAGTTCAGTACGGGCTGGGCTGGTTGCCAGCCGGAGGCTTTGTGGCTCTGCCCCAGATGGCACCCATGGAGGCGGTGGAAGGAAAGAACCGCGAACCCGGGGAGCCGGAGTCCTTGCCGCCGGTCAAGCCACTCGACAAGATCATCGTGGCTTTCGCCGGGCCGCTCTTCAGTTTTCTTCTCGCTCTTTTTTCGGCCTTGATCGTGATGGGCGTGGGCAAGCCCAAGGACACCGTGGAAACCACGGTGATTGGCTACGTGGCAAAGGACGGAGTGGCCCACGGCAAGCTGCAGGTGGGTGATGAAATCCTGGCGGTGAACGGGACGCGGGTGAACGGATTCCTGGGCTCCTCTTCCTTCGACTCCGTGAAGGAGAGCATCATGCTGAGTGAGGGTGAGAAGATCGACTTCAGCGTGCTGCGGGAGGGAGAAGAGATGACCGTTACGACCGAGTTCAAGATTCCGGATACGCAATGGTGGGAACGGAAGGGAATGCGAACGGTGGGAATCTGGGTCGAGAACAGGATCGTGATCAACTTTATTTCGGAGGGCGGTCCCGCTGACCACGCGGGCCTGGAGGAGGGGGATGAAATCGTTTCAGCCAGCGGAGAAGCCCTCCGCAGTCGGCAGCGTTTCAGCGAAATCGTGAGCAACTCCGAAAACAAGGAGCTTCAACTTGCGGTTCTGCGCAACGGCAAGGAAAAGGAGATAGTGATTACTCCCCGAAAACCGACGAATGTTGAAGAGGCCAAGGCCATGATCGGGGTGGGCTTTGAGACCGGGGACGAGTTCACCAAGACCATTTATAATCCTGGCCCGCTGGAACAGGTCGGCGACAGCGTGCTCATGATGTGGGTGACTTTGGCCAAGATAGTCTCTCCGAGTTCAGACGTGGGCATCCAGCATCTTTCCGGCCCGGTGGGAATCGGAGGGGTGATGTTCGACATGTTGAGCATGGAGGGTGGCTGGCGGCGTCTCCTCTGGTTCATGGTCCTCTTCAACGTGAACCTGGCCATTCTCAACATGCTGCCCCTTCCCATCCTGGATGGTGGGCACATCGTTCTCGCCATTGTGGAAATCCTGACCGGGCAGCTCAATGACTTGTTTGCCCGGGTGCTGGAGGTGGTTCAGTTTGCCTTTTTCTTTCTCCTGCTCGGTCTCTTCCTCTTCATCACCACCAAGGACATAGGGGATCGGATCGGGGGCGGAGGAGGTGATGGACCGGCCAAGTATGAGTGGCCGGAGAGCGGGTCCTGACCCAGTGCCACGGGCAGGGGACTTGCGCGTCCGCCGGTTTAGCTTGCCCCTCTGAGGAGATTCCCCGAATCTAACAGTAGCCGTGAGGAATTTCCTAGCGCCAACATCGATCAACGTCGCGCGCATCACCTACCTGCTGGTCTGCGAACTGGCCGGGATCGGGGTGTCGCTGAGCACCCGAGGGATGGGAGACTTCGAAATTCCGCTTTCCCTGGGTGTTCTGGGCGGACTGGCGGTGGCGGGCATGATCCTTTTCTGCGAGACCTGCATCCGCAACTTCACCCTGCGGGGACTCACCAACACCTCCTTTGGAATCCTGGTGGGACTGTTCTGCGCCTGGCTTATCACCAAGCTGAACTATCAGGAAGCGGTGGAGGGCATCCTGCTGGGGCTGAATCCCCATCAGGAGGCTCTGGCCCTTGATTTCGCCAATTCGCTCAACTTCGGCGTGAACGTCTTCCTTTTTGCCAGCCTGGCTTTTCTGGGGGCCGTGCTGGCCATGCGGAGTGGCCGGGATGACTTTGCCTTCATCATTCCCTATGTCCGTTTCCGGCAGGACGTCGCCTCGGGACAGCCGCTGCTCCTTGACGCAGGCGTCATCATGGACGGAAGGGTCCCGCGGATTCTGGCCTCAGGGTTCCTGAACGGGCGCCTGATTGTGCCCCGCTTCATCCTGGATGAGCTGAAGGTGTATTCCAGTTCCCCCTCCCCCGGCAAACGCCAGCGAGGGCAACGGGGGATCGATTCTCTGGAAGAGATGCAGAATGACCGGAATATTCAAATTTCGGTGCACGAGTCGGGGGAAGGATCACAGGCCGAAGAGATGGGGGCGCGACTCATCCGAACCGCCCGCGTCCTCGGGGCACGCCTTCTGACCACCGATGAGAACCTGACCAAGGTGGCTCGCCTGCAGAGTGCCGAAGTGCTCAACATCGCTGATCTGGGAGAGGCCCTGAAACCGGTGGTGGCGGTGGGGGAAAAGATACATCTGGCTCTGGTGCGAACGGGGAAAGACGAGAACCAGGCGATTGGCTATCTTCCGGATGGAACCATGATCGTTGTAAACCATGGCTCGCCCAAAATCGGGACCACGCAGGATGTCCTGGTCATTTCAACCCTGCAGACCGCAGCGGGACAGATGGTCTTCGCCGAGCTATACGACCCCGAGGAAGTGGGAGGGTAAAAACAGGGTCCTCCGCGGTCCCTTCCGCCAGGGTCCGGGCATCATCATGCCCTGCTGCAGGCTACACCTTCTGATCGCCTGAACGCAGAACCACATCCCCGATTTCGACATGAGGTGGGGCCTCCAGGATATGCAGGACCGCACGCGCAATATCCTCCGGATCAAGCATGCGGGTCTTCTGGCGCAGGGAGGAGAGATCCTCTTCGCGTCCACGGAAGTAGGCATTGACGAGGGGGGTGTCCACGAAGCCGGGGGAGACGGAGCCAATCTGGTGGGGCAGGTTGGCAGTTTTCAATTCGTTGCGGAGGGACTCGGTAAGGCCCTTCACGGCGAACTTGGTGGGAGCGTAGAACCCTCCGGTCGGTGGTACGCGATGTCCACTGAGCGAGGAAACGTTGACAATTCGACCACCCTCCCCGGGCATCATGGCGATGGCGTGTTTTGTGCAGACCGCAACGGCCCGCACATTAACCTCCCACATTTCGTCCCACTCTTCCACTGACCCTTCGAGCAAGCTGGAGAGGTAGGCGATCCCGGCATTGTTGACCAGGATATCCACCGTGGGAGTGGCCGCCTTGAGGATCTCGAAGGCATGGGCAATCCGGCGGGGGTCGCGCACATCGCAGGAGACAGGAGTGGCCGCCTCGGGAATCCTGCCGATTTTCCGGCAAAGCCCGAAAACGCGTGCTCCGCGATCTAGAAGGGTCTCGGCAATGGCGTGGCCAATTCCGCTGGAAGCTCCGGTAACGACGGCGACCTTTCCGTTGAGTGTGCCCATGGAAAGAGAAGAGCAGAGCACCGTTCAGGGAGTCCAGCCACAAGCGATCGATTTGCAGAGGACCGGGGATTTCTCCCTGTGGCATGGGAAAGGGCCCGCCCTGGCCTCTCCTGGAGGAGACGCGAGCCAAGAACGGGCCCTCGCTTCTTGCTTCCAGCTTGGCGCGGCGTATGCGTATACATCCCGCCATGCGGACATTGACGGGATTGCAGCCGAGCGGGACGCTGCATGTGGGTAATTACTTCGGAGCGATGCGCCCGGCGGTGCAACTCCAGGAAGAGGGCGAGGCCTTTTATTTCATCGCCGACTACCACGCCATGACCACAACTCACGATTCGGACGAGTTGCGCGAGAACGCGCGCGGAGTGGCCCTGGATTTCCTGGCCTGTGGCCTGGATCCGGAAAAGGCGGTCTTCTGGAAGCAGAGTGACATTCCGGAGGTCTGTGAGCTCGCCTGGATCCTCTCCACGGTTTGCCCCATGGGGCTTCTGCAGCGGTGCCATTCCTACAAGGACAAGGTTTCCCAGGGAATTGCGCCCAGCCATGCCCTCTTTGCCTATCCAGTTCTCATGGCGGCCGACATCCTCCTCTTCGACTCCAACCAGGTCCCGGTGGGCGAAGACCAGAAGCAACACCTGGAGGTCACCCGGGATCTCGTGATCAAGATCAACGAGAGCTACGGAGAAGGGACCCTCGTCCTGCCTGAGGCTCTTATCCCGGAGGCGGTGGCCAGGGTTCCCGGGCTGGACGGTCAGAAGATGAGTAAGAGCTACAACAACACCCTGCCCATGTTCGGGGAGGAAAAGCCGCTGCGGAAAACGGTGATGCGGATCGTGACGGATTCCGCCGCGGTGGAGGACCCCAAGCCCACGGAGGGCGCCATCATCCTGGAGCTCTACAAGCTCTTTGCCATGGAAGGGGATTACGACCAGATGGTGGCGGACTACCAAGCCGGAGGAATTGGTTATGGGGATTTCAAGAAGCGACTCTGGGAGGCTTACTGGGAGTTTTTTGCCCCCATGCGCCAACGTCGGGAAGAGCTTCTGGCCGACCCCGGCTATGTCGACCAGGTGCTGGCCAACGGAGCCGCCCGGGCACGGGAGGAGGCAAATAAGGTGCTCACTCGCGTGCGTAAGGCGGTGGGGATACGGTAAGAGGGGCGACTCAGCCGCGCGGGGAAGAAAAGTGAGGAACGGGGGAAAGAAGAGGCGGCCACAGGCCGGGAAGGAGCAAGTTCTGTTTATGAACTACTGGGAGGGCGGCCGGTCCTGCAAGCGGGACCCGGCGGCCTTTGTTCATGTCGCAACCACCTGAGCGCGGCAAAAGGACCCAGGCACAGGTCCACCTGGGGAATTTTCTCTTGATATTAAGAGAAAAGAGAAAAGAGAAAAGAGACAAGCCCAAGCCACAACTCCTTGAAGCTGTGTCTATCAAGTAAATTTAGCTCTCTGGCAGCCTTGATCTTTTGGGTTTGACGCAATCCGGAATTCGCTAGATAGTTACCGCCAAACTAAGTAACGATATTAAAGGAGGAGAGGTGGAAAACGACCTACTGCACACGGAGAAGATTCTGGCGGATCGAAAGGTGTTTTTCTTGGATTTGAAGGAAAACGCCCGCGGAAAAGTGGTAAAGATTACCGAGGATGTGGCGGGTAACCGGGACACCATTATGGTGCCGGCGGAAATCCTGGCGGACTTTATCGCCGCCCTGCAGGATATTCAGGAGACTTCGGATTCGGAGTAGCAGGAGCCCGCCCGTCGCACGACGGCGGATCAACCTACCTGTCGCGCCGCTTCGTAGAGGACGATAGCCGCGGCGGTGGCCAGATTGAGGGAGCGAGTTCCCCGGTCGCGCATGGGGATGCGGACGAGTCGGTCCGGGTGGGCCGCCAGGATGGACTCGGGCAGGCCTCGCGTTTCGCAACCGCAGATGAAATAATCTCCTTCTGCATAGGAGACATCCCAGTGGACGGTGCGACCCTTGGTAGTGAGGAACCAGATGCGCCCGGGGGGGGCGATGGCATAAAGCTCTTCGAGTGAGTCCCAGAGTTTCAGGTCCACGTCCTTCCAGTAATCGAGCCCGGTCCTGCGGACGTGCTTGTCATCGAGCGAGAACCCCAATGGCTTGATGAGGTGCAGGGTCGAGCCGGTGGCGAGGCAGAGCCGCCCGGCGGCTCCGGCATTGTGCGGAATCTCGGGGGAGACGAGGACGAGGTTGAACATCGGACCGATCTTTTCGGGAATCTACGCGGCCGGGTTAGCAGCACAAAAAAGAGCGGCCCCCGGGGGTGGGGCCGCTTGGGGTTTTTTTGGGGGAAAAGTCCTTGGGTTTACGCCGGGAGGCTAGTTGGCGGCGGCTTCCGCCACATTGACGCGGCGACCCCTCCGATCAAAGTAGACGTTGCCGTCGACCAGAGCAAAGATGGTGTGATCGCGCCCAAGTCCGACGTTTTGCCCGGGGTGCCACTTGGTACCGCGCTGGCGAATAATGATATTGCCGGCGATGACCGCTTCCCCGCCGAATTTTTTCACGCCGAGCCGCTTGCTGCGGGAGTCGCGGCCGTTCTTGACGGATCCTTGTCCTTTCTTATGAGCCATGGAATTCGGGGGCTGGGATTAATAAGGGGGATTCAACCAGCGATGCTGGTGATTTCCACCTTGGTGAGGGCACGGCGGTAGCCCTTGGTCTTGTGATGGCCCTTGCGGCGTTTGAACTTGAAAGCGATTTCCTTGGGGCCGCGAAACTGATCGAGGACCTTGGCCGTTACGGCAGCGCCCTCCACCAAGGGGGTTCCCACCGTGGTGGTCGAGCCGTCGTTGACCAGGAGGACTTCGGCAAAACGGATTTCACCGTCGACGTCGACGTCGAGCTTTTCGACGTCGAGCTTATCGCCTTCCTGCACACGATACTGCTTTCCGCCGGTCTTGAATACTGCGTAGGACATGGTGGGTGGGAGGTGACGAAGGGAGAGGGACCTAGCTTGGAGGCGTGGCGGGCCGGGAATTCACCACAGCGATCTATGGGGGGCAAGAAATTTTTGCCAATCCGTAAACTGGTCGGCAGACTGTCCGGGCATGGATTTTCCCCGGGAATGCAAGGATCCGAGTGCTATGCAGGCGCTGGGGCGTGATCTGGCGGGCGAATTGACGAATGGCGGCGTGATTGGGCTGGATGGTGAATTGGGGGCGGGAAAGACCGAATTGGTCAAAGGTCTGGCCGCAGGTGTAGGCCATGCGGGACCGGTGACGAGCCCCACTTTCACGCTCCTGCACGAATATCGCATGGGGGTCCGGACCCTTTACCACTTCGATTTTTACCGAGTGGAGAGGGCAGAGGACATTCTCCGCCTCGGCTGGGATGATCTCGTGGAGGAATCCGGGAGTATTCTGGCCGTGGAGTGGGCGAGCCGTTTCCCCGAACTTCTCCCGGAGGGGGCCTTGCGGGTGAACCTGCAGATTCTGCCCGGAGAGGCAAGGCGGGTGACCCGCGTTACCTGAGGCCTGCTTCGGTGTTCTTCAGGGCCACGCCGTGAACCCGGGATGCTTCGGCGGTGGCAGGCGGAGTGGGATCCCCGACATCTGAGACTGTCCGCACGCCCGCCTGCAGAAGACGAACGGGGGCCTGAATGAGTTTGTTCGCCAGAGCGCAGGAGGAAAGGGAGCAGGCTCCAAGGATCAGGGTAATTCTAGCAAGATGTTTCATGGGTGCGTGGGCAAAGTATGACACCGGGGGCACGCAGAGCAAGGATGGCTCACAGCAAAAAAGCGGTTCGGATTGCTCCGAACCGCTGACCTGTTCCTGTCGGGAGGAGTCTTCTATGCCTCCGTCTTGCTCAATTCCGCGACTTTCTGGAATACGGCGCCCTTGCCCTCCGCCACGATCTCCCCATCCTTGCTGATGAGTTTGTAGTTGGGAACGCCTCTCGGCATGTAGTCCCCAAGGCCGCTGCGCTCCAAGTTGTCCTTCATCACGGTGGGCCAGGGGAACCCTTCCTTTGCCGCCCACGATTCCGCAGCCTTCTTGTCATTGTCCAGACTCACGTGGATCATCTCGACGCTGGGATGATCGGCAACCTCTTCCTTGTATTGCTTCACCAACTGTGGAGCAGAATTGCGGCAGGGAGGTCACCAGCTCGCGGAGAAGTAGACGAGGTAATACTCCGGGGCCTTCTCAAGTTGAAAATTGGCGAACGTCTCGCCCTCAAGTTTGGAAAGGATGCCTTTCTTCGCCAGGTGTTTCCCGATCTTTTGCTCTTTCAGGGAAGCTTCCACCTTGGCGGGGGCGGCAGCGTCCGCCGCCGCCTTGCCGTTTTCTTCAAGGAAGGTCTTGTCCGCCTCGGAAAGTCTGTGGGTTCCGAAGGTGACCGTGCGGCCGTTCCGGTAGACGATGGTGACCTTGTCGTTTTCCTTGTCGAAGGACTTCAATTCGCCCTCGAAGGTATTTTTCCCGTTGGCGCTGGTCCATGTCCGGGCGGAGACCGCGCCGACTCCGAGGAGCGCCACGATTCCAACATGGAGGAGATGTTTTAGTTTCATGGATAAATAAGGGGGAGGCCCCTTCCTTGGTTTCTAACGTTACTGCAGATGGAAAGTGTTCATTTTAGTCCGGCAATTCGTGCGAAGGCCTCGTCTTCGTTCTCTGCGACCAGTGTCCCGTTACTATCTATCAGAAAAATATCCCCGGGGAAAGCTCCATAGGCGCCCAATCCGATCGCCTCCCAGTCCGGCCAGAGGACGGTGGGCCATGTGAAGCCCGCCTTGCAGGCCCACTGGACGGCATCCTCTGCGACTTCATCGCAGCTGGCGTGGATCAGGGCGACCTCCGGGTTAGGCAGGACACGCTTCCTGTATTTCTCCAGTAACTCTGGAGCATGTTCCTTGCAAGGGCCTCAGAAACTTCCGCTGAAGTTGAGAAGATAGTAGCGGGGAGCCTTTTGCAGATCGGCGGCGACATACTCCTCTCCCACCAGATATCTGGTCCTGCCCAGGAGCTTGCTGCCGAAGGGTTGTCCCTTGAGAGCGGCAAGGACCTCCGGACTGGGCGGAGGAGGGGGTTGCTGGAGGACCGGGGCGGAGTCATCAGATCCGGTCGTGGCCGGGTCGCCGCAGGAGGCGAGGAGCAGGAGCCCGGCGCTGGCAATGGCAGTCAGTTTCCGCGGTTTCATCTGGAGGCGCGTTACCCCGGGGGGGAGGGGAGGGTTGTGAGGAGAAATGTTGGGGGCCGACCTATTCCGGCTCTGCTTCCCCAGGCGGGCTCCAGAGATCCCGAAGGAAACCCTTTAACAGGCTCCAGGCGCGGGTATCGGCCTTGGCATTGTAGACGTAGGGAATCCGGAACTTCTCGCCAGTCTTGTCGGCTCCCGGAACGGTGAAACCCTGCATGGAGTCGGGGAAGGGCACGATGGTGAGGTCCGTCTTCACACTGGCCATCTCCTTTCGGAAGGCCTCCACCGCGCCTTTGTTAAGATGGACATAGGGGTCTTCGCGCGCATCACAGACCATCACGCGGGCAGTGGCCTTGCGGATGGGTGGTTGGGAGGGGAGCACTCGGAAGAACGGATGGAAGGCCACTACGCCGTCGAGCCCCCGCATTCCGTTACGCGCCATCTGGAGACACACATCCCCGCCGCTACCATAGCCGATGGCGGCGATGGCGTCCCCATCCACCTCGGGCCGCCCGACCAGGAACTTGAGGTGGGCAAGGACCCGGGCATTCATCTCTTTCTGGTTTCCCTTGAGGGCTCCGTCGAGTCTTGTCGCCGTTTGTGGATCGTGCGCCTTCTTGCCGTTGCCGTAGAGGTCCACGGCGAGAGCTACGTAGCCCAGCTTGGCGAGCATCTCAGCCCGCAGGCGAACGTAGTCGTTGTGTCCCCACCATTCCGGGCAGACCAGAATGCCGGCGAAGGGCCCCGGCGTTTTGGTGACCGGAAGAGCCAGATAGGCCTTGGAGACGATTTCACCCGCCTTGAAGGTGACCTCTTCCGACCTGTAACCCATCTCGACATCCCCCTCGATCGCGCCAGGGGTGACCTCTCCCTTGCTGGGTTCTACTGGTTGGACTGCCTGTTCCTGCCCCGGAAGAGGGCTGGCGAGGGCGAGGACAAGGGTGCTCATGGCGGCAACCTTGGGCCAGAAGGCAGAATTCATAGGGTGGACGATACCCCGACTTTCCAGCACCGCAAGGCCGTAGATCGATACCTGAAGAGCGGCCTGGCGCCCAAGATCATTGCACCAAATTTCTCGCTCAGGAGGGAGCGATGGTATTGGGTCATGGCGCATGAAAGAAATGCTTCTGCAGAATCCCGTCTTTGGCATGGCCGCGCGGCAGTTCGACCAGGTCGCTGATTTCATGGAACTGACGGAGGAGATCCGGGAGCGCTGCAAGTGGCCCAAGCGGCTCATTACGGTTTCTCTCCCCGTGCGGATGGATGACGGGCGGACGGAGGTGTTTCTGGCGCACCGGGTGCAGCACCACCTTTCGCGGGGGCCGGTCAAAGGCGGGCTGCGCTATCACCCGAATGTCGACCTGGGCGAGGTGGCTGCCCTCGCCATGTGGATGAATTGGAAGTGTGCCCTCATGCGCCTGCCCTACGGTGGGGCCAAGGGAGGAATCAATTGCGACCCGAGAGCGATGAGCGACCGGGAAAAGGAGGGGCTCACGCGACGGTTCGCAGCGGAGATCACGCCCTTCATCGGGGAGGAGGTCGACATTATGGCGCCCGACATGGGAACCGATGAGCAGACCATGGCCTGGATCGTGGACGTCTATTCAACCAACGCGGGGCACCTTGTGCCCGGGATCGTGACCGGCAAGCCCGTCGAACTGCAGGGCTCGGAGGGGCGCCGGGAGGCCACCGGTCACGGGGTGGCCTTCCTGGCCATGCGGGCCCTTAATAAGATTGGCTGTCCGGTTGATGGATCAGGAGCAATCGTACAGGGGTTCGGGAATGTCGGGGCCCATGCGGCGGAGAGGCTTTCCTGGTCCGGGGTCAAGGTGAAGGGGATCTCGGACATCACGGGGGCGCTCTGGAACGATAATGGGATCGACGTCGGATTGCTGGGTGAGCACGTGAATTCGACCGGGGGGGTGGCCGGCTTCGATGAGGCGGAGGCCATCGATCCGGACGAGATGCTGTTGCAACCATGTGAGGTCCTCGTCCCGGCCGCATTGGAGCGCGTGATCACCGACGAGAACGCCGGTCGGTTGCAGTGCCGGGTGCTGGCGGAAGCGGCGAACGGACCCACCACCCCGGAGGCCGATACCATCATCGACGAGCGAGGGGACATCTTTCTCCTCCCGGACATCCTGTGCAATGCAGGGGGCGTGACTGTTTCCTACTTCGAGTGGGTCCAGAACCTCTCCCGCTTCCACTGGACGGAGCGGGAGGTCCTCACCAAGTTGGAAACCATGCTGGAGGGGGCCTTCGAGCGCATGCTCCACTTCGCCGAAGAGCGGCAGGCGAGTCACCGGACGGCCGCGCTCTGTCTCGGCGTACACGAAGTTGCCGAGGTCAAAAAGAAACGCGGGCTCTTTCCCTGAATGAGGGTCGGCAGGGCTCCGCCCGGCATGGAGGATTTTCTCGGATCGGAGGGCCTGACCAAGCCCGGGGACGGAGCCTGAAATGGGGCAGGAGATGTGGGAAAGTGACGGGAGGATTACTAAAATCCTCGCAGAAAACCCGCCAAAAACGGGAAAATACCTCCCCATTCAGGGGACGATTTTGATCGCCGGAGGTCGATTTATCTCCGTTACGCCCTCTATTTAAGGTATCCTTACCATCGTGGCGAACGGGACCTATCCGCAAGTATCAGAACACGCCCAGGCGGGCGGGCCAGAATCACGATTTACCCCAGGGAAGGAGGGGCGATGAGCAGCGGCGAAGAGGGGGTCCTTATCGAAGCGGCCCAAGCGGCCCGGGAGCAGGCCTATGCCCCCTACTCCACCTACCAGGTCGGATCCGCGCTACAGACCCGCTCTGGCCGCATCTATACCGGGTGCAATGTCGAGAATGCCTCCTATGGCCTTACGATCTGCTCCGAGCGGGTCGCACTCGCCAAGGCGGTCTCGGAAGGAGAGCGCGATTTTGACCTCCTCGCAATTTGCGCATCGGGCGCCCCCGCACCCTGCGGCGCCTGCCGTCAGGTTCTCCACGAGTTTAGTCCGGACCTGGTGCTCCTCCTGGTCGATCCCCGGAAAGAGCAGAGCGTAAAAGTAGATCTCTCCGTCCTGTTGCCTCAAGCCTTCCAGCAATCATCCTTGGATGTGTGATTCAGGGATCATGACAGTTTTTCGAGGAATGGCCTCAAGGATTCGAGCGCACCGCAGTAGAGGCAGCCAGAAACCAAACCCCTTCGAACCAACCCTGAACCGGATGAACGTTCGCCCGTTACCCCGCAGGGGTTCTCCTCAAGCGGGAGCCCCGGCTGCTTTTCCTGCGCTAGGTTTCCGGACACAGGGACCGTACCGATTTCTGAAACTGGCGCGGAGGCAGGTCGAAGTAGGACTTAACTTCGGAGGCGAAATGAGTGTAGTGCTTGAACCCCAGCCGGTGCGCGATCACCTGGAGAGAGAAGCCTTCTGCTACCAGGCGGCGGGCCAGGAGCATCCGGTGACGCCGGAAAAGTTCTTTCGGACGCAATCCGGAGGCCCGCTCGACGGCGTATTCCAACTGCCGGTTGGTGAGGTCCAGGGATTCGGCCACCCCCGAGACAGAGAAATCTTCAGCCTCGGCGAGCTCGAGCAAATCCTGTCCGTCTGGACACACGAACCGCTGTCCTTCACGGGCAATCTTGAACCTGGGGGAGTCTTGAGCCATCTAACTATTAAGAACTAATGATTATAAATCCTCAGCGAAGTATCTGCAAGCGCGCTTATCATGCAATGCTTACCTCGTCAGCTTTTTTGATCCCTGCCCCTTAGTCAATGCAGAAAGGCTCTTCCCTCCTCAGTAGTGTCGTCGTCTGTCGTAACAGCCAGGGGTCTGAGATTACGGCCAATATCCTGAGGTTGCGTCGCTACTCGGTAGCCTTCGAGATCTACAATCCCTACAGCATTCTCCAGCTTTCTGAAGTTCTGCGAGATTTCAGGATCCGTGTAGGAGACAGGGTGGTGTATCAGGGTGAAGCGGTGGTTACAGGGCTCGTAAACACGGGAATCCTCCTGGTTTGTGAGGCAACCCTGGGCAATGCCTGGCTGGATGTTGATTTTCTGTCAGACCGGGAAGGCCGGGATCCCCTGACCAACCAGTTCGATACCTTCGTGCAGGACTGGAAGCGGGCGCACGAGGTCGACCTGTCCTTCAAGCTGACGGTGGCGGACATGCAGAATCTCCTCATCGGCCTGCAGCGCTGGATGGAACAGATCGATCTTGGAATCCGGGCCACCACCTCGGTTGACCGACCGACCCTGGAACGGGAAATAATCGATCAGCTGCAGGAACGGATTCTGGAGGAGATGCAGGGCGCAATGGGAGATTTCGAGGAAGCGGTGCGGGAAATTCCGGAGGGGCGGGAGGCCACCCACAAGTTTTATGTCCGACGGCAGATCCACCCCCTGGTGCTCTGTTCGCCCTTCACCTACCGCTCCTTCCACAAGCCGCTCGGTTATGCGGGCGACTATGAGATGGTGAATATGATGGTCCGCGATCCCTACGAAGGGGGCTCTCTCTTCGCCAAGCTCATCAACCACGCCTTCCTGCAGACCGCGCCGGTGGTGGCGCACCGCAACCGCATTGACTACCTCACCACCAAGCTCCGGGCCGAGGCGGAGCGCAATGCGATGAAGGGACGGCGCACCCGAATCCTGAACCTCGGCTGTGGCCCCGCCCACGAGGTCAGGCAGTTCCTGGAAAACGAAGAGCTGAGTGATCTCTGCGACATCACGCTTCTGGATTTCAACGCGGAGACTATCGAGTATACCCAGAAGGAACTCGCCCGAGTGCGAACCCAGGCGGGCCGGGTCACGCCCATCTCCATGCTCCAGCGCTCCGTCCACAAACTCCTGCGGCAGGCCGCCACCGGAGACGTGGATCTGAAGTGGGAGTCCTTCGACATGGTCTACTGCTCGGGACTCTTCGACTACCTTTCGCAGAGGGTCTGTCGCCGCCTCAATGATCTGTTCGCCCGGCTTCTGGCCCCGGGAGGGCTCATGCTGGTCACCAACGTCAGCGACACCAACCCCAGCCGCGCCTGGATGGAGTTCGTCCTGGAGTGGAACCTGATCTACCGCGATGACTCGGCCATGATGGAGATAGCCCCCCTCAACGGGGGCCAGTTCGAGACCGCCCTGAACCGGGATGAAACGGGCGTGAACCTCTTCCTGGAGGTTCGGAAGAGAGAGGACCATGACGGGATCTGATACAAGGGCAGCAGCCCCCGGGATCGAGGCCGGGAAACCGACGTCTTTGCAGGAGCGGTTCGAGGTCCAGGAAGACGAAGTCCGCCTGCTGAACTATCGGCGGGGGGCGTTTCTGGCAGCCTTGTTCATCGCCCTCGGGGCGGGCATGGACCTGGTGGCCTATGGGGATTCTTCCAACCCGGGCTACGAGGGAGTGGTGGGGAGACTGTTCATGCTGCGCATGGCCTGTTCCTCGGGGTTGCTCTTCGTGCTGTTTCTTCTCTATCGGGTTCGCAGCAGGTCGCGTCGGACCCTTCATCTCCTCGGTCATCTTGTTGCGCTGCTCCCGATGGTGACAATCCACGGAATGCTGGTGGAAACCGGAGGGGGCGATTCGCCTTACTACGCGGGGCTCAACCTGGTTATGGTTGGTGCGGTTTTGCTCCTGCGATGGAGGTGCGCCGATGGGCTGATCAATTCCCTGCTCTGCATCGCCGGCTACCTGGGAGTTGCCTTCGGAACGAAGACCGGTGTCGAGAGCATTACGATTGCGCTCTTTTTTCTGTTCGTCACGGCAGCCTTTGTATGTATCGGCCTCTATTTCTATAACCGCCTGCGATTCGCCGAGTTTTGTCTGCGGGAAGAGGTAATGGCTCAGCAGGAGGAACTGACGGAAAACCACCGCAAGCTCCAGGATCTCGACGAGGCAAAGACCAGGTTCTTCGCCAATATCAGCCATGAGCTCCGCACGCCGCTGACGCTCATCCTCGCGCCCATCGAGAAGATGCACAACCTGAACGCGGTGCGCAACGATGCCCAGCTTGCCGAACTGGTGGAGGGCCTGGAGGACAACGGCATGCGGCTTCTCCGTCTCATTAATGACATCCTCGATCTTGTGCGCATGGACAGTGGCGACATGCCGATGCGACCGGAGTGTTTTAGCCCCTTCACGTTCATTGATGGGCTCGGCCGCAACCTTCAGCCCATGGCGGACCGGAAGCGGATCAATCTCAGCTGGAACGCGGCCTGCGGCGAAGAAGAGGAAGTGTATCTCGACCGTGATCGCCTGGAGAAGGTCGTTCTCAACCTTGCGGTAAATGCCCTCAAGTTCACTCCGACCGGCGGGGAGGTCTCTCTCACCGCGGGACTTGAAAGCGGACGATTGATCCTCAAGGTGACCGATAATGGTGCGGGCATGAGGGAGGACCAGGTCAATTCGGCCTTCGAGCGATTCTGGCAGGCCGATACTTCCGCGGCCAAGAAGCACCACGGAGTCGGGATCGGCCTTGCCTTGGTGAAGAGCCTGACCGAATCGATGGATGGCGCGGTTGAAATCGAGAGCGAGTACGGGAAAGGGACGAAGTTTACCATTTCCGTTCCACTCCTGGTGCCACCCGGTGACTCCGAAACCGAGATGCCAGACGATGAGGATCCGCTGACCGAGATTCACAACAGGGCCCGCATCAGGGGTGCGCTGGGCACCATTGACAGCGCGCCCTCGCTCCTCGACCCGGCGGTTACGGCGGAACCCGGCGTGGAAGGCTCTGCCAATAAGGAACTGGTTCTCATCGCGGAGGACGAGACCGGGTTGCGGCGCTTCCTGAAGGGGGAGGTGGAGGAGATGGGTTGCGGCGTGCTGGAGGCCTGTGATGGTCTGGAGGCGTGGGAACAGGCCCGGCAGTTCCAGCCTCAGTTGATCATCCTTGACTACATGATGCCGGAGATGGATGGCATCACTCTGACGCAACGCCTGCGCCAGAACAACCCGACGTCCCAGGTGCCCATCCTTCTGGTGACCGCGGCGGCGGATGAGACTCCGAGGATCCAGGCTCTGGAGGCGGGGGTGAGCGATTTCCTCACCAAGCCCTTCACGACCGCGGAGCTACGTCTCAGGATCCGCAACCTTCTTGACAGGCAGAAGTATCAGCGGGAACTGGGCATCATCAACCAGGAGCTGCGAGTGGCGGTGGAAGAGCGTGATGTTGCTCTGGATGAGATCAAGGAGAACGAAGCCCGGCTGCTCCAGGCGGAAACCCTGTCTTCGCTTGGCCGCATGAGCGCGGGGATCGTGCACGAAGTCAACAACCCGTTGAATTACGTCAGGACTGCCCTGCATGCCCTGCGGATGTACACCGAGGACGTGACCGAAGACGAACGGGCCGATTTTGAGGAAACCGTTGCAGATGCCGAGGAGGGTGTGAGTCGGGTGATCCGGATTGTGAGCGATCTGCGCTCCTTCACCAAGGGCGAGGTTGCCATGAAGGAGGAAGTGGTCGTCGGGGAAGCAGTTGAGAACGCGCGGCGGCTTTTGGCCGGCGAACTGCAGGGCATTGAGTTTAACATGAATGTGTCGGAGAGTCACAAGGTCAGCGGCAACGCCAACCAGCTCTGCCAGGTTCTGGTCAACATCATCCAGAATTCCGCCCAGGCCCTGGAGGGGGCGAGAGAGCGGGGGGTCCATCCCCAGATCGAGGTTTCCTCCGAACGGGCAGGGGAGCAATACGTCTGCATCCGGGTGCGGGACAACGGGCCGGGAATCGACCCCGAGGACCTTGACCACATTTTTGATCCCTTCTTTACGAAGCGGGATGTTGGCGAGGGGATGGGCCTGGGCCTGAGCATCTGTCACCGGATCCTGGAATCGCACGAGGGGAGAATTGAGGTCGAAAGTGATCCCGGGCACTTTACCGTATTCAGCGTCATGGTTCCGCAGCCGTGGCAGGGGGACGTAGACTCCGGATGCGAAACGGACAGCGAAGATCCGGAGTCGGAGCAGGGATCCGCGTCCCGGCGCGAGTCCCGTTCTGAGGCGGTTGAACTCGAAGAAGCCTGGAAGAAATGAGCCTGCAAACTCCAGATTACCGGCAACACCTTGTTCTTTTCGTTGATGATGAACAGCGAACCCGCAAGTACTTCGCGAAACTCTTCGGCAAGGCTTTCCGCATTGTTCTTGCGGAAGACGGGGTAGCGGGCCTGGAACGATTTCGCGAATACCAGGATGAGATTGGCGTGGTGGTGACCGACCAACGGATGCCGAATGAAACCGGAAGCGAGTTCCTTGAAAAGGTCGCCCTCCTCAAGCCTGGCGTGGTGCGGATCCTTTCCACGGCCTACGCGGACATTGACGCCGCGGTCTCTTCCGTCAACAAGGGAGGGATTTATCGTTATGTCACCAAGCCCTGGGAGGTTCCCGAACTGGAGGTCACCCTCAAGCGAGCCATGGAACTCTACATGGTGCGTCTTGAGCGCGAGGAACTGGTGCGCCAGAAGATGATGAGTGTGGATATGCTGGCGGCCTCTGACCGGATCGTGTCCCTTGCGGCCCTGGCCATCTTTCGTGATGCCGGAATCCGCCACGTTGGCGAGGCCCTCAGGGCGATCGTCCGTCTCTCGGAAGAGCCTCACGAGAAGCCGGTGCCCGAGTCGATCGGATCCGAGGGGCTCTCGTGGCGCGAGCTCTATCGGCGGCACCTGTCGTTCCTCGGCGCGGTCAATACCTCCCTGCCATCCGATCTCACCAGTCCTGCCGACCTGGACTTTGACCGTCGCTGCACGGTGGGCGAGGCCCTGAAGCCCGTGGTGGCGGGAAGTCCCGCCCTGGAGTGGGGCGAGGCGCGGGCCAATCCGCCGGATTGGCCGGGGCCCCTGAGCGATCTTCAGGGCGTAATCGGCCCCTTCATCAAGGCCCTGGCGAAAGCGGTGGAGGGAGAAGGGGTGGTTCGTCTGGAGGAGTGCCTGTCGGGCCTTGAACTGGTCTTCCCGGGGCGCCCGGTGCGTTCCGTGCTCGCGCCCGCCATGAGCGCCAGTGCGGAGGAACCCTCCAGGCAGGCCCTTGACCTCATAGGAGCCTGCCTGCGCATCACTCACCATGGGGGCGTGATGGACTTTTTGCCCGATCCGAACCGGACTGAAGCGCGGTTGCGGATTGGATTCGACGTGTCGCGGATTGAACGGGCGCCCGATGATCCGTTCGAGGAACTGGCCGCCGACCTGGTGGGCAACGAACTCTTCTGGTCGCGCTTCGTTGAGTAGCGGGACAATCCTGAACCCCAATAATCCCATTCAACCTCCATCGAAATGATTAAGCTTGTTTACTGTGTCCATCGGAAGGCCGGGATGTCCCCGGAAGAATTCTATCGCTACTGGAAGGACAATCACGGGCCGCTGGTGCAGAGTTTTGCGGAAGTCCTGAAGGCGCAGCGATACGTCCAGAGCCACCTCCTGGAATCTCCTCTCAACGAGATTGCACAAGGGGGACGGGGCGCCTCCGGGGCTTTCGATGGGATTACCGAGATCTGGTGGAATTCTCATGAGGAACTGGTGGGTGCCATGCAGACCCCGGAAGGGGCCGCGGCCCACGAGAAACTCATTGAGGATGAGGCCACCTTCTGCGATCTCTCCCGGTCTTCGATCTTCCTCACCGAGGAACACACCATCTTCGATTCCCAATAAGGTCAATCCAGCCCATACTCCTCGACATGAACCTCCATAACATTCAGTGCCGCCAGGCTTCAGCAGGCGTGCTTGCCGCAGCCCTGCTGCTGTCTGCCCAACCCGGTCTCCGGGCCAACGGCTTCTACATTCCCGTGCAGGACCCCTTTGCCGCGTCACGGGGAAATGCCTTCGTGGCAACTGCCGACCGGCCCTCTGCCGTTTACTATAACCCCGCGGGGCTGACCCAGCTGGACTCTCTGGCGGTCCATGCCGGGGTCTATGCCGTGCAGCTCGGAATAGAGGCGGAGACCGATCTCGATGGGCGGACTCACAAGAACGATGCGGAGTTCATCCCGGTCCCTCAGCTTTATGTGGCGGCCCCACTCAACGACAGCCTGGCGGTCGGGGTTGGTCTGAATGCGCCCTTCGGCTTGCGAACAGACTGGGGCGCGTCGACGCCGTTTGGAGCGGTGTCTACCGAGACAGACCTCAAGTATGCCACCGCGTGGGGAGTCCTGGCGTATGAGCTGAGCGACAGCCTCTCGATCGGGGGCGGGATCGGGGTGACTTATGCTGATGGGACCCTTAAACAGTTGGCCGCACCCCAGCTTGCTCCGGGAGCCGAGTTTGAATTCGAGGGCGACGATGTAGCGGCCAACTGGATCGCTTCCCTCCTCTGGAACCCGCATCAGCAGCACTCCTTCGGGGTGACCTATCGTGCCAAGACGGACCTCGACCTGGAGGGTTCCGGGGGAGCTCCCGCCGTAGGGCTCCCCAATGGCCGGGCGTCGCTGGATCTCGTCACTCCGGATACGCTGGTTGTCGGGTATGCCTTCCGGCCGGATGACCATTGGACCATCGAGGCCAATGTGGAATGGGTGAACTGGAAACGACTTGGCACGTCAACGTTGCGGCAGGCCTTTTCTCCCGACACTCCATTGCCATTTAACTGGGAATCAAATTTCATGTATGGCATCGGGGTGACCTATGCGCCGAACGAGACCTGGGCCTTCAACGCGGGCTACATCTTCATTGAGAACAGTCAACCGGATCTAAATTTCAATCCTGCCATTGCGGATGCCGACCGTCACTGGCTCAGTGCGGGGGTGAGCTACAAGGCGGAAGACTGGACCATCGACGTTGCCTATCAATATGCGTTCTCCGACCGCACGGTAGAGGATAGGACGGCGGGATTCGACGCAGGCGACCTGGTGGCGGGGGACTATCATTCGCGGTTTCATGGGCTGATGCTCTCCTTCAACAGATCCTTCTAGGCGCTCCTTTCCTGCCCCAACGGTTGCTCTTGCGAAAAGGGGAAAGGGCAGACATTTTCTGGGGGTAACGTCCGATGCCTGTGCGAGTTCCTGCGCCTGTTTTCCTTGGGATCGCGGTGCTTCTTCCGATCACCGCGCCGGGGGGGGTGTCGCCCGATGAGGCCAGCTCGCACTGGGCGTTCCAGTCCCCCGTCCGGCCGGCGCTTCCGGGGAAGGGGCACCCCATCGACGAGCTGCTCGCCATCCGGCAGCGGGAACGGAATCTCACCCCGGGTCCGGAGGCCTCGCGCGAAATTCTTCTCCGCCGTGCGTGGCATGTGATCACCGGTCTGCAGCCGGATTCCGACCTTCGCGCGCGGGCCCTGGCACAGCAGGGGGCGTTGCCGGCATGGAGCGCGCAAGTCGTCGAGGAGGCCCTGGCTTCTCCGCACTTCGGGGAACGCTGGGCACGCCATTGGCTGGACGTGGCACGCTACGCGGATACCAAGGGCTACAACTTCACGGGCGGACGTATCTTTCCCTATGCCTTCACCTACCGGGACTGGGTGATGCGTTCGCTCAATGAAGATCTGCCCTACGACGAGTTCCTGCGGCGCCAGATCGCGGCCGACCTGATGGATGTCCCCGTGGGGGAACAGGCCGCTCTCGGCTTTCTCACCCTTGGACGGCGTTACCTCAACAAGCAGGACCTCATCATCGCAGACCGGATCGATGTTATCTTCCGTGGCACAATGGGGCTCACCATGCAGTGTGTGCGCTGCCACGATCACAAGAGCGATCCGCTCACCATGGCAGACTACTACGGAATTTACGGGGTCTTCGACAGCACCGAGGAAGTTCCCGAAGGAGAGTTGCCGGTTATCAGCATGCCGGAGGACTCGCCCGGCTACCGGAAATTCCGGGAGGAACTCATCAAGCGTGCCAACGCCGCCCACGACTACGCGGCCGGGAAGATCAAGGGGTATCAACGGCCTGCTGACCCTCTCAAGTTCGATCGCAAGGCCGCTCTCAGCAAACTCAATCAAAGTGAAAGTGGGAACTACCGTGGGCTTCTTGCCAAGCTCGATGAGTTGGAAGGCAAATCGGAATATGCCCCCTTGCGGGCCATGGCAGTAAGGGATCGCTCCCATCCCCGCGAGCCGGTGATCTTCGAGAGGGGACAGCAGGGAAACCGGGGAGCGAAAGTTCCGCGGGCCTTTCCCGCCTTTTTCCGCGACGCCCCGGATCGTATCTTTGAGAAGGGCAGCGGACGACTTGAACTGGCGCAGGAGCTGACCAGGCCGGACAACCCCCTCACCGCCCGGGTTTGTGCGAACCGGGTCTGGATGCATGTGATGGGATCGCCCCTGGTGAGCACCCCGGGAGACTTCGGAATGCAGGCCCAGCCCCCCCTGCAGGCCGAGCTCCTCGACCATCTGGCCCTCTATCTCCGGGACCACGATTGGTCCATCAAGGGCCTCGTGCGCCACATCATGACCTCCCGGGCGTGGCGACGCAGCAGTTTTGCGGACGACAAGCTGGGCGAACATGATCCCGAGAACCGGTACTATGCCCGCGGCAACAGACACCGGAAGGATCTTGAATCCTGGCGTGACACCACCTTGCAGGCGAGCGGCCGACTCGACCGGAAGCTGGGCGGGCGACCGGTCAGGATTCACGAAGCGCCCTTTCCAGGACGGCGCACCATCTACGGATTGATCGAACGGCAGAACACGCCCTCCTTCTTCCGCATCTTCGACTTTCCCGATTCCAGCCAGCCGGCGGTAAAGCGGGCTTCCACGACCACCCCCAAACAGGCGCTCTATCTCATGAACAGCCCTTTCCTCCATGGGGAAGCCAGGGTCAGCGCTGCGGCCACGGCCTCCCATCAGGATGAGGAGGCCCGGATCGTGGCGCTTTATCTGCGGGTTCTTCAACGGGTGCCCTCTCCGGCGGAGCAGGCACGTGCACGGCGGTTTCTCGGCAGCGCGAAGCCAAGCCTGCGGCAGAGTGCAGGAGCCTGGAGCTATGGCCATGGGCGGCATCATCGCGACTCGGGACGAGTTGATTTTCACCCCCTGCCACATTTCACGGGCAAGGTCTGGCAGGGCGGGCCGGAACTCCCCGACCAGAAGACCGGCTGGGTCCACTGGCACGCGGCCGGGGGGCACCCGGGGCACGGTGACCACGCAGCCATCCTGCGGTGGGTGGCACCCAGGAACGCCATGATCCGGGTTTCCGGGGAGCTGGCGCGGCCCACCAGAAAAGGGGATGCAGTGCGTGGTCTGGTGGTGGCACGCAACAGGATCCTCGGGAAATGGACGGTGGAGCCCGGAGCAAAGTCAGGGACTGAGCTCACCTTGCAGGTTGCTGCCGGGGAGAGCGTGGACTTCCTCGTTGAATCGACCGGGGAGGAGGCCTGGGATGGTTTTCATTGGGCCCCGGTCATTCGGGAGGACGGGGTGAAGCTCCCCCTGGCCGAGGCGCAGGCCGGCTTCTCGGGCCCGGCACTCGATCGGTGGCCGTTGCTCGCTCAGGTGTTGCTTCTTTCCAACGAGTTTCTTTATGTGGACTGACCTGAGGTCCTGCCGATCCAGAGGAGAAAAATGTCACATCACGCGTTCAATCCAGAGCACCTCTTCCTGACCAGGCGGCAGATGTTGTCGCGCGCCGGGATGGGGATGGCGGCAGTGGCCCTGAATGGCGTTCCCGGGCTGGTGGCCGCTGCGGAGGGGAAGGGTTCCGGCCTGGACCTCAACCCACTTGCTCCGCGCCGGCCGCAGTTTCCCGGCAAGGCCAAGGCCGTCATCCATCTCTTCATGAACGGAGGGCCTTCCCATCTCGACACCTTTGATCCCAAGCCGGAACTCACGAAGCTGCATGGTCAGGAGTTGCCCAAGATGCTTAAGACGGAACGGCCCACGGGAGCGGCCTTCAAGTCGCCCTTCAAGTTTACCAAAAGGGGGCGGTGCGGGATGGAAGTCTCCGACCTCTTTCCCCAGGTTGGCAGCATGGCGGATGAGCTCTGTGTGATTCGCTCGATGCATGCCGATGTGCCCAACCATGAACCCTCCCTGCTCCTGATGAACTGTGGGGACGGACGCCTGGTGCGGCCGGCGATGGGCTCCTGGGTCACCTACGGGCTGGGCTCGGAGAACCAGAACCTGCCGGGATTCGTGGCCATGTGTCCGGGCGGCTATCCCATTCAGGAAACCCAGAACTGGCAGTCGGCCTTCCTGCCGGGGGTCTTCCAGGGGACCTACGTGGACACCAGGCACTCCGATCCGAAAAAACTGGTGGAACACATTGAGAGCCGGATGGGAGACAGCGAACAACGGCGCCAACTCGATCTTTTACGAGCGCTGAACGAGGACCATCAGAAGCAAAGAAGCCATGACACACGGCTGGAGGCCCGCCTGCAGTCCTTCGAGCTGGCCTACCGAATGCAGATGGAGGCGACCGATGCCTTTGATATAAGCAAGGAACCGGAGGAGATCCGGAAGATGTACGGAAGCGGAACCCAGGCGCGGCAGATGCTCATTACCCGGCGGCTCATCGAACGCGGAGTGCGTTTCGTGCAGGTCTGGCACGGAGCGGGGCAACCCTGGGACAATCACGACGACCTGGAGAAGAATCACAGGAAGCTGTCGAGGGAGTGTGATCAGCCTGTGGCCGCTCTCCTCAAGGACCTCAAGATGCGCGGCCTTCTGGAGGAGACCCTGGTCATGTGGGGCGGAGAGTTCGGACGGACTCCCACCGTGGAGATGCCAAAAAAAGGATCCAATGCAGGAAAGATCAACGGCCGAGACCACAACCACTATGGGTTCACGGTCTGGCTGGCAGGGGGCGGAGTGAAGGGGGGCCATGTGCATGGAAGCACGGATCCCTTCGGGTTCCAGGCCGAGGACGAGCCCGTCCACGTTCACGACCTGCAGGCCACCATCCTCCACCTGCTCGGCTTTGATCATGAAAAGCTGACCTACCGCTACTCGGGCCGCGACTTCCGCCTCACCAACATAGGCGGCAAGGTGGTGAAGGGGATTCTGGCGTAGCAGGTCTTTGGCAGACCGGGGCCACAGGCAGCCGGGATTCCGTTCTACTGCGGGCGGTGACTCGCGACGGTGGCAGGGCCGCACTCCACTCTACCCGCGGATCTCCTCAAAGATCTCGGGGTCATCCCGGAGCTTCTTGCGGATACTGGAGATCTTGGCCCATTTGCTCTTGAGCGTCTTGAGAAATTCCTTCTCTCCGTCCTGGATGCCCTCCTCGATTGTCTGGCAGAGATCGATCGCAGCGCTGTGATAATCCCCGAATTTCTCGTGGACCTTGCCGTCGAGCTCCGCCAGCTCCTTGCGGGCGTCCTCTGCGTCGGTGCGGGCGGCTGCGCCCTCGCTGAACTTCTCGCGGAACATCATGCGTTGCACGCGGCTGAAGACGCCCGAAGCACGGGAATCAATCTCGTGGAAACTGCCCCCGACCGAGAGTTGTTCGGAGGCCTTTTCGCGGATGTGGTCGAGGAGAAGCTGGGCCGAGATGTGATTGGGCATTTTCTTGAGGACCTCCTCCAGGCGTTCCTGGACGCGGTTGTTATTGAGAGCCGCATCGCCCTGCTCCGTGATCACGTCCGCCACCGACTTGAAATCATCGAGGGTGGACTGCACGTCCTTGTCCTTCTCGGCACGGGAGAGGGCCCGGGCGTCGTCCATGTCCTTCATGGTGAAGATCTGGATATCCAGAAGCGGCTGAATCCCGTCGAGCACGAGGATGTCGTTCACGCCCTTGGCATTGCCGTCGGGCACTCCGACGATCCTGCACTTGCGCCGCGTTGCACCGCGGATCTTGGCGGCGACGCCTCCGATGCTGGTTACCTTTCCGTTGGGCGTGATCCCGCCCGTGCAGGCGAATTCGTCATCGATCTTCTCTCCGGAGAAGAGAGCATCGAGCATCAGCGCCATGGCGGTTCCCGCCGAGGGGCCGTCCACCCGCTGGTCGCGGTCCTGGAAGACGATGCTCACCTGATAGCCATCAGGCACCATCTCCTTTGGTTCATAGGTGACGCGCAAATAATCGCGGATGGACTTGAGACTGTTGCCCATCATGTCCCCTACTTTCTGGTCAATCTTGAACTCCACCCCCTTGACGCCCTCCTCCCGGAGGGCGGTTGCGATAATCTCGGCGGCGGCACCGGCATGCTTTCCGTTGCCGAGAGTGACCACCACGAGCCCGACGACCGAGCTCTGGTTGGAAGCCAGGCCCTTGGCCTTGCCCCCGGGCATCTTTTCCCTGCGGGGTTCCATGCGGCCTCCCTGCCCGAAGGGATTCCAGGGGGTTTCCTTCACCACGGCCTTGCCCTGGAGCTGATCCCAGTCGATCTCGACACCATCTTTTTCAAGGTCCTGCTGGATCTTTTCGAGGTCTCCGGCGTACTTGTGGCCGGGCAGGAGACGCAGGGCGACGTCCACACAATAGGCGGCGCAGATCTTGTTGTCCTCGTTGCCCTTGTCCTTCAGCAGGGTGCGCACGCCGCGGAAGATATTCCCCACCAGGCGGTCCTTGCTGGTACCACTGCTGCCATAGGCCTCGGCGGCCTTCTCGAGCTGTTCGTAGGTGGTCTTGAAAGACTTGGCGTCGGGGTTGATCCGACCGGAGATTCCGAGGGCGTTGGAGCGCAGCAGGTTGGGGACTTTGCCGTTTTTCTCTTCCGGGTCAAAGTCACTGGCGATCCGGGCCAGAGCCGCCACCAGGCCCGACTTGTCGAACGTGCCCCGCCGTCCAAAATCAAGGCTTGCGGTGTCGAAGAGCTCGGTCTCCATGTCCGGCAGGAAAAAGAGCCGATCTTCATCCTGAGCGTGCACGTTGGTTCTGAGCCCGGGGAAAAGGAGAACGACGCAAATGACGAGAGCGCGGTAAGGGGTCGGTTTCATCTTGATGCTGCTGAAGAAGTTTATGCGATCTGCGGTGCTTCGCTAAAGCAAAAGCGTAGGCCGGGAGGCTGGGGGCGCCTTTGTTACACCCGGGCAGCGATTCCGGCGCCACAATTTGTGTAATCAGGGAGTTTTCTGTGCTTTGACAGGGTTGGGAGGCGGATCGACCCGGATGGTTTCGCGGGTAAAGGGGGCCAGTTTCCTGAGGTAAGCGGAAAACCTCGTCTGCAGACCATGATGGTAGTCCGCAAGGGGAATTTTGCGATAGTAAACCACGCCCTCCCTCAGGTCGCCGTCGCGCTTGCCCTGGCCCAGGGCCTCGGCCAGCTGTGCGATCTCCCGCGCCTCCTTCACCAGATCCTGCTCCTTGGGAGAAATGAACTTGGCGAAGCGTTTGATCTCAGCACCTGAGGCCTCCCCGGTGGTGATGAGGCGCTTCGCGCTGAGCTGGGAAAGGGGAGGGCGAACAATCCCGCTCAGCGGCTCGACGGCACTGCGCAGGATGCGGGCAGCTACTTCCCGTTCCACCCTGGTGGGTCGTTCTGCGGCGTTTCCCTGGGTCAGGAGCATCCTGGCGGAGTAGTGGAAGGGCGCCTTGCTTACGATCTCGGTCAGGCGTTCGCGCACCTTGGCATTCACACAGAGCTGGCCCACGTCCTTGTTCCGGCTCACCTCGCGGAGCTCGGTATAAAGCCCGGAGGTGACCGCCAGGCCCTCGGGGTCCCCGTCCACGGCCGCCAGGCTCAGGGCGACTTCGAGTGAGCTCACGATGAGGACCTCCCAGCGCAGGAAGAAGGCGGGATCTTCCAGGGCGATCATGGCTCGCAGCTCCGGTTCGAAATCAGCGGGCACCAGGAGGCGGCCACCCCCGGTGACCCGCAGGGCCCGCAGGTAGTCCCAGCTCTGGCGCGGTCTGGTCAGGTTGCCATCGGGTGTCAGCTCGCCCACGAAGATGACATCAGGGCGGAGTTGTTTGCCGGCCAGGGCGGCGTGCATGAGGAGTGCGGCCGGCCCCGAGATGGCCTGCTCGTTCTTGGAGGCATAGCGTTCCTCGCCGGTCGAGATTCGGGCGATGTGCTGGATGGGAAGATTGGGCCAGCTTTTCTCTAGGAGCTTCCGGGCCTCGTTGCGGGCGGAATCGATGTCGGGGGACTCGATGGCGGGCAGGAGGGAGAAGGTGAAAGGATCGGGCTGCGCCAGTTCCTCGACCTGCATCTGAAGCGTCACGATACGCAGGTGTCGGCGGAGATCCTTGTCGTAGAGAAAGAGGGGAGTCTGTGTGCTGGCCTGCCGGAGCAGGATGGGCGGACGCTCGATGGGCGGGGGTTCCGGTTGTGGCGGGGCGGGACTCTTCTCCGGTTCCGGACTCCGACGGTAAGCCGCGAGAGGCTGGACCACATTTTGCCAGCGGGCGGCTTCCCCCTGCGGATCATGGAGCTTGGCGAGCGGGCTCCGGGGATTGATCACGACGAGGGCGTCGATGATCTGGTGGCCGAGACGCCCGCCCGCGTCGCCCGCTTTGGGGTCGACGAGCCAGTCGGCGATACCCCAGGTCTGGCGTAGCGGGGCATTGATGTCGCCGCCAAAAGGATCAACCGGGCGTTCTTCTCTGAGGGCCTTGTCGGTCTCGCGGGCCGGGCGGTTGGCGGGATCGAGACGTAGCGCGATGGCGAGCAACTGGGCGGTGGCCCGCAATTGGACGGGGTCCCGGGCCATTTCGCGGCGGGCCAGGTCAGTGAGGTGCCGGGAGAGTTCCCGCATGGTGTCAGTGTCGATGGGAATTTTGTCCCGCCGGAAGAGAGCGGCGGCAGGATCCGGGCCCACGTAGACATCCGCCGGCAGGGAGGGCGGAAGCAGGTGAAACAGGAGGACCAGAGAGCACGCGCGCATGCGGCCGAAGTCTCTCCCATGCCCAGACCCGACGCAACCCTTTGCCTTCCGGGAAGGTCGCGGGAGAGCGGATTGCCCTGTGCCCCGCTCTTTCGTCCGCTACACTTCCGTCATGGCTGAGCCGGAAGGGATTCGTCCCGAGGAGTGCACCCAGGATGAAGTGATGTTTTACGACACCGATGTCGGGGGCGTCGTTCATAACCTCGCCTATCTGCGGATGATTGAAAGGTGCCGGACCAGACTGGCGGGGCAACTGGGATTTGACCTGCGGAGCATGGCGCAGACCCAGGTCTATCCCGTGGTGGTGCGGACCGAGATCGATTACCGCAGACCCGGACGCCTGGGGGATTTGCTGGAGACCCGGGGCTGGCTCGATGACTGGGGGCGGGTTCGCTTCTGGTGTGCCTTCGAGATGCGGCGCCCCGAGGACGGGACCCTCCTCATCACCTGTCGGCAGCAACTGGCCCTGGTCCAGATGCCCGAAGGAAAACCCCTGAGGTTGGAACGATCGCCGGATGGGAGTCGCCCCTGCGATCCCTGACGGGATCCTAGCGCCCGAACATCTGGGTCCAGTGTGATCCGTAGTTGCCCAGGCCCACCCGGCGGTGGCCGGGATTGAACATGTTCCGGTGGTGACCGGGGGAGCGGAACCAGCCGCGGTTTGCGGCCTTTGGATTTTTGGAGCCCATGAAGATGTTTTCAGCGCTGGAGGAGGCGCCCGCCAGGGCGGCCCGTTGGACGAAGGACTGTTTTCCCTTCACCGGCGAGGTGTGGCTGAAGAATCCGAGGGTGGCCATGTCCTCGGAGTGCCCGCGGGAGGCGTTACACAGTCTCGGGTCGAGAAGGAGGGCATTGAGGCCCACCAGAAGGCGCATCTGGTTGAGTTCCTCGATTCCACGCCATTCGGCCTGGGGGACCATCTCCGTCTCGGCGATCTTGCGGTTATGTTCCATGACCCTCAGCCCATCGCGACTCAAGTCGGAGAGGTCTTCGGCCATCGTTTGTTCTTCGGCGTTCACCCCGGCGACCGAGTCGGCGTCCTCGATGGCGATGGCGGCCTTGAGGATCCCATCACGGAACTCGCCCAGGCGAAGGACCCGGGCCCGCTGTTTGTTGAGAGGGTCCCCTGCGATCCCGAGAATGCGTCCGGAGGAGGGAAGCAGTAGCTTGTGGAGAAGCGCGACTGCCGGTTCGCTCCTGGCGATGATAGCGGCCTTCATGGGGTCCTCCGGCATGATTCGCACGGAGTGAAAGGTCTCCCGGGCTTCCCGGATCGCCTTCTGGTTGGCCTGGCGCATTGAGCCTGAGTTCTGCCCCGTGGCTTCCTCCTGGAAAGCCTTCAGGTAGGCATCGCGCATACGGGGCCAGACCTTGTCGTATTCGGCCTGGAGCCGCGCCAGCTCCTTGGGCTCGAGATTATTCAGCTGCTCGAGGAGATCCTCAAAGCCGGCATTGTTCTCCAGGCGGGTCTGGAGAGCGGAAAGAATTTCGTCAGTCGCCCGGGGAGTCGCCGCCATGATCTGCACCCCCATGAGGAGGGGGAGAAGGCGGGCAGGGAGACGAACCATGGACTTGAAGTTAAAAGGGAAAAAGGGAATAAGGCACTGCTAAATTCTCCTTTGGAGCATCGTTCGCAGGTCGATGTATTCCGGGAGAAGGACAAAAAAAGACGGGGAGGACGATCGTCCTCCCCGCGGTTGAGATGGTGAGATGTAGCGCCCGGAGGCGGAGGGGTCAGCGGCACGTGCGGCCGCCGAGCGAGAAACGGAAGGAGATTCCGGAGGAGCGTCCGTGGGATCTGTGACTGCTCAGGGTAATCCGGGGCTGGGAGCAATGCGTGCTCCGGGAAATAACGGCCCGGGAGTGGTGATTGTGATGCTGGGCCCGGTGACGGCACGAGTGTCCGTGGGATTGGGGAACCCGGCTGTAGGCGAAAACGGGGTGGCCGTGACAGTCGTATCCCCGGACGTAACGTCGGGTATAGACCGGGCATCCGCAGGAAGCGCATCCGCTTCGGTAGGTTATACTGGGAGACGAGTGTCCAGCTTCAGCACGAGGTGCGGAAATGAGGCCGGTGAGGGCCACGGCAGCGATGGTGAGGAGTATTTTTGTCATGGATTCGAGCGGGGTGGTTACCTGCGGTTTGACCCCGGCCGGGTTGAATCTATTCAAGGGATTTGCTCTTTTCTCGCAAATGGAGGAAGAGGGGAGGAGAGCTCCCGGGGAAGAAAGAGTGGGCGGTCCTACTCCCCGAGCCGGTAGAGCCGCTCAAGGTTTTCGAGCAGAACTTCCCTGGAACGGGGCGCCCCGTGCAGGACCTCGTCATCACCGACGACCAGTTTTGGCATGGCACGGGTGTGGAGGATCATCTGTTTGAAATCGTTGATGCCGGTCTCGAGGATCTGATTGATCCAGGGATCCTCCAGGGCTCCGGCCAGTTCATCGTAGCCGACGATCTGTCCCACCGCGGCCTCGGCCACTTCCGGCGGGAGAACCGGGCGGGAGAAGAGCTGCTCATGGACCTCGGGCCAGCGTTCCGGATTGGCCCGCCACGCCGCGAGGCTCAGGCGGGCCAGTTCACAGGCATGATCGTGATCGGTGAG
The DNA here is from genome assembly GCA_002501065.1 of Akkermansiaceae bacterium UBA7890. Lineage (GTDB taxonomy): Bacteria > Verrucomicrobiota > Verrucomicrobiia > Verrucomicrobiales > Akkermansiaceae > Roseibacillus_B. The sequence continues at coordinate 30,614 of DLRK01000070.1, forward strand.
GCTGGCGGGAAAGAAGGGATTGCAGGCGCGGTTGAGGGGGACCGGGAGAAGGATGATGCAGAAGGTGTCCGGGTGTGACTCTGTCACGAAATGGAGATGCTCGTGCACGTCCCGGCACGAGCTGCAGGTGTAGTCGAAGTACTTCACCATGACATGCTTCGCGCCGGAGGGGCCGAGGTGAGGCATGGTCACCGCGTTGTAGTGTTTGCGGCCCTTGAAGAAGGAGACCACCCGGCCCTCGGCCCTCTTCCCCTGATCCGCATCACGCACCACCTCGGTGGTCCGGGCGTGGGTGTCAGGCTTGGGACCGAGGAGCTGGCCCAGGGCGAGGACGAGGAGGGCGGCCACGGCCCCGAGGGGGGCGAAGCGAAGAGGAGTCCTGGGATTGGAGGCAGGGAGTTGGTGCAGTGAAAGAATCAGGACGAGGGAGGTGATGATGCCGATCGTGTGCATGGCGAGGCACCACGGACAGACCGCCTTGATGTCGAAATAGAGCAGACCGATAAACCAGAGAGCCGCCCCGGTGAGGCAGATGGCGAAAGCCCCGTAGAGGGGACGAGAGGGCCGCCAGGTGGTGATGAGCAGCGCGAGGTAAACGACCCCGGCGAGAACACTGACGGGGATCCCGAAAAACTGGGACCATCTAGAGCCGAGGGCGTTGTCACAGCCAGATTCGGTCCCACAGCCGACGATGGAGGTTGTCTGCCCGGTGAGCTTGAGGATCCCGAGATAACCGCAGATCATCAGCCCGGCGAGGGCGAGGAAGCGCAGGAGGGGGAGGACGTTGACGATATGGTCGAGTCGGTCCCACCGGATCCATGAGGATTTCACCAGGGCAGGATGTGGCGGGTGGGCCGCCGCTCAAAGTTAAAAGTCCTTCTTCACCGCCTTGAGTAACCAGGCCGCGAGCTCGTCCGGGGGGTGCAGACCGTGGGGGTGGTGCCCCTTTCCCGGCTTGCGCCAGACTCGGACCGGACCGCCGAGGGACTGGTAATTGCGGGCGAGGAGCTCCCCGTTCTCGGCCACCGGGACGACCTTGTCCGCCAGCCCGAGGACGAGAGCGATGGGCACCTTCTTCTGCGCAAGCGGCTTGAGGGTTGTCGGGCTGAGGGGCTGCCGGTGCTGAGGTGCGGTCTCCGGGGCGATTCCGTAGGCCTTGAGGCAGCGCTGCCAGTCGCCCTTGGAAAACTTGCCGTTTTTCCCCCCGGGCCAGGAGTTGAAATTGCAGACCGGGTTGTCGCCATAAAGGGCGGCGACCTTTTCCGGGTTGGCCGAGGCCCAGTTCACGATCATCAGGCCGCCGCGTGACATCCCTTCCAGGACGGGCCGGGGAGAGAGTCCCTGCTTGACCGCAAAGGCGTGAAACTTGTCCCATCGCTCCACGGCAGCGGGGGCGCCGAAGAGCCCGCCCACCTCGCAGTAGGCGAGATGAAAGCCCTTGGCGAGGAGGAGGAGATCGAGGGCGGGCTGGTGTCCCCAGAAGCGGGCGCGCCAGATCCAGGGGCGGCCTTCGGCCGGGGCCTTGGGTGTGACCACGATGCAGCGGGCCCCGTCCCCGGGCAGGGGGAAGTCGAGGCGCGCATACCCTTGCCACTCGGAGCGTTTGCCCTCAGGCCATGCGGCGGTTGCAGTCGTGACGCAGGCCAGAAAGAAGAGGGCAGGAAGGGAAGGCATACCTTGGAGAGACGAATTGGCCCCGGGTAGCATTTACTCCATGCCCCGTCCCGTCCTATTTTTCATCGTCCCCGGCCTGGCCCCCCGCTCTGTGGGCGGCCGCGACCTTCAAGAGCCGCTCGGCCGTCAGGGGAGACTTGGGGGACCCGGAAGAGGAAGGCGCGGAGAGGCCTGTTGATAAAGCCCTTCCGGGGTTCCCACGGGCGAGGGGCCAGATGGACCCAAGAAGTGGATTTCTTGGAGCGACGGCCATTAAATTATTGGTGGAGAATTAATTCAGCAAAGCGTATTAATGGGCGAATGGGACCGCTTTTGATAACGCTGGGGATTCTGCTGGGGATCATTCTCCTCATCCTGGTCCTGATGTATAACGGCTTCGTGAGTCGTCGGAACCGGCTGCGCAACGCCTTCGCCTCCATCGATGTCCAGCTCAAGAAGCGCTGGGATCTCGTTCCGCAGCTCGTTGAGACGGTCCGCGCCTACGCTTCACATGAGAAGGGGGTGTTTGAAAGGGTGACGAGGGCCCGGAGGGGGATTGAGGCGGTGGAATCGGACAGCCCGGAGCGCTTCAGATACGAGCAGGACCTGGGGGCGGGCCTGTCCCGCGTCATGATGCTGGCGGAGGATTACCCCGAACTCAAGGCGGGGGAGCAGTTCCTCAATCTGCAGCGGAACCTGACTGAAGTGGAATCGCAGATCGCGGCGGCGCGACGGGCTTTTAATGCGACGGTCACGGAATGGAACGAGGGAGTGGAAATGTTCCCGGGGAGCGTGATGGCGGGAATCTGCGGATTCCGCGTGCAGGACTGGTTTGAAACTCCCGAGAGCCAACGCAAGGTGACTGATGTCCAGATCTAGCGGAGCCAAAGGCCATGAGCATCGCACCGAGGAAGGCCCCCTGGGGACGGGACTCTCCGACGAGTTCCACCAACTCGAGGCCATTCGCCGGAAGGAGCTGCGGAAAAAGAGAGTGGCCGTGCTCGCCACGGTTCTTTGTGGATGGTTTAGCCTCACCATGGTCGCCGCGTCGCTGAAGTTGGGGACCGGTGATTCCGGCCGCTGGTCTGCCCTCGGGGCGTTAGCGCTCATCGGAACGCTTGTCCTGTGCTCGCTCTTTGTGTTCGGGCCGGGTGCCCGCTACCGCGCTGCCTACAAGAGCCAGGTGATTCCTGCTCTGGTTCGGAGTATCCAGCCGGACATGGCCTACTACAGTGAAGGAAATTTCGGACAACACTGGTTCTATAACAGCGGCCTCTACAAGCAGGAATACAACGTCTATGAGAGCGAGGACTATCTGACGGGCTACATCGGGGAGACCGATTTCCAGATCGGTGAAATCCTGGTCCAAAATGAGACCACTTCCCGGAGCGATGGGGAGACACGAACATCTACGAAGACGATTTTTGACGGCCTGCTCGCGGTTGCTGCCTTCCCCGGGGAGCTTCAGGGGGATGTATTCGTGATCCCGGACTTCGCCGAGAAGCATTTTGGGTGGCTGGGGCGGGCCTTCCAGAAACTGGGGACAGACCATGGAGAACACCTTTTACGGGGCGAAAACCCGGAATTCGAAAAGGCCTTTGTGGTGCGTGCTACGGATCCCTTGGAGGCCAGTTACATCCTGACCCCTGAGATGCAGAAGCAGATCCTGACCTTGCGCGCCCGCCTCGGAAAGGATCTGCGATTGGCGTTCAGGGGCCCCCAAGTCTTTATTGCTATACCCAGCACAAAGGATTGGTTCGAACCAAAGTTCTCGCGACCTGCCTCCTCTCCCGACCAGGTCCGTGGCTTGCTCAACCAGCTATCGGCCTGTTTCCAGATCGTGGAGGACTTGAACCTCAACACGCGGATCTGGACGAAGGAGTAGCTTCCCGGGACGCGAATCGGCCCGGGGCACCGGGAAAAGTCGCCCTGCCCGGGAAAACCCCGAAAGTGCGGCTTTACGGACGGGGTATACTGAAACATCGACAAGGTGATCATGAAGTGGGTTCTGGTGATGGAAGGGTTGTTGCTGACCATTCCGGCCCTCGCGATCGAGCCCGATGATCCGGTGGCTCAAGACCACTGGGCCTGGAGCGAACTGGACGCGCCGATGCTGCCGAAACCGGAGGGCTTCCGGATTCGCACCCCGGTTGACAATTTTGTATTTGCCGCTCTGGCCGGAGAGGGAGGGAAAGCCGCCCCGGAAGCCGCCCCGCAGGCGCTGTTGCGGCGGGTCCATCTTGATCTGACGGGGTTGCCACCAACCCCCGCGGAAGTGGAGGGTTTTCTCAGGGATCCGGATGATGAAGCGTATGCAAAGATAGTCGACGATCTCCTGAGCCGCCCTCAGTACGGAGAGCGTTGGGGGCGCCACTGGTTGGATGTCGTTCGCTATGCCGAGTCCAAGGGCTACGAGCGGGACGAGTACAAGAAGTTCGTCTGGCGCTACCGGGATTACGTCATCGCGGCCTTCAACGAGGACAAGCCGTATGACCGCTTTGTTCGCGAGCAGGTGGCGGGGGACGAACTCGCCGACGCGAGCCTGGAGAGCCAGATTGCCACCACCTTCCTGAGCCTGGGCACCTTTGATACCATCGCCGCGGACCGGGAGGTTGCGATTTACGACACCCTGGACGACATGGTGGGCACGACTGCGATGGCCTTCCTGGGACAGACCCTGCAATGTGCGCGCTGTCACGATCACAAGTTCGAACCCTTCAGCCAGCAGGACTATTACCGCTTCCTGGCGGCCTTCGAATCGCTGGACGTGACCAGCAAGGAGCGGCAGCTCGGAAGAGAGGAAGGAAAGAAGCGGCACCGGGAAGAGGAAGAGCGCTATCAGAAGGAAACCCTCGAACCGCAACGGGCCTCCGAGGAAAGAGCGTGGCTTCCCATCCTGAGCCGCTGGCAGAAGGATGGCCTGCCCGAGGGGCGCAAGGCGAAACTTGATGACAAGCAGTTGCAGTTGACCATAGAGGCGATCTCCCTGGCCCCGGACAAGCGCTCCAAGGAGCACCGGCACATGCTTGAGAAGGAGCGCAAGCGCGTGCGCTCGGCAGTGCGGGAGGGGGCCACCGAAGAGGAGCGCAGGAGGCTGTCGGAGCATGAGCAGAAACTGGCGGCGATCGAGAAGGCGAAACCGCAACCGATGATGGGCTGGGTCTACCCGGACCGGGGACCCCGGCCGAAGGCGACCCACCTCCGGATTCGTGGGGACGTGCACCAGAAGGGCGAGGAGATAGCCTTTGGGGTGCCGGTGATTCTGGACCGGGGCACCCTTCCCGAGCCCCGGCCGACGGATCATTCCGCGGGCCGGAGGCGGGCCCTGGCGGAGTGGATCGTGGGACCGCAGGCACCCCTTGCGGCCCGGGTGATGGCCAACCGGGTCTGGCACTACCACTTTGGGCGGGGCCTGGTGAAGGACGGCAACAATCTTGGTCTCCAGGGCGGAGCGCCAACCCATCCGGACCTGTTGGACTGGCTGGCGAATGCGCTCATCGAGGGGGGCTGGAAGTTAAAGCCCCTCCACCGCCAGATTGTGCTTTCCAGCACCTATCGCCTCTCCGCCAGTCATCCGGATCCCGAGTCCGATCCGGACAACGCGCTCTATTCCCGATGGCCCCTGCACCGGCTGGAAGCCGAAGCCATTCGGGACTCGATCCTGGCGGCCAGCGGCAAACTGAACCTCCAGATGAAGGGCCCGCCCGTCTATCCGCCCTTTGCGGACAAGGTGGTGGGGGCCTCGTCGGGGGCGGACTGGAAAAACTCGACCGAGGAGGAGGCCTCCCGCCGCAGTGTCTACGTTTTCGCCAAGCGTGCCATCCCGCTGCCGGAGCTCGCGGTCCTGGGCAATCCGGATTCCTCCTGCAGTTGTGCCAGGCGCACCATCTCGACCACCGCGGTGCAATCGCTGCTCATGCTCAACGGGCGTTTTGTCAACGAGCAGACCATGCACCTGGCGGGACGCCTGGGGGAGATCGACGGAGAGGAGGCGCAGATCCGGGCGGCCTTTGACCTGATCCTCTGCCGTCCGCCGAGCACGCAGGAAATCGGGGAAGCGCAGGAGCTCCTGGCCCGGGTGGCCCGGGAGAAAAAGATCGATCCGCTGGCCTCGCTGGCCCTCGTTCTCTTCAACACCAACGAGTTTGCCTACCGTTAGGAATGATGAACAGGCCTGCCAGCTCCTTCCATTTTTCCTGCGGCCGGACACGGCGCGAGTTCCTCTGGCAGGCAGGCAATGGGTTTTTCGGCACCGCCATGGCCTGGATGCTGGCGCGCGACGGGGCCCGGGCCGGGGGGATCACGCCTTCCGCCCATTTCCCGGCCAGGGCGAAGCACTGCATCTTTCTCTTCATGGTAGGTGGGCCGAGCCACATCGATACCTTTGATCCCAAGCCCGTTCTCAACAAACGGCACGGGGAGGACTACGACTTCAAGCCGGCCCAGGGCGTGAGCCAGAAGGGAAAGGGCAAGCTCATGGGCTCTCCCTTCAAGTTCCAGGCCTGCGGGCAGTCGGGCATCGAGGTCTCCGAGCTCTTCCCCCATCTGCGGGAGCACATCGACGAGATGGCGGTTATTCGCGGAACGAAGGGGGACAGTGCGGCCCACGGGGCAGCCTCCCTGCAGATGAATACCGGCTTTGTCCGCCAGGGGCTCCCTTGCCTGGGGTCGTGGGCCAACTATGGGTTGGGATCACCCAACAACAACATGCCCGGGTTCGTGGTGCTGGTGAACGGGGCCCCCTATTCCGGAGCCCAGAACTGGGGCGCGGGCTTCATGCCCTCGGGCTACCAGGGGACCGTCCTTAAGACCTCGGGAACCCCTGTTCCCAATCTGGTGCCAGCCATGAATCGTTCGCGGGAAACGCAGCGCGACCAACTGGACCTGCTGGCGAGGTGGAATAGCGAGCACCAGGCCCGGCTGCCGGCCAATTCCGAGTTGGCCGCCCGCATCGAAGCCTACGAACTGGCCTACCGCATGCAGGCTCATGCTCCCGAGGCGGTGGACCTTTCCCGGGAGAGCGAATCCACGAGGAAGCTCTATGGAATCGGAGGGGGTGACGCTGACCGGTTCGGCAAGAGCTGCCTCATGGCCCGCCGCCTGGTGGAGCGCGGGACCCGCTTCGTGCAGCTCTATCACTCGAACTGGGATACGCACGGCGACAACGACAAACGGCACCAGAAACTCTGTAATCAAACCGACAGGCCGATTGCTGGTCTTCTGGCCGACCTCAAGGCCCGTGGATTGCTGGAGGAGACCCTCGTGGTCTGGGCCGGGGAGTTTGGCCGGACCCCGGTGGGGACGGGCGGGCGAGACCACCACGCCGCGGGATTCTCGACCTGGATGGCCGGGGGCGGGATCAAGGGCGGCACGGTGCAGGGAGCCACTGACGAATTCGGATTCCATGTCACCGGCGGGGAGGCTCATGTGCACGACCTGCACGCCACCATCCTCCACCTGATGGGGCTGAACCACGAGGAGCTCACCTACTTCCACTCCGGGCGTGATTTCCGGCTCACCGATGTCTTCGGGAAGGTCCTGACGGATATTGTGGCCTGATCGGTCTGAGCAGGAGGGGCTCTAAATTCTCGAGTATGACCGGGCACCAGAAGAGGCATTTTAATGAATCAACCCTTCGCCGGGAGCTGCGGGAGGAGTTCAAGGTTCTGGAAATCCTGCGAGGCAAGGTTCTCGCCAAGAGGCGGGCGAAGCATTTGATAGTGGCCCTCCTCGTCGTGGGCGTCGTCCTCCTGGTTTTGCTGTTGTCCCTTGTGACCGGGTTGGGGGAGGCCGTTATCCTTGGGGGCGTTCCCCTGACAACGGCAGCGCTGATTGTGGAGTACCGCCTCTACTCGAAGCGGGTGTCGGTCCCCGGGCAACTATATAACGAGGAATACAAGAGGAGAGTAGGGCGGCATCTGATCAGGAGCCTGGAAGTGGACCTTGAGTTCCACCCGGACGAGGGGGTGAGGGAAGAGGTTTTTCTCTCAGCCGAATTCTGGAGCTCGCAGGATTATCATTCCTACTGGTCCGAGGACTGCCTCAAGGGCAAGGTCGGGAACACACGGATGCTCATGGCGGAAGTCCACACAACACGGACAAGTGATAGCAGCACCGTAGAGATTTTTTGCGGATGGTTTGTAATCGCGGACTTCCACAAGCGCTTCCGCTCGGCGGTAGTTGCCGAGCCCGACTTTGCGGAAGCAAAGCTGGGCCGGCTGGGGAGGGCTCTCCAGAAACTGCGCGGGAATATCGAGCTCCTTGAGAACCCGGAATTTGAAAAAGCCTTCGTGGTAAGGGCAACTGACCCGGTCGAGGCGCGGTATATCCTGACCCCCGACATGCAGGAGCGAATGCTTGCCCTGCAAGCAAGCCGGGGGAGGGGGGTGCGCCTGGCCTTCAGGGAGTCCCAGCTTTTCATCGCTATTCCGAACCGCATCGCAGGCAAGGACTGGTTCGACCCGGATCCCAGGAAGCCTGCATCCGATCTCCTGCAACTGCGGACGATTGCGACGGACTTTGTGAAGCAGACCACGGCCTGTCTTGAGATCGTGGAGGAGCTGAACCTCAACACGCGGATCTGGACGAAGGAGTAGGATCGGCGGCGGAGCCCTCTTCAGGGAAGGAAAGTGCCAGGAGGCCGCGGCAAAGTCGGACAGGCTACCGTTGCTTCCTTTCGGACCTGGCGGATTTCACCAGCCGCCCCTCCACGGCCCCTGGCGCGGGCACTCTAGGGGTGGCGGCCCCTGATGCAAGAGCGAGTTTTGTGGCGCTACCTGTTGGTCTCCAGCGTTTCACGGAAGGAGGCCGCCATGCTCTCCCAGCGTTTTTCGAGGATGTTCACCCGTTCCGGATGACGGGCGGCAATGTTCCGGGCCTCGGTCCGGTCCTCGGCGAGATTGTAGAGCTCCCATGGATCCCCCTGGGCGGCCACCAGTTTCCAGTCCCCCCGGCGCAGGGCGCGGTGCCCCTCATGGAGCCACCAGAGTTCTTCGTGCAGGGGCTTCCCACCGTCTTCGAAGGTGTGCTGTAGAGAGCATCCGGGAGAGGGGACTTTCCGGGCGGGCGTTATCCCGGCCAGCTTGAGAAGGGTTGGGGCGACGTCGATCACGTGGGCCGGGGTGTGGCGCAGAGTGCTGGAGTCCTTGATGCCCTTCGGCCAGTGGGCGATGAAGGGGGTAGCACACCCTCCTTCGTGAACCCACGTCTTGTGGCGACGGAAGGGGGTATTGCAGGCGGTGGACCAGCCAGGGCCGAGGCAGAGGTAGGTGGAGGCGGAGCCCGCCGGGGCCTTGGGGTCGTGTCCGTCGGCGCGGACCATGATCTCGGCGCTGGCTCCGTTGTCGGAGAGGAAAATTATGAGGGTGTTCTCCCATGCATCCATTGCGCGCAGTTGCTGGAGAATGCGCCCGATTTCCTTGTCCATGCGCTCCACCATGGCGGCGTGGATCGCCATCTTGGTCTGCTGGAAGGCCTGTTGTTCCCGGGTCAGCGTGTCCCAGGGCAGGGGTCGGTTGACCTCCCCGGGCCCGAGGATCTCAAGATGCTCGGGGAAGTGATAGGGAGGCCCGATTTCACGCTCCACCCCGGGGAGTTGCCCTTTTGTGATCCCGAGCTTCTGGATTCGCTTCCAGCGTTGGGCCCGGATCTTGTCCCATCCTACGGCGTAGCGATGCTGGCACTTTGCGATATCCTCCGGGAGGGCGTGGAGCGGAAAGTGGGGGGCAGCGAAAGCGACGTAATGGAAGAAGGGTTTGTCGGCGTGATTATCGGCGTGGTTCTTTAGATGGTTGATGGCGGCATCGGCCACCGCAAGGGACCCGTAGTAGCCTGAACCCCTCTTGACCGGAGGGAGTTTTACATCGTTCTCCCAGTGCACTTTGGGACTGAAAAACCGACTCTGGTCTCTGAGGTAGTAGGAGAGATCAAAGCCATTCTTCAGGGGCATTCCGTCGATATGCCATTTTCCCGAGTGGTAACAGCGGTAGCCGGCCCGCTTGAGATCGACTGAGACGAGAGGGGCCCAGGAGGGGCGGGCCCCACGGCTTTTCCCTCCCGGGAGTTTGTCCCGGCCGACCTGCTGGGCGTAGTAGCCGGTCAGGAGGGCGGCGCGGGTCGGCCAGCACCGGGCGGTATTATAGAACTGGGTGTAGCGAAGCCCTTTCTCTGCCAGGCTGTTGAGATGGGGGGTGCGAATTTCCCCTCCGTAGCACCCGAGGTCCGAGTAGCCCAGGTCGTCGGCCATGATGAGCAGGACGTTGGGCTTGGGAGCAGCCGCGGCAGTGGTCGCCACGAGGCCGAAAAAGAACGGCAGCAAAAGGAGTCTGGGAGGCCGCAGGGGCGGAGCACCCAGGGGGAACAAGATTCCGGGGAGTGAGCAAACGCGAAACATGAATGGATTCAAATATTACGGCCGAAGAACGAACTAAATGGAGAGGGCGCGACCTTTCCCTTTACATCCAGAGCGATATTACTAACGACCGCAATCTTTATGAAACAGATAAACCCAATCCTTGCTGCTGGCGTTCTCGGAGTGACTGCCGCCCACGCAGAAATCGGCGCTAACGAAACCCCCGGGGAATTCCATCTGAAGGCGGGCCTCATCCACGGGGTCGGCACGATTGCTGGCACTGGTCTTTCCGCCGATGGAGAAGGCTTTCGAGTTGGTGGTGGTTACCAGTTCACAGATCTTTTCAGCGTGAATGCCCGTTACGAGGCCGCCGATACGAAGATCTACCAGGATTTTAGACTGACCCTGGATGGGAAGATGGATCTCACGGACGAGTTTTCCCTGCATCTGGGAGCGGGCTACGGGAACCAGAACATTTTCGGCGGGGCGGTTGAAACCGATGGCGTGCTGGCGAACGGGGCCCTTTGCTGGGAAAGAGGAGCCTTCTTCGGCGGAGCAAACTATACGCGCGTTTTTGCGATCGAGACCGGAACAAACCTGCTCGAGCGAGGCGTCCCGATCGATCTTCCGGAAGAGGATTCCGATCTTCTTGAGATCGTTGCCGGGTATCGACTGAGCGAGCGAATGGCAATCCTCCTCAGTTATGAGACACAGGTTGGTGGGGACACCCAGGTTGAGAAGGAGAAGCAAATCACGCTGGAAATCAGGTTTAAACTGTAGCCGACGTGGGTTCGCCCTATTTTTCCCGGGCCCATCCCCGGAAGTTCATCATGTCCGGGTGGGGATTATCCCGACCATCTCTCCCAGCGGCACGGCTTACCTGCTCAGGCGCTTCACCGCGGCATCGAGAACGGTGTCTGATTTTCCGAGGCGATCCTGCGGGAGGGCGTCCATGACCACGTCCGGGGGCACTCCGAGGCCATCGTACGGTTCCCCGGTGGGCCGGAACTTCGCGGTCTGACACAGCACCACCTCAAGCTCGGTGTTGGGCAGGGTGTAGCTTTCCATCCACCCGTTTCCTCCCCCGCTCGTCGTTCCCATCAGAGTGGTGTTGGGCAGGCCCTTGAACCCGCCCAAAAAGATATCGCTGGCGCTGAAGGATCCACTGTCCTGCAGGATGATGAGGGGCTTGTCGTAGTAATAGGCCTCGGGGTTCATGGTCGAGTCGAAGGCCAGGACGTAGAAGTCGCTGAATTTGCCGCCTGGGAGGGACCAGGTTGGCTTGAAGGCCTTGATGGCGTCTCCGATGAACTTGCGCTGGGCGTCTGTTTTCCAGTGGGAGGAGGTGACGGGTTGGGCCGACATGGCAGACATGTTGAACCCGTCCGGCATGGGCTTGGGCAGTTTCATCGGTTTGCGGTAGGCGGAGAACTCGATGATGCGCATCGGGTCACCCGGCTTCAGGAAGTAGGGCATGAGGGTCAGCAGGATGTCCTTGGATCCCCCGGGATTTCCCCGGACGTCGATGATTAATCCCCTGGTGTCCTTGAACCGGTCCATCCACCGGTCCAGCTGCTCGAGAAAGCGGGAGCTCCCCGTCATCTGCGGGAGCCTGATATAGCCGACTTCCCCGATCCGGCGGCTGTCGCCGGAGGGGAACTCCACTTCGCTTTTTGGACGGCGGGCAATTTTCACCTCCATTTGCCGGGTGTTTTTCCGGTCCCCGGACTCCAGCTCCAGGGTGATGGCCTCCTTGCGCGGGAGGCCGAGTTCCTCCCGGATGTAGTTGACGTTGGTCAGCATCCCCAGGGACTGCCGCAGTCTCCACTGGGGGGATTCCTTGACCACCACGTAGGAGGCCACTTCCAGCCAGTCGGCGATCGGGCGCCCGTCGATGGTTTTCACATAGGGGTGGCTGTCATCGAGGAATTCCTCCCCATCGCAGAGGTAGACCCGGCCCTGGTCACTCCCTGCCACGTAGGGGGCATAGCCCCGGGGCATGTATTCGGAATGAGGGATGGAAAGCCTGGCGTGCCCGTCACAGAAGAGGCTGATCAACTTGGCGATCTGGAGGCGGAACTGGTTGAGGGAGGTCTTTTCCCCGAGGGATCCGCGGATGGCATCGAGGGCTCCGCGATAATCCACCGGTCTCAGCTCAAGGTAGGAGAAACAGGTCACCAGCACATGCTCGAGATAGTCGAGGTCCTCCTCCAGGGTCTTGCGGGGGATGAGCTCCGATTCCCCGAGGTCCGGTCTGGTGACGAGGAACTTGTGCTCGGCGGCAACCGTCCTGCTCCGCTCCCGGGCGATGGATTCCGGGTCGAAGAGCACCCCGGAAAGGACGTGGGTCTTGATGTAGGAGCGCACGACCTGTCGGTCCGTGGGGGCCGCTTCGTAGGCCTTTTTAACGAAGGGCAATCCGCGCTCCGGTTGTCCAAGCCCTTCCGCGAAAACCTGCCATCCGAGCATCGCCATGGTGCGGGCATACTCGGGATGATCCGGGGAGATCTGCGACAGCAGGTGGATGCCCTCCTCGACCTTGCCCCGCCGGAGCGCACGCATCCCCTCGCGGTAAGGATCGGAGGCCGGCTTCTCGCCCGCGGCCAGTCCGGTGAGTTGGAGATCAAGGTGGAGATCACTGCTGGTGGGCCCCGACTGGTGGACCTCCACTGCCACCGTGTTGACGGCCCCGTATTTCAGGGTGGCGGCCGGGATCGTGGTCCCCAGCTCGCTGCTCTCCCGAATGGCGCGGGGTGCGGTGGTCCGGGAGGTCAGCTTCCCGGCCTCGAGGTTGCCCCGGGCCACCTCCCTGCCGTTGAGGTAGATCGCCACGCCGTCATCGTAGGTCGCGAGGAGGCCCAGTGCCGCGAAGTCGTGCTTCTCCTTGGCTCCCACCTTGAAGGTCGTGCGGAAGTAGGCGGTGAGGGGCTTGTCGGCGGGATCCTCGCCAAACCGGATGGTCGTTCCCAGTCCGTCCTTGCCGTAACCGAGGGGGGCCTTGCCCTTCTTCCACCCGGAGTCGTCGAAGCCGGGCTTGGCCCAGTCCTCCCCCGGGGCGGCCCTGCCATCCAGGTAGTGCCACTCCGTCTTCCCTCCAGCAGGGAGAAGAATCTCCTCCGCCCCGGTGGTTCCGGCGGGGAGCATCAGGCAGGCCAACGCGCAGAAGGACACTCTCATGATGAGCGAACGCTAGAGCATGCGAGCCGGGTGGGGACAGGCCAAATTCGGGGGAGTGTTGCGTAGGATCAACGTGCGGATCCCAATCCGGAACCCGGAGGGAGGGAGCAGGGCCGGAGGATCGCTGCCCAACCAGCAGCCCTGATATGTGGTCGCACCAGGTCAAGGGAGATGCTCTAATCGTATCAGGAGCAAAAAGAGGAAGATCATGAGCCTGTGGACAGAGCCGGAAGTGCCCAAGGAAATGCCCTGCGAGAAATGTGGGGAACTGACCTCCTATAAAGGGCTCATCGGGGCCAGTCTCGAGCCGTGTGAACATTGTGGGACCCCGAGGCCCCACACCCCGGCCAGGACCGGGTGCTGGCCACTCATCTTCATGGTTTTTTTCGTGGGGGCGATCCCGGTGGCCCTGATCTTCGGGGAAGGCGCGATCGCCGTCATCTTCCCCCTGTTCCTGCTGCTGTACCTGGTGATGTTTATCCTGTTCATCGTCGGGTGTGTGATGAGGCAGTGGAAGATGAACTGGAGAGCCACCTCGGGGTCTCTTTTTTTCGGCCTCCTCGTGGCGGCCGGATCCGTATGCGCCCTCTACGCCATAGGCT
>DLRK01000106.1:0-10421 GCA_002501065.1 Akkermansiaceae bacterium UBA7890
GCGGTTGCCTTGCCGGAAGGAAAAGGAAATTTCAATTCGCTGGTGATTCTGGCGGGATCGCCGGCGGTGGCGGGATCGAGATTGTCGACACTGAGGGCGAGAACCTGCAAACCGGCCGCGCGCAGGTCGTCGGCGCGGTCGCGGAGGTGGCCCAGTTCCTCGAGGCAGGGCGCGCACCAGGTGGCCCAGAAGTTGAGGAGGAGGCTCTGGTTGCCGAGCGTGGGTTGCCCCTGGCTGTTGCGGACATTGAGCTTGGGAGCGCGCAGGTGGGTGACGACCGGGATGCGGGCCTTGACCGAGGAAGGGGAAGGTTCCTGGGGGCCGGGAGTGAGGGTGATGGGCCTCTTCCCTGCGGCGATGGGTTGAGCGGTGCCAGTAGCCTGCAGAAGAAGATATGAGCGATCGACCGCCAGGCCCGGGAACGATTCCACCGTGCCATCGGGCCAGCGCACCCTGATCCCGGCGATGCCCGTTATTTCTCCCAGGCCGAAGTGGAGCCACTTGCTGGACTGGGCCAGGAAGCCTTCGCCACCACGCAGGGAGCGGACCAGGCGGGGTAACCCCTTGGTGGAGGGAAGCAATTCCACCCGGGCGCCGATGGCGTCTCGATTGACGGAGGTTCCGTTTCCGCGGAGACGCAGGGAGAGGAAGTGATTGTTCCAGTTCCCCTTGTTGAGCAGGAGGCGCAGGCGCGGGGCGTTGCGGTTGCTGATCCAGAGGTCGAGGTCCCCGTCCTGGTCCCAGTCGCACACCGCGAGGGCCCGACCGTCGTCGGGGAAGTCGAGTCCGCTCCCCGCGGAAAGGTTGGCGAAGCGTCCGTCGCGGGTGTTGAGAAAGACACAATTGCGCTCCTGCCCGCTGAAGGCGCGCCCGGAATCGATCATGGCGGAGAGGGCGGTGTGGGCGGTGCCGCCTGTCTCATCGGATGGCATTTCGCTGGAATCCAGGGTGCGCGACACGACCTGCCGCCAGAAGAAACTTCATAAGTCGCCGCTGTCCGTCTCGGAAGAGAGGTAACCGTTGGCCACCACGAAGTCGGGCCAGGCGTCGTTGTTAAGATCGACGAAGTTGGAACTCCAGGCCCAGCGCCCGAGAGTGACCCCGGCCTGCACGCTCACGTCCTCAAAGCCCTCGCCGGTGTTGCGGAAGAGGGTGTTGCCGCGGGCAAAACGACGGAAGCGGTCGCGAATCTCCTCGCGGGTGCCGGTCTTGAACTGCTTCTGGGTGGTGATGCGGGAACCGGCCGCGGAAAACATGTTGGCCACATAGAGGTCCATGCGGCCGTCGCGATCGTAGTCGCCCCAGGCCGCCGACATGCCGGAGGCGCTGTCCTCCGATCCGGTGCTGGCCGCCACGTCGACAAATTTCCCGCCGTCGTTGCGGTAGAGATTGTTCCGGCCGTAGTCGTTGGCGACGTAGAGGTCCTGGTCGCCGTCGTCGTCGTAGTCCTCCCAGGACGCCGCGAAACTCCAGCGTCGGTTGTTTTGATCGAGACCGGTGGGGGCGGTGACATCATGGAAGGCAAGGTTGCCGCCGTTGCGGAAGAGGGAATTGGCCCCACCGTTCCTGGCGTCGTGATAGACGAAGCGGTCGTTGGCGGCCCCGATGGAGGCGCCCCGTCCATCGTCCTGGGCATAGCCACAGACGTAGAGATCGAGAAGGCCGTCACGATCGTAGTCGGCGGCAGCAAGGGAGGTGGTGGAAGGGGTGCAGGGCAGGGCGGTGGCGACCGTGAACCGTTTCCGGTCCTCGTTACGGGCAATGACCACCATCCCGTAGAGGGCCACCACGAGATCCTGGTCGCCGTCGTTGTCGAGATCGAGGAAGAGGGCACTACGGGAATCATCGATCCAGTCCACCCCCCAGGCGGCGGAGGTTTCCTCCGCCGTGCCATCTGGTTTTTGCAGGAAGAGGCGGTTGGGGAGCCCTGGCTCCTGGCAGAGATAGAGATCCTCCAGGCCATCGCCATTGACGTCTCCGAGGGCCAGGCCGGGCGTGCCAAAGCGATTGAGCATGGCGCGCACGGGAAGGCGGCCCAGCCAGTGGTTCAGGCCAAGGCCAAGCTGGCTGCGGTAGCACGGGGTGTCACCGAGTGCGGACGAGGTGACATCGGAGTAGAGAGGAGTGCCTTGCTTGGTGGTGGTGCGCGAGAAGTCACGCACAGCCAGGTTCGTCAGGGAGGGAAGGTCGATCTGGTTCGATGGTTGTTTCCAGTCCACGAGCCACGTGGCGTGATGCTCGACCAGGGTCTCGCCGGTGGAAAAGGAGAGGGAGAAAATGACTTCGGTCTGGAAGGTGTCGCCGGTGGAACCGGGGGAGACACTCACTACCTTGAAATGTACGTGCTGATGGGTTTCACCACCGCTTCGTGAGAGCTTCCGGATTTCTGCCAAGGCGTTTGCAAGAGACTTTTCCCCGGGGGGCGTGGAAGTGGGGGAGTTTTGTCGTTCGACCAGAACCAGGTCGTCTTCAAGGACTGTCTCCACGCCGGAGGGGACGAGCGGTTCGCAGGTGAAGTCCGGCGCGAGCAGAGCGGCCAGGTCGGCACTTCCTTCCTTGAAGAAGAGGTGGCCCAGGGCCTTGAGCTGTTGGCCTGCGTTTGCCGCCAGCACTTCCGTTTCCCAGCCGTCGGCTGAGGGGTCGTCCCGCGCCGGTGGAGCGGAGGACAGGACTTCCGGGAGGGGTTCCCCCAGGGCTTCGGGGGAGAGAGGAGGCGGACCGCTTCCGAGCTCGGGCGTATTCCCGGTGTCTTCTTCTCTTTCGCCACAGCAAGGAGCGAGGAGAGTGATTGCCACGGCTCCAGCCCACCGGAGTGCGCGCCATGCGCCGGGGAGGGTCCGGGGACGAAAACGGATTGGAGGAGGTGATCCCATCGACCGGGGTCGCTCCTTCATTTGCGGAGCGCCCGCACTCTTTGCCGAAATATGGCGACAGGCAAGGCGTTAGGTTGTCCAGGGCCCTTTCTCGTCCCGCTCTTTTCCGGTTGACCGGACAGGACTTGAACGATCCCGGGAACAGGATTTTCTTCATCGGGAGACGGGCGGGATTGGACCTGGAAAAAATCAGTGCGGGAGAAGCGGGAGTTTTCTATGATTGCTGCGCGGTGCCTCTCGCCGTGTTCCCGGATTCCCTGATGACCACCCGCCAGCGCCCAGTGCCTTCAGGGGCAACCTTCGACGCCGCCTTCTGGGGTGTTTCGCTGTGCTTCCTTCTCTCGGGGATCGCGGGGCTGGTCTACCAGGTGGTCTGGATGCGTTATCTTTCCACCGTCTTCGGCACCTCGGAAGTGGCTATTGTGACGGTGCTGGTGGCCTACATGGGCGGGTTGGCGGTGGGAGCGGCGCTGGCCTCCCGCCAGGTGCATCGCCTGGTCCGTCCCATTCGAACCTACGCGATCCTGGAATGCGTTATCGCGCTCTCGGCGGTGCTTGTGCCGTTGCTGCTCAAGGGGGTGGCGGCATTGCATGGCATGTTACTGGGCGGTCAGTCGGCTCCGCCCCCCGATGGCGGCCCGGGAGAAGCGCTGGCCTTTCTTGGTCTTGGTTGTGTGGTCCTGCTCATTCCCACCGCCTGCATGGGAGCGACCCTGCCCATCCTGGCGGCGGGAATCGTGCGCAGGGAGGAGCAGATTGGCAGACGGGTGGGCTGGCTCTACGCGCTCAACACCTTTGGGGCGGTGGCGGGAACCCTGCTGGCGGCCTTTCTTTTTATTCCGCGGCTGGGCCTGTGGCAGACGTCCTTCATCGGAGTGGCGCTCAACCTCACGGTGGCGGTCCTTGGCTGGTTCGTGGCCCTGCGGGTTCCGCGGGTGAGCGCCGGGGAGGCGGTTGAGGATGAGGAGGCGGTGAGTGCGGGGGAAAAGGATGAGAAGAATCTCACCGGGACGCCTTCCGGGATCTCTGCAACCCTCATCCTGGTGGTCATGCTGTTCTCGGGTGCGGTTTCCTTTGTCTATGAGATCCTCTGGTCGCGGTTGCTGGCTCACGTAGTGGGAGGAAGCCTCGTGGCCTTCGCCACCATGCTGGCGGCCTTCCTGGGGGGGATCGCCATCGGGGGGTTGCTGGGTGCCCGCTTCGCCGGGCAGCAGAGGCGTTCCTGTTACTGGCTGGCCGGGGTGGAGATCGCGGCCGGGCTGATCACCCTCCTGCTCTTTCTCTACCTCTCGTCGAGCGGTTTTGCAGACAGGCGCTGGGGCGAGGCGACGACAGGCTCGCTGGCAAATCTCTGCATCTGGTTGCTCCTCCCGGCCACCATCTGCATCGGGGCCACCTTTCCGCTGGCGGTGCGCGCACTCACCAGGGATCCGGGGCAAGCCGGGCGCATGGCGGGACGCGTCTATTCGTGCAATACGGTCGGAGCTATTTTCGGAGCAGTGGGCGCGGGCTACGTTCTCGTTCCAGAGCTGGGTTATGGATCGAGTTTCAAGTGGGCGATCGTGGTCAATCTCCTGCTGGGTGCCCTCATCCTGATCTTCATGAAGCCGCGTCCGTCCATTCCGGCAGCGGCGGCAGCGGTCCTGGTCCTGGTCACGGGGGTCTTTTATCATCCGGGGCCTCCCCTGGAGTTGCTCACCCTCTCGCCGGGGGTCTCCCGGGCCGGGGGGGGGAAGACCCCGGTGCTTATTCATCACGCGGTGGGGCATTCCGCCAGCGTGGCCGTCCTGGAGCGACAGGGGAGTTTCCTGCTGAATACCAATGGTCTGCGCGAGGCGGAGGTCTTCCCCAGGGGCGCGGGCAAGCTTTCCTACACCAGTATCCGGTGGCTTCCGGCCCTGCCCGTGGTCCTGCGTCCCGAATCCAGGTCCATGCTGGTGGTCGGTTTCGGCGGCGGAGCCCTCCTGGAAGCGGTGCCGCGTTCAATCGAGTCGATTGAGGTGGTGGAACTGGAGGCGGAAGTGATCCGCGCCAACGAGTTCATTGCCGACCGGAGGGCCATCGATCCTTTCCAGGATGAGCGCATCAAGGTGATCGTGAATGATGTGCGGGGAGCCCTTCGCCTCACCGACAAGCGCTATGATACGATCGTTTCCCAGCCCTCCCATCCCTGGACCGCGGGAGCCTCCCATCTTTACACCCGCGAGTTTCTTGACCTGGTGCGCGATCATCTTGAGGAGGAAGGAACCTTCGTGCAGTGGCTGGGGGCGCAGTTTGTGGATGAGAATCTGCTGCGCTCGTTCTGTGCCACCATGCTGGCGGTCTTTCCCCACACCCAGCTCTATCTCATCAGCGATAACTTCGTTTTCGTGGGATCGCGAAAATCCCTGGAGGATCCCTTTCTTCCGGGCGCGACGCCGGAGGGAGGGCTTTTCCGGTTGAGCGATTATCCCAAGCTGGCCAACCGGGAGGATGTTCTCGCCAAGTTGCAGCTGGACGAGGCGGGGTGCCGCAGGCTGGCGGCAGGATATGCGGTGGTCACGGACGATCGCAACCTGATGGCGACCGGGCAGAAACTGGATGGGAAGCGGGAGGGAGCGATGAATGGGCCCGGGAGGCTCCGGGAGGTGCTGAGTCCCCTCCACTTCCTCAACCAGGAGTCGAGCAAACTGCTGGATGAGATGACGGGAGGGGCGATCGACCGGGACTATCTCGACCGTCTCCTGCGGGGGAGTGCCCGGCACGTCGATCTCACCGCCTATCGAGCCAGGAAACTCTCAAGGGACGACCAGGGTCCCGCCCGGGCCCGGGCGTTGGACGTCAGTCGCCGCCTCGAGCTTGGTCGACGGGGCTGGAAGGCGCGCGGCCGGGGGGTGGGCCCCGGGGAGTTGGCCGAACTTCTGGCGGAGGATGAGACGCTGGCAGGTGAGTTCGGGAAACTCAGCGACCGGCAGCAGTCGCTACTGGAGGCGCAGCACTGGATGCTGACCGGGCAGTTGCAGCGAGTCCGGAAGCTTCCGCCCCAGGCCTGCCTGCTGGAGGATCACCGTGATCCCCTGTATGTGACGGCAGCCGAAATACGACTGCGCTGCCTGATGGATGTGGCGGGGAAGTCGGTCGCGGAACAGGAGAGCGATGCCCGCAAGGGGGCTGATCTTCTCGATCACCTGCTTTCGCTCACCCTGGTGAGCAATTTGACCCTGACGACCCGGCGGATCGAGTTGGCGCATCGCCTCGGGGACACCGATTACCTGCGTGCGATGGGCTGGATTCTGGCCCGCCGCCTCGCTACCGCGCCCGCCGATGCACCGGAGCGGATGAAGGATCTCTACCGGGCTCCGCTGGGAGCGATTCTGAAACCCTACGCCAGCCGTGATCCACAGGGACGATTGCGCTTATCGAACAAGGCTATCGAGGAGTGGTACCGTGAGGCGCGGAGCCAGATGGGAGACGGGATCTTCCCGGGGGAGTATCGCAGGAAGTAAACCGCGCGAGGGCCTGAAACCCCGGGCCCCGTTCAGGCCAGGATCTCCTTCACAACCTTGCCGTGCACGTCGGTGAGACGGAAGTCACGTCCCTTGAAGCGGAAGGTCAGGGCTTGGTGGTCGATTCCCAGGAGTTGAAGGATGGTGGCCTGGAGGTCGTGGACGTGAACGGGGTTCTCGGCCACGTTGTAGCCGAAGGCACAGGAGGAGCCGTGGATCATGCCTGGCTTGACGCCCCCACCGGCCATCCACATCGAGAAGCAGCGCGGGTGGTGATCCCTTCCAAAGTTCTTGTTGCGGGTCTGGGCGTAGGTGGTGCGGCCGAATTCGCCACCCCAGATGACGAGGGTGTCTTCAAGCATCCCGCGTTCCTTGAGGTCCTGGAGGAGGGCGGTGGAGGGACGGTCCACCGCATTGATCTTGCCCTTGATGGCATTGGTGATGCCATCGTGGTGATCCCAGCCGCGGTCGTAGAGCTGGATGAAGCGCACGCCCGCCTCGGCAAGGCGACGGGCGAGAAGGCAGTTGGCCGCGAAGGATGCCTTTCCGGGCTGGGCGCCGTAGCTCTCGAGGACGCTCTTTGGTTCCCGGGAGATATCCATCAGCCCGGGGACCGAGCCCTGCATGCGGTAGGCCAGTTGGAAGGCGTCGATACGGGCTTCGATCTCAGGGTCCCCCGATTGCTGGTGCTTGAGTTGGTTGAGGGCGTTGATGCGGTCGATGGTCTTCCTGCGGTTTTCCTTGGACATGCCCTGCGGGTTGGAGAGGAAGAGGACGGGATCGCCGGAGGACTGGAACTTCACGCCCTGGTGCCTGCTGGGAAGAAATCCGTTATGCCAGTAGCGGGAGGGAACGGGCTGGCCGCCACCGGAGAGAAGAACGACGAAGGCGGGAAGGTTTTCGTTGGCACTCCCCAGTCCGTAGCTGAGCCAGGAGCCCATGCAGGGCCGACCCGAGAGGGGACTCCCGGTCTGCAGGAAGGTGACCGCCGGATCGTGGTTGATGGGGTCGGTGGTGGTGCTCCGGATCAGGCAGATGTCGTCTGCGATCTCCGGCATGTGCTTGAAGAGGACATTCATGTCCATGCCGGCCTGGCCGTGCCGGGCGAACTTGTGCTGGGAGGCCATCACGTTGATGGCGCCCTGTCCGCTCGTCATGGTGGTGAGGCGCTGGTCTCCCCGCACCTCGGCAGGGAGTGGTTTGCCATCCCATTTGGCCAGGTCGGGCTTGGGATCAAAGGTCTCCAGCTGGGAGGGCCCGCCCGACATGTGGAGATAGATGATGCGCTTGGCCCTGGGGGTGAAATTGGGGAAGCCGGGCAGTCCGGCGGCGGATGCCGTGGTGCGGGAGGCGAAGAGCTGGGCGAGGGTGGCCGCGCCCAGTCCGCAGGAGGTGCGGGTGAGGA
The DNA here is from genome assembly GCA_002501065.1 of Akkermansiaceae bacterium UBA7890. Lineage (GTDB taxonomy): Bacteria > Verrucomicrobiota > Verrucomicrobiia > Verrucomicrobiales > Akkermansiaceae > Roseibacillus_B. Next base: position 7,764 of record DLRK01000106.1, read on the forward strand.
AGGTGCGGCGGGTGTGGGGATCCTGGTGTTCGCTCATCGGTCACTCGCGGGTAATCGTTTCGTCGAGGTTGAGGAGGATGTTGCCCACCGCGGTCCAGGCGGCCAGTTCGACGGGATCGCTCCCTTCCGCCACGGCGGGTTTTCCATTGCTGATGAGCTGTCCGGCGCGGTCGGGATGAGCGCCGAACTCCTCCCGTTGCTCGGTGAGGGTGGCGGACAGGATCTTCAACTCGGTTTCCTGCGGGGGGCGGGAGGTGGCGAGGGTGAAGGCGAAGATGAGGCGGTCCTGGTCGTTGTTTCCGCCTTCCGAGAGGATGCGTTGCCCGAACAGGCGGGCGGCTTCCACGAAGGCGGGATCATTCAGGGTGACGAGGGCCTGCAGCGGGGTGTTGGTACGGGGGCGGTTGACGGAACAGAACTCGCGGCTGGGGGCGTCAAAGATCTGGAAGGTGGGGTAGAGCATGGTGCGGCGCCAGAAGGTGTAGAGTCCGCGGCGATAGAGGGACTCGCCGCTGCTCTCCTTCCAGCCCTTGCCGATGCTGCTGAGATAGTTTGCGGGCTGATAGGGAAAGACGCTCGGCCCGCCGAGGGCGGGATTGAGGAGTCCGCTGATCGAGAGGGCGCAGTCGCGGACCTCCTCGGCCGAGAGACGGAAGCGGGGGGCGCGGGAGAGGAGCCGGTTGTCGGGATCAAGGACCTGGTAGCGCTGCCGGTTGACCGGGGATTGCCGGTAGGTGGCGGAACTCATGATGAGGTGCTGGAGGCGTTTGACGTCCCAGCCGTGTTCAACGAAGTCGGCGGCAAGCCAGTCCAGCAACTCCGGATGACTCGGGCGGTCGCCCTGGGTGCCGAAGTCCCCGAGGGTCCGTACCAGTCCCGTGCCGAAGAGCTGTTTCCAGAGCCGGTTCACCACGACCCGGGCCACCAGGGGGTGTTCGGGATCAGTGAGCCAGTAGGCCAGTCCGAGGCGGTTGCGGGGCTGGTTGGCGGGCAGGCGGGGGAAGATGGCCGGCACGTCCGGTTGGACCTCCTCGCCCGGTCGGCGGAAGTCGCCACGCATGAGGATGTGGGCCGGTTTGCGCTTCTCCATCTCGACCATCACCATGGTGGTGGGGAGGGACTTGTCGACCTGGTCGAGTTGCTTCCTGGTTTCCGCAACCCCGGCCTCCAGTTCGCGGAAGAGATCCCGCGACTCCCTGTGGACGTAATTGATGAAGTGCGAGAAGAGTTTCCCCCGTTCCGCCCCGCTGCGTTCGTTTCCGGGCTTGGCGGCCAGAGCCATGATTTCGGCGGGAGCCGGGTTCCATTCGCCGTCGATGCTGTACTTGGTGCCGAAATGGAATCCGACCGCAGCCTGCTCGGTTGCGTCAAGGGCACGGTTATAGACGAGGATTTCCGCGAAGTCGGCCGCGGTTTTCTCAGCGCCCGCGTTGTTGGCTCCGATGGTGATGGCCTTGTTCTGGAACCCGGAGAGGTTCACTCCGCCCCCTCCTCCATCCTTTCCGTTGAGGCGGAAGCGGGTGTCGTTGTTCTCACCCTGCTGCGTGATGATGGCCACCACGGGCACGCTCTGCTTGAGATTCGCGCTGCCCACCACGTCCGCGCCGTAGCCATTGAAGCTGAGCTTGTTCCTGTCCGTTTTCCAGAAGGCGCGGCGCTTGCCCTGGGATTCGTCGCCCCACATGAGGGCCATCTGGTGCCGGGCGAGTTCATTGAACTGGAGGACAAGCACCATGGTGAAGTCGCCTCCAAGATGTCCGGCCCCGGATTCGGTGCGAAGGAAGTCCTTCTTGCCATCGAGGCGGATGGCGGGATGTCCGTTAAGAGCCCGGCCGAACTGCCTGGGTTGGCCAGTGGCCACTGCAGTGCGCTTGTTTCCGGAAAGGTCCGGCCACTCCTTCACCAATCCGCCCGGTGCGTCGAAGGAGCCCGCATCAAGGTGAAGCTGCAGGCCGTTCCTGACGGGTAGAACCCCGGATTCCGGCAGGGCCAGAGAAGTAATCCAGTGTTCCAGTGCCGGTGCAAGCGTGCCACCGGGATCCGTGAATTCCGGGCGCTCACGGGCATCCTTCAGTTCCGCGGTTCTGGCCTCGAGGAGGGACTGCAGGTCCTTCCGCTTCTGCTGATGGGTTCCGGTGCTGACCTTGAGGAGCGGGGGAAGGGGCTTGTTGTGGTAGCCGCTGCGCCCCCCGGCCCCGATCTCGCCGTCCACACTGTTGAAGAAGGCGTAGAGCTGGTAGTATTCCTTCTGGGAAATGGGATCGTACTTGTGGGCATGGCACTGGGCGCAGCTCACCGTGAGACCGAGGAAAACCTGGCCGGTGGTGTTGGTGCGGTCCACCGCGTAGGTGACGTAGAATTCGTCCGGGTCGGCCCCTCCTTCCTCGTTGAAGGTCACGCAGCGGTTGAACCCGGAGGCCACCCTGGTGGTGTCGTCCGCATCGGGCAGGAGGTCGCCGGCCATGTTTTCCACGATGAAGCGGTCAAAGGGCTTGTTCCGGTTGAAGGACTCGATGACGTAGTCACGGTAGAGCCACATGTCGCGCACGGAATCGTTGTGATAGCCGTTTGTGTCGCCGTAGCGGGCGAGGTCGAGCCAGTCCTGGGCCATGCGCTCGCCATAGTGCGGGGAATCGATCATGGCCTCAAGGAGGCGGG
>DLRK01000106.1:10756-17672 GCA_002501065.1 Akkermansiaceae bacterium UBA7890
ACTGTTCTTCGCCGTCCTCCGTCGAATGCCGGGCCAGTTCCGCGGGCGAAGGAGGAAGTCCACGCAGGTCGAGGGAGACACGTCGCACCAGGTTCCGGCGACTGGCCTCGGGGGAGGGTTTCATCTGTTGTTCCTCCAGGCGGGCGAGGATAAAGTTGTCGATCGGATTGCGGAGCCAGTTCCCGTCCCTGACCGGTGGGACTGCGGGCTTCCTGACCGGGACGAAAGCCCAGTGTTGTTCGTAGTCTGCTCCGTCCTTGATCCACTCGGTGAGCTTCGCCTTGTCCCCGTCACTGAGACGTTTGCGGAAGTCCGGCGGAGGCATCATCTCGTCGGGATCCCTGGAGAAGATCCGGTGGACCAGTTCGCTCTCTTCCAGATCGCCGGGGACGATGGCGCGGGCACCCGACTCCAATTCGCTGATCGCCACTTCGCGGAGGTCGAAGCGTAGTCCGCTCTCGCGGGTCTTGGCGTCCGGTCCGTGGCAGGCGTAGCAGTGATCGGCCAGGAGAGGCTGGATGTCGCTGCTGAAGTCAGCCCCGGTTGCGGGCCCGGGGAGCAACAGCAGACCGGCCCACGCAAGTGGCAGGAGGCGTCCTGTCCGGAAGGAAAACATGCACGATGCTATCGCGGGCGGTTTGCGGGAAAAGAGAAATCCGGGGAGCGGCTCAGGGTGGACGGAGAAACTGCGGATTACCTCGATGGCGGGAGCCGGTGCTTGTCGAACCACTGGTAGAGTTCCGGGGTGGCGTAGGCCGCGGACCAGCTGTTGTGACTGACGTGCTGGAGGGTGGTGAAGCGAACCTTTTTTCCGCCGGCCTTGCGGATGGCTTCCACCATCTCGGCGGAATGCCGGTAGGGCACCGCGTCATCCTCGGTGCCGTGGAAGACCCAGATGGGAACATCCACGAGCCTGGCAGCGTCCCCGGGGTTGCCCCGGCCGCAGATGGGCGAGACCGCGGCAAAGCGATCGGGATGACTGGCGGCCATTTTCCAGCTGCCGTATCCTCCCATGCTGAGGCCGGTGAGATAGACGCGGGAGCGGTCGACCGGAAACTTCTTGCTGACGTGGTCGAGGAGTTTGATGACGCCTTCCTGCTGGTCGTCATCGGTCCAGCGACTTGCGGCCGGGCACTGGGGCGCGATGAGGATGTAGGGGAGGTTGTCCCCGCGACTGGCCATGCGGGGTGGACCCCACTTGGCCACGATGCCCAGGGGACCCCGGCTCTCACCGCGTCCATGAAGGAAGAGAATAACGGGCCACTTCCTGTCTGAGGTGGCGTCAAATTTTTCAGGCAGATAGAAAAGATAGGGAACGGATTGCTGATCAGAAATCCTGTGAGTGAGTTCGACTTGTAGACCCGGAGCTGGTTGCCCGGCGCGAAGGGTGGCACAGGAGAGGAGGACGGTAGTGAGGTTGAAGATGATGAACCGGCGCATGGTCTGCTGGGTAAGAAGAGTGGAGAATACGAACCCGGTTTGACCGGGTTGTCAGGCGGAAAAGAACAATGCCCTTGCTTATCCTGGGATTGCGCGTATATACCGCCGCGTCCGGCCTGTCCGCCGGCAACCGAATCCCAAGTAATGGTTCGGTCCCTTTTCCGGTCTCCTGTCGATGAGAGAATGGTTCTGGGTTTCTCCTAATACCCCCTCATCGAGACTTGCCCAGGCACCATTACGGAAGCCGGGCTCCAGACCGAAATGAATCCAACCTCGTTTGAGGCGTTGCAACTTTCTGCGCCAATCCAACGCGCTCTTCACGAGCGTAATTATCAATCCCTCACGCCCATCCAGGCCCAGGCGATTCCGCCTTTGCTCGAGGGAAGGGACCTTCTCGGCTGTGCCCAGACGGGGACGGGGAAGACCGCGGCATTCTCCCTGCCCATTCTGAACGTGTTGTATGAAGAACCGCAGAATATCCGGCCCCGGACGGCCCGCGTTCTTGTGCTCACCCCCACCCGCGAACTCGCCAGTCAGGTAGGGGAGAGTCTGCGGACCTATGGCAAGTATCTGGATATTTATCACGCTCTGGTTTACGGAGGTGTGGGCCAGGGGCCTCAGGTGAATGCCATGAGGAGAGGGGTTGACATTCTGGTCGCCTGCCCCGGGCGTCTGCTCGATCTCGTCGATCAGGGTCACATCGATCTCTCCGATGTCGAATTCTTCGTTCTCGATGAGGTTGATCGCATGTTGGACATGGGATTCCAGCGGGATGTGACCCGGATTGTTGATCTCCTGCCGCGGGAACGGCAGTCACTTTTCTTTTCCGCGACTCTTGGCAGTCCGATTGTCAATCTCGCCCGCACCATCCTGCGGGATCCGGTGACCATTACGATCGAACCGGAGAAGACCACCGCCGAAGAGGTGCAGCAGGAAATCTGCTTCATCGAACGCGGAGACAAGCGTTCGTTGCTCGTTCAGCGGTTGAAAGCGCAGCAGGACGGAGAATTGGCGATTGTCTTTTCGCGGACCAAGCATGGCTCGGACAAGTTGGCCCGTCATTTGAACAAGGCCGGCATCGGAGCAGAAGCTATTCATGGAAATCGTTCGCAGGCGCAACGGGATCGGACCTTGAATCGATTCCGCAAGGGGGACCTGCCTGTGCTGGTCGCCACTGACGTTGCCGCCCGGGGCGTTGATGTGAAGGATGTGACCCTGGTAGTGAACTTTGATCTCCCCAATGAGCCGGAGGCCTACGTGCACCGGATTGGACGGACGGGCCGGGCAGGAGCGGTAGGGAACGCGGTGTCATTCTGCTCTCCGGAAGAACGCGAATTCCTGCGCGATATCGAGAAACTGATCCAGCAGACCATCCCGGTGTCGAATGATCACGCCTGGCATCTGCCTGCCCTTGCGGAACGCCATGCCGATGCACGAAGGGCAGGTGGAAAGGGAGGTGTGACGCAGAAGCCCTCTCGTGGGAATCGTCGTTCGCGGAGTCGACATCGCTATCGTGGCCGAAGTGGGTCACGTCGTCCGGCGAAGGTCTGAGTTTCAGGATGAGACCGGATCGCGCCGGCCTTGTCGAGGAAGGGCGCTATTCCTTGAAGCAAAGCTCAAGCCGCCCCCCGGCATCGAAACTGAGCGCCACGGGATCCTGATTCACCTCGCAGCGCGGATGTTCCGTCAGGGTGGCGGCGAGGTCTGCGCTGACGTAGAGCGTCTCAAGGTGCAGGGTGTTGGGGATGAAGATCCAGCCCTGCTCCCCGTAGCGCTCGCGCATTCGGTTCACCACCTCCTGTTCGTCTCGCAGGGTGCAGGGAATGGCCATGCGGCGCATGTCTCCGGTGGTAAAGACGTTGGTGAAGGTTTTTTCCTCGTCGATCGAGTCGCGCAGGCGCCGGGTGATGAAGTCCGCGAGACCCACCCCGATGGCATTCCCCTGGGTTGCTTGCGAAAGCGCGAGAGCGGCAATGGCGGTAATGCGGGGTCGCGCAAGGTCCTCGTAGCCATTCACTCCCCGGTAGCCGATGACGTTGGTGTCCATGCCCGTACCGCTGAAGGTCTTGCCGATCTCGTTCACCACCAGAATATTGATGTCGTCGACCGGCAGGGTGGGGAAGTAGTTGCGATGGCGCTCAAGCAGGGAGGGTTCGTGTCCGAGGATGTCCCCGGGTTGGAGGGCATGAAGTTCCGCGGTCCGGTCGAAGCCGTCCTCGAGCAGGGCGAGGCCGGCGAAGATCTTCCCGGATTCGATCACACACTCACCCATCTCAAGAAGCATGTCCTTCATGACGGGGGTGGGAGCGGAGTGAAAGGTTTCCGCTGATTTGATCTTTCCCATTCCGACCACCATCATCTTGGTGAGCCCGCTCTGCACCGGTCCCGAGAAGCAGGTGTGCAGCTTGATGCGGTTGAGAACAAGGACGCCGGCGGCCTCGAAACAGTGCCGGTCCATCCAGACCTCCCCCGTGGCCACTTCTCCGATCCTGATCACGTCCATGCTGGATCGGATCTCCATCCCGGTGGCTTCCTCGGTGAGACCGAGGGACTCGATCATGGCTCGCTGACCCTCCGCGGTGGCCCGGTTGTGCGATCCCATGCAGGGAGTGAGGAAAGGGGTGGCGCCGTGCCGGCGCAGCCAGTCTCCGGCAGCGCGGGTGATGGCCGTGATGTTGTCGATCCCACGGCTTCCCGCCGTGATGGCAACGTCGCCCTGTGGCGGGAGCGTTCCAAGGGTGTCCAGTTGCCGATGAACCTCGGCTTCCACATCGGCAAGCGGGTTCGAGACGAGGTGCTGGTGGACGCGGTGGACCTGCATGAACAGTCTTGAACGGTGACGGAGTGTGGCAGATGGCCCTCGCAAGGTGAAGGCTGAATTGTCCTGCTGCATCCAAGCGCCTTCCAGGATGATTGCGGAATCATACCCAGGTGCCGGAGGCGGAATTCCTCGCCAGGAATGAATTCTTGTTCCAGGATTTCATGGTGATGCGCTTCGTGTTCACGGCCTTGGCTTTCTGGTTACTGGTCCTGGAATCTCCTGCCCGGCAGCAGCCGAACATCCTGTTCATTGCCGTCGATGACCTGAATGACTGGGTGGGGTGTCTGGGTGGACATCCACAGGCCAGGACGCCGCATATTGATGCCCTTGCAGAACGAGGAGTGCTTTTCGAGCAGGCCTACTGCGCAGCCCCCCTGTGCAGTCCTTCCCGGACGGCGGTCATGACGGGATTGCGCCCATCGACCACCGGGATCTATGGTAACCTGAACTGGTTTCGCGATCTGCCGCAATACAGGGAGTGGGTGACTTTGCCGCAATACTTCCGTCAGCATGGCTACCTGGCCTGGGGTGGGGGAAAGCTGTATCACCAGCCCCACGGGAAATTCTCCGATCCCATCTCCTGGGATACACAGTACAACACCAGGATGGGGACTCCGCGTCCGCCTGTCGGGGAGCGTTACCGTCACGGGCTGAAGGAGAAATTCTCCAATCCCATCCTGGCCCGCCTCATTGACTGGGGCCCGATTGACCAGTCCACCACGGAGACGGCGGACTGGAGGACAGCCGAGGGCGCGGCCCGTTTCCTGCAGAAGCACCACCAGAAGCCTTTCTTCCTGGGATGTGGAATCTACCTGCCGCACCTGCCGTGGTACCTGCCCGGAGAATACTTTGAGATGCACCCGCTCGATGAAATCCAGTTGCCTCCCCACAGGAGCGACGATTTCGAGGACATCCCGGAGGGTGGCCGGCGCATGGCAGCGGAGGCCGGTGGCATCATCCGCGAGAGCGGGAAGTGGAAGGAAGCGGTGCAGGGGTGTCTGGCGGCCGGTTCCTTTGCTGATGCCTGCGTAGGGCATGTGCTCAAGGCGCTGGAGAAAAGCCCGTATAGCGATAACACCATTGTCGTGCTGTGGGGAGACCACGGCTATGACGTTGGCGAAAAGAAATTCGCCAAGTCCGCGCTCTGGGGGCAGACCACCCGCACGCCCCTGATTATCCATGTGCCCGCGAAACTGGGGGGCCATCCAAAGGCCGGGTCCTGCCGGCGTCCCGTGAGCCTGCTGGACCTTTATCCCACTCTTCTCGATCTCTGCGGACTGCCCGCAAACTCGAAGATCGAGGGTCGCAGCATTGCTCCGCTGGTGCGTGACCCGCAGGCCGAGTGGCCCTATCCAGTGGTTATAACGCACTCACCTCACTGGCACGGTTCGAACCATGCGGTCCGCTCCGGGGACTTTCACTACATTCATTACAGCAAGGGTGGGGAAGAGCTCTATGACATGAGGAAGGATCCCGACCAGTGGAACAATCTCGCGAGCGACCCCGGACATCTCACTACCAGGGACGAACTGAGAAAATGGCTTCCGGAAACGAACGCTCCCCACTTCCGCGCTGAGTGAGGCAGGGGGTTGTCATTTGACGGGTTCCTTCCTTGCCCTAGGCTATGGCCATGCAGTGCACGTCCCGCCTGTTTGCGATCGGGTTCTTCCCCATTTTCGTCTCCCTGCTCTCCGGTGATCTGGGTGCACAGACAGGGCTGGATGAACTGGAGGAGAAGGCCAATCGGTCCAAGGTGCGTCTCCAGACCGGACCCGCCCGCTGGACGGTGCGGGCCACCACGGCCACAGGGGCGAAGTTCGGGGTGCGGGTGGTGAGTGCTCCTCCCAATTTCGAGGCGCGCGTTCTCCTTAAGCCGGACTCCAACAAGCCGGAGTCCTTTGCGCGCATCGTGTCACATTCGGGAAAGTGGGCGGTGGAGGAGTTCGGCGGACTGAAGGGAATCTATCTGCCCTGGGAAGCGCCTTTCTCCTACGAGGTGGTGGCCCTTCTTCTCAGCGAAGCCTGGCCGCCGCCCTACGTGCGTGCCGGGGATCATACCCTGCGGGGGAAGACAGGAGAAACCCTGGTGGTGCGTGCTCCACTCTCGGGGGCGCAACGCATCCTCGCGGAGTCATTCCTGGCGGAGGCGAAGGATATGGCGGTGAAGCCGGGGAGCGAACTGGATCGAAACCTGGCCGCAATCGCAGGGCGACTGAAAGAGGGCAACCGGCTGCGGGTCGATGCCAGCACCGGTCTGATGGAGCACCTTGTCCTGGGAAACCTGGAACTGGAGTACGGACGGGTGGAGTGGCTCGATGAACTGCCGGAGATACCGGTTCTCAGGAATTATCCTGATTTCAGTGCGCCGCTGCCGGAGGACCGGGACGGGCTGGTCATGATCGGGCGAGCCGGGGCCTGGCAGCCGGGATATCCTGAAATGGACTCGGGCGGACAACTGCTCAACCTGGACACCGGTAAGATCGTGCGCATTCCCTTTGCGGGGTCTTCGTGCATGCCCGGGTGCTTCTCCGACGGACGGACCAAGGTGGTGGTGACCTCGCGGGAGAACGATGGGTCGGGTGTGGGGCTTTACCTGGTCGATCTGCGAAAGGGCAAGCAGATGCGGCTGGGAGGAGGGACTTTCGTGGGCGGGCT
>DLRK01000163.1 GCA_002501065.1 Akkermansiaceae bacterium UBA7890
TCCATGGACTCCATCCGCCGCAACTACGTCCATGAAGTCGCCGGTGGCACCATCGAGCAGGTTCGCCAGGCCCTGATCGACAAGATGGATGAGTTCTCCCGAAAGACCAGGGAAGGCTTTCGTAAGAAGCTGTCCAAGTTAGAGGAAGAAAATCCCCCGGACCTGGAAGTCCGCAAGAAGGCCCTGCTTAAGGAACTGAACCAAAAGCTGATCAAGAACGAGATCAACAAGGAGAAAAGCAAGCGCCACGCATCGTTTGCCTCGTGGAGGGAATCTCCACCCAAGAAGGATGCGGAAAAAGCGGTCATGGACCGTTGGATTGATGTGGGCGAGTGAAAAGCCTGCCTTCACTTGGTCTTCCCTTGTCCTGGTTTGATTCCATCCGCAAGAATCCTTCCCTGCTCACCAGTTGATAACCATGGGCTGCGAATTTGTCGGGATGACCCTTTTCCAGGCCGGGTTTCCTGGAGGTCCGGGAACCGGGAGGGTGGGGGTGCAAGGATACCGCTCTGCCGGGGTAGAGTTCTCCGCTGCGCGGACCCACCGGAAACCTCTCTTTCTTGGGACTTGTGCGGTGGCCGATGCTTCCAGATGGTCACCCCATGACCCGAAGTTTGAGAAGTTGTGGCTTGGGTGTGCCCGTCGGGTTTCTCTTGCGCGACTCTCTGACTACCGGGCGGGATTGATCGTCAAAACTCAATTTGAGACAAGGCAACAAATCAGCCGTCCAGTTCGATGCGGAACAAACGTGTCGAGGCGGTCGGGTCCGGCAACGGGACAGACATCCTGAATCGCTTCAGCAGAATTCCATTTCCGAGATCCACCGCCTGTAATTCGACGAGGCTCATTGATGACCACACCGTCCCATCGATGGAGGAGGTGATCTCCCAATCTACCCCCACGGAGGCAGTATTCACTCGCACGTTTACCACGGCATAAGTTTCATCTGCGATCTGCTCCGCCGTGACAAAGGGAAGAATCTCAGCCGAGTCGTCTTCTTTCGGATCGCCCCCATAAAGAAACTCCTCCAGGTTGAGGGTCAGGTCGCCCTCGGGATTTCCCAGCATTCCGCCAAGGGCGGGATTGGCCGCTTCGGCGGGAGTGAAGTTCTGTGCCTGCCACGAGGAAAAACTAATCCCATCACCGGCGCCCGGATTTCCTTCGAGTGAGGAACTCGCCCGCCAACTGGCAGCCAGTCCGTGGTCGGGATTGGAATCAGGATCGATCAGGAGCAAGGCAAAGCCATCCCCGTCCGCCGTCTCCGGCCAGGGAGCCTGACTGTCATAGGCGAAGTTGCGGATCTCGGATCCGTCCGCCGCCTGGAGCACGAGTTGCTCGCCTCCATTATCGAGTTCGGTCTCGAAGGCAAACTCTCCGGCCACGGGTAACCCGACACCGTAGCGGAACTCGAAAGCGGACTCGTTTTCGACCATCAAAACGCGTTCGCCAGGATCGAGAAAGCGCACTGCTCCCCGGCTGAAGGCGAACTCCAATCCCTCCGTGAAGCGCACTCCGTGCAAATTGATGGTTTTGGTCCCGATGTTCATCAATTCGATGTATTCGAAGTCGTTGCGGTTGTTATGCCCCGCGGCAAGTTCTGCTTCACTTGGTGCCGAGGGGCGGTAGTGGATCTTGGAGATCACAAGGTTGCCTGTTCCGGCGGGCTCGGTATCGACAAGGAAGGTGGCACAGGTCAATGGCGACCATTGGGTGCCTGAGAACACGCGTGCACTGACGATTGTTTCAGGGTTGGGCAGAGACACGGGGGCGGAGTAGGTGGTTGCGCTGGGCGAGAGCCCGCCCGCGGCTCCCCCGATCCCTTCGCTGGCATCAAGGGTGGCATTGATCAGCATGTCGCTTGATCCGGCGCTGGTATTAAGGCAGTGGATTGCCAGGGTGTTGCTTCCGTCCTGGAGCAGGTCCAGATGCTGGGATACCGGAAAGGGCAGGAATATCACGGCATCATTATCACTGTGGCTTGCTGAGGAACGGGCATCGAATGCCAGTGGTGTGCCGGGGCTTCCCCCGGCGTTGCCGCGGGCGATCTCGGAGCCATTGAGGTAAGCCACGAAGCCGTCATCATAGCGCACCTTCAGGGTCATCGCGTCATAGAGGTCGGGATCAGCAACATCGAATTCGATGCGCATGAATACTGTCTCCATTGTGGCGCTGTTCACCTGGTCTGAGAAATCAAATGCCTGATCGATCAGGGCATCATATGTGCTGGCGTTGTCGTAACCGGCGCCAAGGGTCCCGCTCGGCCATGAGGAGTCATCAAAATCCTTGCTGAACCAGCTTGCATCAAGCGAGGAATCAGCGGGCATGATTGCCCGCTTGGTTGCGTTTTCAGCAATGAGCACATGTCTGGTGACAGTTGCCGCCTGCGCTGCAGTTCGTGGGTCACTTCCGTCAAGGGTGTAGTAGATGGTGCCGCCATCGGGACTGGCTATCGACAGCTTGAAGTCGGCAGGCACAATTCCGCCGTGCCGCGAGAAGTCCGGCGCGTCGGTGGAGGGATACCAGTTCCTTGAACGAAACTGGTTGAAGACGATGCCGGTGCGGTTCGGGAAAAAGTTGCCATGGCTGCCGCCGCTGGCGGTGCCGAGCATCTGGTCACGCGTGCGCAGCCAGTCCAGACGGGTATAGGGATTGCTGCGGGCGTTGTCGCCCCAGCGTGCGGACTCGATCCGCGTCAGGGGATCAACGGCATCGGCGCGCCGCATGTAGGCGGCGGCGGCGTTTTGCGGGGTGAGCACCCCGTCGTTGTGGAAGTGCTGGTGGACGCGGTCGGCAAAGAGAAGGCGGAACTCCGGGTTGGCGATCAGGTTGCGGAACACCTCGGTCGGTCCTCCTGAATTGTCCTTGCTTGTTGCATCATAGTTGGTGTTTTCCATGCAGTGCTCGGGATCCCAGCTGTGATAATACCACTTTCCATCATCAGAGACCCTGTTGTAGGTGGCATACCAGTTCTGGTGCGCCCAGTCGGAATTACCCACGTAGTAATTGGCGATCATGTAGGCGATGAAGTTCTCGATGTGCAGGACCCCGGCCACCGCCTCGTAGTTGTCCTGGTCGGTCATGTCCAGGCGGGAGAGTGCCAGCATGGCGTTGTAGTTGGTGTTGCTGCCGGCTATCACCGTGCTGGTGCGGTGTTTCATGGCATCGTAGTCGTCGTTGTCGCCGCCGAGGTATTCCGCGGCGAAGTTGTCGTCCGGGCGCTCGTGCAACTCCGTGATGCCCCATAATATACCGTTGATATACAGCAGGCAGTACCTGCCCTCCGGAGAGAGGCCGCCCATCAGGTTGTGCAGGTCGGCGGGGAACTGATCGTGGGTATACTGGGCGCGATCGGGCTGGGAGGAGTTTCTGTTGTAGTGCCAGACGTTGTTGAGGCGATGATCCAGGACCAGGGTGTCGAAGCGGTCGGCGCGCTCCCTGCCAAAGAACTCATAGCGCAGGTCGGGCGAGAATTTCAACCGCATGGACAGCTTGTCGGATTTCCAGCGACTGGTGCTCGATCCACCGACGATGCGCACCGTGCCGTCGACCTGGAACCCGCGCTTGGAATTGGGATCATTGGTGTCGCCCTCCGGGTTGATATACTCGATGGAGGTCGGGCGGTCCACGCCCTCGCCGCGGATGTAGATGCCGCTGTTGCCAAACATCACGCTCCAGTCCATCACCAGCGAGACAGACGGCACGCGCAGGAAGTCCCCCGTTGTGGGGCGAACTTCAGGATTGCTGTGGTTGACGATTTCCGGGTCCATGGCAAAGTCCGGCCCATTGTGACCCCAGTTGGCATGGGCCGGGACAGAATTATTGGACTGCTGCAGGACGTCGGCGGGGAAGATGAAGGTATGGGTATCAATGTTGGTTGACTGAAACCCGGCCTTCACGGCCATGGCCCGCAGCGTGGTGGTGGTGGTGATCTCAATGTCGGCGCTTGGCGGCGTGGCATTATCGGGGGCGGTTACGCGGGTGCCGTTGGTAATTGACGGTGGGGCGCCATCAAGGGTGTAGATCAGCGTGGCGCCCGGGGTCGGGGTGGTGATCGTGGTGGTAAAGGGATTGCTGTAGAGACCGCGGTCGACAGTGAAGCTGGTATCGGCAACAAAGCCATCGACAGCACCGGGGTCATTGGCCGCTCCCGGCGTGGGATTGGTGAAAAAGCCGACGGAGAGCGGCGGGTCATTGCCATAGGTCCCGTAGGAGACGTCCTCGATCTGCTTCGGGTAGAGGACGAATGCCGAGACGGTAAGAAATGTTCCGTTACCGTTTTCGCGGGTCAGGGCAAGGTGTGAACCTGTGGACTTGTCGAGTTGAAAGTCGGTGTGCAGTTCGGCACCCGGGCCGATGCGGTCCTTGCCCGAGGCGAAGATGAGCAGGAACTGGTTTGGCTGGAGAGTGATTGATGGCAGCGCCCACTTGTCGGGTGTGGCCGGGTTGTCGGTGAGGTAGTAGCCGGCAAGGTTGACCGGGGAGGAACCCGGGTTCCACAGCTCGATCCAGTCCGCGCTGTCACCATCGGAATCGATTAAGGTGCTGCTGTTATCGGCCATGAACTCGTTGATCAGCAGGTCATCAAGTGTCGGGAAGGGGGGGGTGCTGTCGCTGTCATTGGGGTTGGAACCGGACGCCACCTCTATGCCATCGTTGTAGCCGTCGCTGTCACTGTCCGCATCGGTTGGGTCGGTGTCATAAGTCAGCACCTCCAGGCCGTCATCAAGCCCGTCGCCGTCACTGTCGGCGGCGAGAGGGTTGGTGGCCGGGTCTCCGTTAATTTCCTCACCGTCGTCAAGCCCGTCGCCGTCACTGTCGGCAAGTGCCGGGTCGCTGCCGTACTGGTTAAATTCGTCACCATCAGAGAGTTCATCACCGTCGGTGTCGACAAGGGTGGGGTTGGTGCCGAGGTTGAACTCCTGGCCGTTGGTGAGGCCGTCGGGTTCGGCGTCGTCGTCCTCGGTCTGGTTGAGGTTGGGGAAGTAGGCAAGTTCCCAGGAGTCGGGCAACTCGTCACCGTCGAGGCCACCCGGGTTGACGAGAGCTCCCACCCCGCCCGACGCAATAATCCCAATATCGGAAGCACTGAGGGCTTCGCCCTTCCAGATGGCGATGTCATCGAAGCTCCCGGCAGTGAAGCGGTCGAAATGATCCCCAAAGGTGAGCGCCTCAGGGTTCACCCCCATGTCCCAATCCCCGCCATTCGCTGCGTTCATCACCTGGGTGTGCTCAAGATCGCCATCGATGTAGCAACGAATTTCATTGGCCGTGTAATCACGCACCATCGTGACATTGTGCCACACTCCATCCGTGAGAGACGGGCCGACTCGTCCGGTGCGAAAGCGAGGAGTGCCTCCAGCGCAGCATCTGGAATCAAATTCGAACTGTTGGGTATCCGTCACCTGGAGAAGATAATAGCCGGTCGGCTGGCGCGAATTGTCTGCATAACCTTTGGTGATCAGGCCGTTGTTGGCAGTTGAAGCCGGACCGGTGTAGAATAGAGAGATCGTGAAGTCCTCCCCCTGGACAAACGAGTGGTCGAGGCTATCCGGGACATCGGCCCAGTCCCCGCTGCCATCAAGAACCAGACCGCCGCCACTGAAACCGCCTCCGGGAGCCAGCGTGGCATTGCCGTGGAGCGAGACGTTGTGCCCATTCCCCGACGAATCGGAAAGGTCATCGAATTTCCACCATCCAGTAAGAGCGGCATTGCTCATGGAGGCCAAGGCGGTCACTCCCATTCCCACTGCAAAAAGGTATTTCAAAGTCATGTTACCAAGGATTGGTGTTCCGGGTGTATTCCTGCAGGAGATGAACAAGGCGAGATAACATCCTGACAATCGTTCTCAGTAAAAGTCCCGTGCGAAATCCTGGTAAGCTAGGATATTTCCGCATATTCTCAACACCCGGCATTGATTGTTCAGTTTTCTGGAGTAGGCAGAGGAATTCGATGACGTGACAATCCTCTCTGGAATCTACCCTCCAGATGGGCACTGGCTCCCGGGCGACAGTTCAATTGGGTGAATCCCCAAGCTGGAGGTCATGGCGAAACCGCACGGGCGCTGGCAGCTGGACCAGTGGGCGGAGGCGAGGTGGTTTCCGTGCTGGCTGGCGTCCTGCCAACGGATGGGGGGGTGGGGCGATGGTGAAACTGCCACCAGTATTGCTGGTCGAGTTGGTAGGGGTCGACCGCCGGGGGGTTTTCCAAGTCGAAGTCCGGTGGCAGGATGCCATAGCGTTTCATTTCGCGGAGGTATTCGTAGCGGGGTTGGAAGCCGGGCATGTCGAAACGCTTGATCCGGTCGAGGTGTGCCCTGGCCGCCTGCAGGTGGGCGAGGATGGCCTGGTAATCCGGATCATCGGTATCCGCGAATACCACCGGGTGGAGGCAGGGTTTCGGAGCGTGGGTCCAGTCCGCGGGTACGGGCGCGGGTTCCGGCAGGGCACCCTCGGCCTCGCCACCGGCGGATCTGGCAAGCACCGCACGCAGTGCCAGCGACTGTTCCGGGTGGGTGAGGTTGAAGATGTTGTGGCGCGAGAATCGGGACGTGGGACGCCGCCATCCCTCGAAGTCGCCGTGGCCATCGCCGATGTCGATCCAGTCCGTGACGAAGCGCGGCATCCGGTTCTGGTGACACCCGGTGCAACGTTTCTGCACCGCGTCGCGGGCGGGACCGGTGGATGGCCAGTCGTTCGCCATTTCCCGGATGGGGTCGTTGTTGCGCCACCACCCGCCGATCTGACCGGTGCCGTAGGCTGCGTAAGTGCCGGCGTAGGGTGTCACGGAGTCCAGCCAGAGGCGGATGATGTCCCGCTCCCGCCCGGACAACTTCACGTCGTAATGCGATCCGTCGATCATTGTCATCAGCGGGGCGGCTCCACTGAACGCCGCGTAGGGCGCGTCGTTGCCGGCCGGTCGGCCTCCAATGTTCTGTTCCCCATCCCAGTGGTTCCCCGCGCCGTCCCTGACCAGGCGGTGGAGCATCAGGTTGTAGTAGGACAGCGAGTAGGTCGGGCCGCGGTCACCGGTCAGCACCACGCCGCCGTCGCGCTTGCCGGGGTGGTGGCACTTGACGCAATGCCGGTCGAGAATCGGCTGGATGTCGCGCGGGAAATCAAGGATCTGCGGAACATCCTTCACGGGCTCGATCGCGCTCGGGGCACGCCGGTCCGCGAGGGTCAGGCCGGCAGGCATGGGTGTCGTGGTCCGGTCCTCATGGCAACCGACGCAGCTGGCGCGCTCGCCGGGCATCACGGTGAGAAACGAACGCATTTGCTTCACGCAGAGATCGTTTTCATCCAGGAGACCGAGATAGATGCTGCGGCCCGCCGGGACCTCGAAGTGTGCGGAGCCGTCCGACTCGACCGGCACCGTGCCGAGGATCCGGTTCATGGTCCACTTCCCGCCGTGCGCCATGGGGGTGGTGCCTCCACCATGGAAATTGACCGGCTTGGGGAGGTCCTCCATCACGAGCAGTTTCCGGATCGTTCCCGGTGCCAGCCCCCCCATGTTGCGCCCTATATGAACGTCGTGAACAAAGAGGGTGCCGGTGGACTGCGCCGAATCCGTCCGGGAGGGAACGACCGGTTCCCGTGGTCGCGGCGCAATGAGCCGGGGCTCGTGCACCATGAGCGGGGAACGCCACAGGGTTTGCACCTTGCCTTCGTCCGACACGGATACCAGTTCCCTGTTGCGGGCTGCCAGGATGAGGGTGGCTGACAGGGGACAGGGGTCGCGGAAACCGGCGTCGGTCAGGGCGCGCACCTGCGACTGGTCGTCGGGTCCCTTGCGGAGCTGGAGCAGCTGGAGTCTGCCCGCGTGCTCGTTGCTGCCGTGATACCCCGAGTTGACATAGATGACCTCGTTGGTCCCCGGAACCGGCCGGGCGTCGATGAAGACCCCGCCCGGATGCATGTTGCCGTAGTAAACAGCGGCCCCGGTGCCGTCCGGATTCATCGCCCACAGGTGATGGAAGGAAACCGCGTCGCGATTCACATACTCCCAGCGGGTGTAGAGGATCCGCCCGTCGGGCAGGAGGGATGGAGTGTTCTCGGTGGCCGCACCGGACGACAGGGGACGAATGTCGGAGCCGTCGGCATTGCAGCGATGAAGGGTGGCGACCGGCGCCAGCCAGCACATGACGTAGCGCTTGCAGCGGGTGGATGAGAACACGATTCGACCGTCCGGGAGGTAGGCTGGTTCCACATCGTCCCAGTCTCCGGAGGTCAACTGCCGGAGGCTGGTGCCGTCGAGGTTGATTTCGTGGAGATTGTAGTGATGTGTCCCGCCCCTGCGGTAGGCGAAGAGGACTTTCTCCGCATCGTAGTGCACGACGGGATCGCGGAACGCACCCCGTGGATCATCAATCAGAGTGCGAACCTGGCCGGTCTTCGGGTTGAGGATGGCGAGGCGTCCCCCGTCCGCACCGTGCAGCCACTCGTTTTCGTCGCCGCAGTTGTATCCAAAGTTGGCATAATAGTGACCGGATGGATCGCGCCCCGGGTGGCGTTCGCAAAACAGGATCTCACCCGGAATCGTGAGTAGCCCGGAGGGAGAGGTGGCCTCCTGCCCCCCGGGGGCGGGGTTTGCCGCGGCAGGATGCCCCGGTCCCGCGATTGTCAGCGCCGATACGGCAAGGCTCGTAGCGAAGGCGAGTGAGTGTCGTCGTTTCATAATTGCTCCTTTGCTCCACCAGGGGTCACCGATAACCGACCTACAGGTTACGCTCCCAAAATCACACGCTTCCAAATTTTTTGAGATCAAGCCCTCCCCATTCCATGGTTACTGCTGAGAATTCCCTTTCGCAGGCGGAGTCATGGGGATCAGGAACGGGGGAGAGTGACGGTGCAAATCCTGCGGTCACCACATCTCACCGGGATCGCTGTCGCAAAAACGCGTTATTTTTCCGCATCATTCACTGACAAATCCGGCGATTCCGGAAAGTTCGGGACGGATCACCGGGTAGTTCGATCATGGCCCGAATCATCGCCCTGCTCATCCTGCTCCTGCCGCGCCTGTGGGCCGCCGACGCCCCTCTCAACATCATCACCTACAACATTCGCAACGACAACGCGGGAGACAGGAAACACAAGGATTGGGCGGCGCGTAAGGACAGGATCGCCGGATACCTGCTCGCCCACAAGGCCGGCATCATCGGCCTCCAGGAGGTGAAGCACAACCAGCTCCTCGACATGGACAAGGCCCTGCCCGGTCACTCCTGCATCGGCGTGGGACGGAACGACGGTAAGACCGCCGGCGAATATTCCCCGATCTTCTTTGACCGCACGATCTGGAAGGTCGATCCCAAGGAGCAAGGCACGTTCTGGCTCTCTGATACGCCGGACGTGGTCGCCACCCGTAGTTGGGGAAACAGTCACAACCGCATCTGCACCTGGGCCCGGCTGACCGGTATCAAGGGGGCGGACAAGGGGATCTCCATCTACGTTTTCAACACGCACTGGGATCACCGCAGTCAACCGTCCCGCGTCAAGTCCGGGGAGCTGATGCTCAAGCGGATCAAGGCACGCCAGCACAGGGACGAACCGGTCATCCTCATGGGCGACCTGAATGCCACCACCGAGAACCCGGCTGTGAAGCTGCTGCTGGGTTCCGGCCTCCTCGTCGATCACAGCAGGGAGCAGAAGCGTTCATCCAGCTACTGGAAGGCTGAACTTGCTCCCGGATTGCGTATCGACCACCTTTTCACCTCGCCGTCCATCAAGCAGGCCACTCTCAAGGTGGAACTCAATGGTGACGATGACGGTCACGCCGCCTCCGACCATCATCCAGTGCGGCTCAGCATCAAGAACCGTTCCTTCTGAATTGTTGCGACCTTCCCCCTGAACCGGCGTCGGTTTGAGACCGCCTCTCCGGAATGTCCTGGTGGAATATGGACCCCGGAGTGGATCTAGCGGGATCGTGATCGCTCCTGGCCGGACATGACCACCACGCGGAATCCGGTGTTGTGAACGCGCTGCCAGGAGGGATAACTCAAGCGGAAGGCAGAGCGACAGCGATGCGGACGATCGCGAAAGGACCCGCCACGCAGAACTTTTTTCCCGGCGGGTGATGTGAGATTGCGCCCGTCGTCTTCACGATAGGGATAGGCCCGATAGGTGCTGCGGGTCCATTCCGCCACGTTGCCGTGCGTGTCGTGAAGTCCCCAGGCATTCGGCAGGAATCGTCCGACCTCGGCGGTGGCGGTGAAGCCGTCCGCGAATCTCCCGTTGCAGGGAATGTCGCCGCCGAACACCGAATCGAGCATGATGCCGTTGAACTCTCCCTTGATGTAGGGATTAACGATGCCGGAGGTGAGACCGCCCGTGGCCGGAGGGCTGATGGCCAGGGCCTGGTCCGCGACGTTGGCGTGCTTCGAGAAATCGGTCTCCGCCCCGCCATAGGAGAGGGCCGAGGACGTCCCGGCCCGGCAGGCGTATTCCCACTGCGCTTCGGTCGGGAGGTTCGATTCCATTCCAGTCTGCACGGAGAGCCACTGGCAATAGGCCATGGCTTCCTGCCAGGAGACGCGGATTGCGGGTTGCCGGGGGGCATCCAGGGCGAGACCCGGACCATCGGCACCCGGGTAGCGTTTCGTGAAGTAGCCGCTACGATAATCAGGATCGAACCGCCTGAACTGCTCGTTGGTCACTTCGCAGGATCCTATCCAGAACGGTTCGTCGATGCGCACCACGGAGGCGGGACGTTCGTCGGGTTCCCCGTGGTGGTCGCCCATGACGAATCTACCGGCGGGGATGCGTGCCAGCTCCATGCTCACCCCTTCTCCCAGGTCGATCCTCCGGAGAACCGGGGTTTCCGATTCGCGTTGTCGTCGCTTTGCTTCTGCAGTGTTCACCGGCCAGCCCTCCAATGCTGGCGGCCGGCCGGCATGATCCTGCGGCGCCGGAACGGCGCCCGGCCGGGAGTTAGCCGCCACGCCCGGCACGGATTCGAAATCCACCGACGGACCGCCCGATTTCTGCTGCACTTCCCAGCGCCGGGCTCCGGCATCCGCGGGAATGGGCGCCACATCACCCCACGTCCCGTGACAGGGAGCGTTGAGGTCGATCCATGTGACGAGGCGATCCCAGGCCTCGGCATCGAGGGTAACGCCGTGATGATTCTTGGACAGCATCTGGATGAGTTCGCTGGTATCAGCGTGATACTCGCCGGGCACCAGCACACGCACATCGTCTTCAATCCCGACCCGGCGCACGTAGGCGATGAGAGCTTCGTAGGCTGGAGTGTACTTGATCTGCTTGCCGCCGAAATAGGCCTCCGTTTCGGGGTTCAGTCTCTGGGCCCCGAGTCGCGCCAGCAAGTGTCCCCCGTATTCCGGGCGGTGCTCTTCGCCGCGAAGATCGGGCCTGACGGCGCCTTCATCCGCCTCGCCGTGGTGGCAGGAGACGCAGTGACGGTCGAGAACCGGTTGCACTTCGCGCTCGAAATCGAAGCCGCGGGGAGGGCCGTACCATGGCTCGATCTCGTCGGGTTTCCGTCCGATTACCTCCGAGAAGCGCACGGCCGGGGCGTCCTCCGCCTTTTCGTGGCAACCAACGCACGAGACGGCTTCGCCCGGCATGGCGGTGTACCAGCTTCGCATCAACTGCACCGCCTTCCCCTCGGAATCGAGGGCCTGCAGTGAAAGCGGCGTGTTGGCGGGTACGCGGAAGACTGCGGAACCATCCGCGTGCACCGGCACCGTCCCGAGAATACGCATGGCGTCCCACGGGCCGCCCAGTCCGATCTTGTCCGGGCCGGCCAGCCCGGGGAATCCGAAATCGTAGGCCACGAGGCGGAGTTTCTCAATCTCGCCGCGGGGCACGTCCGCCAGTCCTTCGCCCTGGTAGATGTCGTGAAGGTAGATCACGGCGTCGGAGCGGCTCTCGTCGATGCGGTTGGGAACGATTCGGGGCCGAGTTGTTTTCTGCACCGGGATGGGCTCAAAGAAGTCCCACTTGGGATCCACCAGGATCGGCACGACATTGTCGAAGCTATCGATCAGGTAGATGCCCCAGGGCGCATCCCTGGACGGCTGCATCGAAACCAGGAAGTAGTTCCCGGCACCGCGGTGGGTGACGGGTTCCGCCAGGGGATACGGATGCAGGAACTTGGGCCAGGTTTTCCCGTACCAAGTGTCGATCTTCACCTCGTCGTCAAAATCCCGGCGCCCCGGCAGAAAGCGCACGAGGCCTTCGCTGCCCGTCGATCCGCGGTTGAGATCGAGCACGACCGGAACACCCATGCGGGGCGGGCCGTGATATCCGGTCGCGATGGCGACGATTTGTCCGGGGCGGCCGGGAATGCCGCGGGGGAAGTACAAGCGATTCGGCCAATAGGAACTGCTGCCATAGACCGCCTTCTGGCCGGTGCCGTCCGGGTTCATCACCATGAGCGGTGCCGCGTACATGTGGAAGATTCCGGCATATTCCCAGCGGTTGAAAATCACCTGACCGCTGGGAAGGACGGACGGGTGCAGATCCAGATCCTGGTCGAAACACAACTGACGTTCCCCGGACCCGTCGGCGTTCATGAGAAACAGCGAGCAGGCCCTTTTCTGTCCGTGCCAGCAGGGCACGGCGGTGAAGGATGCCGTGGAGGCGAACACGATACGCTCGTCCGGCAGGTAGCAGGCGTCGAAGTGATCGACGTCCGGCGCCGGCCTGCTCACCTGCCGTAGTTCCCGATCCTCCAGGACAAGTTCGTGAATGCGCCATCCCCTTCCGTCCGCCATCGTGAAGAGGAGGCGGTTTCCTTCGTGATGCAGATCCAGTTCGCCAACGAATTCGCTGCCGGGCGGCCGGAAGATGGTTTTCAACTCACCGCCGCGCGCAAGCGGTGCCAGTACGGCGATCTCATTGTCGTAGCCCGTCTGGGCGATTCCCGAGTTGGCCATGTGATTGACGGGCAAGCCGTGTTGTCCGCGTTTCCGTTTCAGGATCAGGAGCCGTTCCACACCGAGGAGGGGATTGTGACGCAGGGCTTCGGAGCGCAGGGCGGCCAGGCGTTTCTTGCGGGTCCCTTTCGGCAGATCCGACCGGGTCAGAGCCGCGAGTCGCTTGAGATAGCGTGGCCCATCCGGATAGTCGGTGCCGAATTCGGTCACAAGGTTCTCGATGGCCAGTCGCAGCGAAGATTCCGTGTTCACCGGAACCGCCCGTCCGACCGTTTTGGAGGGATCGTGGCGTGAATCCGGCGGGCCAGCGGTCAAGGGAGTCGTAGCGAACACCCCGGGAACGAGAATCATGATGACCCGGACTAAGGTGGAGATTTTCATCAGTGCTCGAGTATTCCGACTACACCTCATCTCTTTCCCTGGAGGCAACGATTCAACTGGGACGGTATACCGGTTTCAGGAGTTCTGGGTTTGATTCAGGTCATCAACGGACCGGTTTCCGCCCACAAGAGTCGACGGAGAGCGGTCCAAGGAGGGAGGCACAGGGGACCAGGAAGGGGGCGCCTCAGGTGATGAGGCCGAGTCCCGATCCGATTGTCAACCGGTCAGCGGTGATGGCCAGGATCGTCGCGGTCCTTGCCGCGGTGGTGTTCTTCAGCCCGGAAGCGGTGCTTTCCGGGGAGATCGCGCCCCCGATCAACAGGCAGCTCATGTCCTGAATCGTCTTGCGTTTGGCCCCCCCCTGGGGACGTCGACCGCGTGATGAAGATGATCTGCGGCACATTTCCTGCGGAAATCCCGACCGTGCTCATTCCGGAATACTGGAGAAAGAAACTTCGCCAGGAGTGATGGCTTGGCGGGAGTTTCCCTTTCGAGGCTCTGCTTCCTGGAGGTGGAGGGTCCGGGGAAGAGGGGAGAACAAGCCAGTTTTCATGAGTGGTTGCGCAGCTGCCATGGCTTTTTGGGTATGGTCATCTGACCAAGAACAGGTTAAGGATCGGGCGCAGCCGGGACAATGGAAGGATGTGACTTGAGGCGGACAATTCCCCTGGAGATTCCGGGTTCCGGCAAATCAAGTAATCAGATTGAGAGAGATGATGAATTCAGGAAAGGTCAGCATGACTCATATTGAGGGTGAGGTGGTCAAGGAAGATGACAGGTATACTGTTAGAGACAACACCTCCCTGGAGAATCTCGTGGTTAGTTCAACAAGACTAAACCCGAATAAAAGCACCAGTGGTCACAAGCATGATGGCCAGGAAGAAGTGTATATGTTCATGGAAGGTTCCGGTACCATGTGGTTGGATGAAAATGAGTTTCCCGTTGAAGACGGCGATGTGGTCTTGATTGCAGATGGTGTGTTCCATAAGGTGGAAGCAGGAGACGGGGGAATGTATTTTGTGTGCGTCTTTCAGGGGAAACGTGAGACCTCCTGATCACGCGGAAGAACTGAAAGGTGTCATCAGGTATTTCAAAGGAGAAATACCTGAGCCGGAATAAGGTCCCTTTGCTGCCGGGATTCAACTGATCCAGACGGAATCTCCCGGCGATCCGGGAACCGGGAAAGAGGGGAGAGTCCCCATTTTGCGATGGTCGATGTGCTGTCCTGCGCTGTGCGGGCCCACCGCAAACCATTCGTTCTCGGGACTTGTGCGGTGGTCGATGTTTCCGGATGGTTCCCCCATGTCCGGGAATTGGAGATGTTGTGGTCTGGGTGTGCTCGTCGGGTTTCTGCTGAGCGGCCCTCTTCCGGGCGAAGAAAAACAGATCCTGCGCTACCTGAACGAGGTTCTGCTGGAGAAGGAGTTCGGGGGAGGGGATGGCAGGATCGTGCGCTGGATCGAATCCCCCGAAGTGGTGCTGGTGGAGGGGAGCGGGGAGCACCGCAAGGTCCTGAACCGGGTGATGGGTCAGTTGAATGGGGCCCTGGAAGGAACCTCGATGCGGCTGCGATCCGTGGAGGAGTCCAGGAGGGCGCGACGGATTGAGGTGTTCATGGTGCCGCAATCGCGTTTTGGGGCGATCGGCAGGGATCGGGCCTTTGATCCGCCCGGGAACCAGGACGGTTACGTGTGGGTGATCTGGAATACGGAGAAGAAATTCATCCAGCGGGCCACCGTCCTGGTTGCGGTGGACAGGATCGAGGGAGATCTGCTTCAGCACGTGCTGCTCGAGGAGATGACCCAGGCCCTCGGACCGCTCGGGGACACCGCGGTGATTCCGGAGAGCGTATTGTATGAGAAGGGTCAGGATCATGGAAAGGCGCCGAAGCTGAGCGACTGGGATCGCAGGATGCTGGGCCTTCTCTATGGTCATCTGAAACCCGGGGACGGTGGGATCGAGGTCGGGGTGGCTTACGCGCGATTCTGGGGAAAATGATCCCGGGGGAGTGCGCGGAATGTGAATCCGCCCTTTCACGCCATCGAAGGGTTGAATCCTTCCCTGCCCATCAGCCGGTAATCATGGGCTGTGAATTGCCGGGAAGTTGCTTCTCCGGGGAAGGTGGGGTGCGATTCGAAGCGAACGAACCTCACCCGATCAATTCCTCAATCGCCTGGCCGCCTATCTGACTGAGTTGCTTGAAGCGGCCGCCGTGGAAGTAGGTGAGCTTGTTGTCATCAAGGCCCAGCAGGCGCAACAGGGTGACGTGGAGGTTGCGGACATGGTGCACCTTGTCCACCGCCGTGGCCCCGATCTCGTCGGTGGCGCCAATGGTATGGCCGGCATTCACCCCGCCGCCGGCAAGCCAGACGGTCATGGCGTCGGGATTATGATCGCGCCCATACTTGATACCGCCGCGGATGCCGTTGTCCGGCGTGCGGCCAAATTCCCCCATCCACACGACCAGCGTCTCTTCCAGCAGGCCGCGTTCCTTCAGGTCCCTGATGAGGGCGGCGATGGGGCGATCCACCGTGCGGATCAGTGAGCCGTGGGCCTTGGCAATGTAATCGTGGCTGTCCCAGGTGCTGGCATAGAGCTGCACGAACCGCACCCCCTTCTCCACCAGCTTGCGGGCGAGCAGGCAACGACGACCGAGGTTGTCCGTGGGCTCTTTTCCAATCCCATACATCTCCCGGGTCTTCTCAGTTTCCCTGTCGAGATTGATGATATCAGGCACCTGCATTTGCATGCGAAAAGCGAGCTCGTAGTTGCGCATGCGCGCGGCGAGCCCCTCATGCTGCGGATGACGCTCGGCATGGCGCTCATTGAGCTGGGTCAACAGGTC
>DLRK01000019.1 GCA_002501065.1 Akkermansiaceae bacterium UBA7890
CGCTGGGATTCCTGGCCCTCATCCTCAACACCGGCATGCAGGCAGCAGATCCGACTGAGAAGTCGGCCCCCAGCCCGACCGCCCTGGCCCCGCTCCCCGAGTCGGAGTGGACCTTCGCCACCGCGCGGCACCTGCTCTGGCGCGCTGGGTTTGGTGGCACGACACAGGAAGTCAGGCGCCTCCACGCCATGGGCCTCCATCAGGCCGTCAATCATCTCGTGGACTACCAGGGGATCGAGTTCGATTGTCCACTTCAGATCGGCCCCAAGCCGCAGCCGAAGTATCCCAAGGACATCAAAAAGGGCAGCGACAAGGCTCGCCAGATTCGAAGGACCGCGCAAAAGGCGGAACGGGAGCAGCTCCAGGACATGCGTGCGTGGTGGATGCAGCGCATGGTGACCAGCCCCCGTCAGCTCGAAGAGAAGCTCACGTTCTTCTGGCACGGGCTCCTCGTGTCCGGCTACCGCACAGTCAAAGACAGCTATGCGATGTACCAACAGAACGAGCTCTACCGCAGCCAGGCTGCCGGCAACTACGGAAAGCTGCTGCACGGACTGGTGCACGACCCCGCCATGCTCCGCTACCTCGACAACAACTCCAACGTGCGCGGACGGCCGAATGAAAACCTCGCTCGGGAGATCATGGAGCTCTTCTCGATGGGCGAAGGCCAGGGCTACACCGAGCAGGATATCGCAGAAGCCGCCCGCGCCCTCACCGGAAACGTCTACAATCGCGAAGCCAGATTCGTCTTCAACAGGAAATCACACGATCCCGGCGAAAAAACCATCTTCGGTAAAACCGGGGCATATGACGGCGATGATGTGGTGGATCTCATCCTCGAACAACCTTCCACCGCCCGTTACATCGCGGGCAAACTGTTCACCTTCTTCGCCTATGAGAATCCCGACGCAGAAATCGTGGAAGGCCTCGCGAAACAGCTGCGCGGCAGTAATTACGAACTACGGCCCCTCTTGAAGACTCTCTTCAAATCGAAGTCCTTTTACGGCGATCAGTCCATCGCTCGCCAGGTCAAGAGCCCGGTCCAGCTCGTGGTGGGCACCATCCGCGCCCTGGACATCGAACGGAAGATTGGAGTGGAACAGAAGGGCTACCTCGCGCTGGCTACAGCCGCCGCTTCCATGGAACAGGACATTCTCCAACCGCCGAATGTGAAAGGCTGGGACGGTGGAGAAGCATGGATCAACACCACCACCGTGTTTGCCCGCTACAACTTCGCTGGAAATCTGGAAAAAAGGTTGCGGCCCAAATGGGACAAGAAGGCGAAGTCCTTTAACGATGCCACCACTCTCTTCGAGGGCCGGACGTTCGCGGATTCCGCCGCCGTGGTCGATTACCTCGTCGAAACCCTCTTTCCGGTCCCTCCCTCTTCCGAGGAACGGACACAACTGATCACCTTTCTCGACGCCGATGGAAAGCTACCCCCCTCCGCTGCCTGGGCCAACAAGACGAAAACGCCAGAACAACGCAGACAACGGCTGCGGATCAACGACAAGCTCGCCGCCGTGATCGTTCTCATGATGAGCATGCCGGAATACCAGGTCAACTGACTGCAATTGACGCGCCCACCAAACAAAACAATGAACGACATCCTCCCCATCAGACGACGCAGCTTCGCCCAGGGCCTTGGCCTGGTCGGAATTGGCGCTTCCCTGCCCAACTTCCTCGTCAAATCCGCCCTGGCCGGCCCGCAGGCCGAAGCTGACGAACCCATTCTCGTGGTGATTCAACTGGCCGGAGGAAATGACGGTCTCAGCTCCATCGTCCCCTTCACAAATGACGTCTACTACAGGAACCGCGCCAAGACCAACGTGCCGGCCAAGGAGGTGCTCAAAATCAACGACGAACTGGGATTCTGCCCCAGTCTCACCGGGTTCAAGGAGCTTTATGACGACGGCCAACTCTCCGTGATCCAGGGAGTCGGTTACCCCAATCCCAATCGCAGTCACTTCACCTCGATGGATATCTGGCATCTCGCCGACCGCCAGCAGAGGGAGACCAATGGCTGGCTCGGGCGCTACGTCGATACCTGCCATGCCAAGAATCCCGATCCCAAATTGGCCATGGCAATCCAGATGAACAAGACACCGCGTGCCATCAGTGGCACCGCTCATCCCGGAGTAGCTTTCCGTGATCCGGACTCCTTCCGCTACACCGCCGACCGGGGAAACAAGCGTCGCAAGGATCTCTACACCGAACTCAACAAAGCGCGGATGAGCGAGGGCCACACCGAGCTCGACTGGGTTGCCACCACGGCCAACAACGCAAATCTGGCCAGCGAACAAGTCCGGAAACTCGCCGCCTCCTATACGCCCCACGTCGAGTATCCCGACACCAGACTGGCCAAAGCCCTGATGAGCGTCAGCGCCATGATAGCAGGTGGTCTGAGCACTCGCGTTTACTACGTCTCACAGAAAGGATTCGATACTCATGCGGGGCAGGATGTGAGACATCCGCAACTCATGGAGGAACTCGGCGGGGCCGTCCTCGCCTTTCAGAGAGACCTCGCCAAACATGGCAACGCCCAACGTGTCACCTCCATGGCATTCAGCGAGTTCGGTCGCCGGGTGAAGGAGAACGCCAGTCGGGGCTGCGATCACGGCAAAGCCGGCCCCATGTTCGTGGTGGGACCCAAGGTGAAGCCCGGCATCTATGGCGACCTTCCGAGCCTCACCGACCTCGACAAGGGGGACCTGAAGCACCACACCGATTTCCGCAGCGTCTACGCCACGCTCCTGGAAAAGTGGCTCAAGGCACCGAGCCAGAAAATCCTTCGTGAATCCTACCCACTACTGGAGTTCGTGAGCTGATAAGGCAGGCGACACTCCAGATCTGGGTCGGTAGGGTTGCCCCGGATCTCCCCCGGGGGGGGTGGGATCCGCGGGCACCCGCCGATGGCCGGTGGGGCTGGCTCCGACCGCCTGGCCGGCTCCTGGGAATTCCCCGGCGGCAAGGTGGAACTGTAAGCTACCCCGTCAGCGGGACATTTCAAAAGTAGAGGATTCAGGCTGAGGGGTTGTTGTTATTGTTCGTGTTTGTTGTTGGCGAAACACTGCCGGAGGCAGGTTTCCGAGTGACTTGTGAGGGCGTTGCTCGTTGTAGGCGATCATCCAAGTATGGACGATGTCCCGGACTTGATCGAGGGAGTTGAAGAGGTAGGCGTCGAGGACCTCGTAGCGGAAGCTCTTGTTGAAGCGCTCGATGTAGGCGTTCTGCGTGGGAGCTCCTTTCTGGATGTGATGTAAGTAGACCCCGTTCAAGTCGCACCAAGCGCCCAACTTGGCGGAGACAAGTTCAGGACCATTATCGACGCGGATTTGGTCGGGAAGTGGCCTGCTGTCCTTGAGTTGGTTCAGGACCCGGATGACTCGCTCCGCGGGCAAGGAGGAGTCTACTTCGATAGCCAATGCTTCACGCACTCCTTCGTCGATGATGTTGAGGGTGCGAAAGCATTTTCCGTAATGGAGGGCGTCGTGCATGAAGTCCATGGACCACATCTTGTCCGGCACAGGAGGCACCTCGAGGGGTTGCTTCACTCGTGCCGGCAGGCGGCGCTTCGCGCGCCTGGGGAGATTGAGACCCATTTCACAGTAAATCCGCCAGACCCGCTTGTGGTTCCAAGGGGCGCCTCGCTGACGCATCCAGTGGAAGCATTTCCAGAAACCCCAGCGTCCGTGCCTGGCGATGACTTCGTTGAGTCGATCAATGACGGGAGTATCAGCACTCCGGTCAGGAGCGCCTCGATACCAGCTTGATCTACTCATGCCGACGGCGTTGCAAGATCGACTCACCGGGAGTCTCCGGCTCTCAGTGAGCCACTCCACGGCCTCTCGCTTCTCCGTCGGCATCAGAGCTTTTTTTCGATTAACTCCTTGAGGGCCTCGTTCTCCATGGCCAAGTCGGCATACATCCGCTTGAGCTTGGTGTGTTCGGCCTCGACCTCCCTGATGCGCTTGAGCTCCGAGACGCTCAGCCCTCCGTACTTGCTCTTCCAGTTGTAGTAGGTGGCGGTGCTGATTCCATGCTCGCGGCACAGGTCCGAGACCTTCATCCCAGCATCGGCTTTCTTGAGGATCGCCACAATCTGGCTCTCCGTGAATCGACTTTTCTTCATTGGTTTGGGTTGGGTTCCCCAACCGCAAACCTCTCATTTTAACCTGTCCCACGCGAGGGGTAGCTTACAGAAGAGGGTGAGGAAGCGGCCGCCGCCCCGTCAACGGGAGATCCGCGAGGAACTCGATTGCACGGTCGAGGTCGGAGAGGCGCTCCCCCCATTGAACACCACTACCCCGCTCTCTCCCTGCACCTGCAGGGCCTTCCCCTGTCCCTCGTCCCGTCATCCCCGGAACCGCAGGCCCCTGGGATCATGCTGCCATCCGGTGGCTGCCCCTGCAGGAAGTGGAAAGCCTTCCGCTGGCAGAAGCGGACCACAGGCTCTGGATCAAGGCGCGTGAGGTCACTGAGAGGGAAATCCAACGGTCAGGCTCCGGGTAATATTCCAAACTTTAGATCCTCAAACCCACGGAGACTGCTGCTCTCCCTTCCCTCCGCCACATGCCGTTCGCTACCCAAGAAGAAGGCCGGTGAGCGAACTCACCGGCCTTGCTGCTGAAATTATTTCTTGAATCTACTCGGTTAGCGACGGCGCCGGAAGAGAACGAAGAGTCCTCCAAGGCTCAGAAGCAGGGAGCTCGGCTCCGGAACGAGGAGCGATCCCCAGTCGTTGCCATTGCCATCG
>DLRK01000141.1 GCA_002501065.1 Akkermansiaceae bacterium UBA7890
CAGGAACAACACCCCGCTCTGCAATCTCTTCGTTCGGATGCTTCAGGAGATGGGTATGGAGACGGAGGTCTTCGCTACCAGTTCATCATCCCTGGAATGGTAGAATAAAAGGTTTCCTTGCTGCACATCGTGGATTCCCTAGCCTGAGAACCAGATGCCAGATGGCCCATTCCGATCCTGCAGATTTGCGGGGTCGTCCTATGTGGCCTGTCTTGCCTGAAGCAACCATCCAGAAGGAGTCCCAAGTGAAATTCACGAACACAGCCAAACACATCGCCATTCTGTCTCTCTTTGCGCTCATCTACCCGGCGGGCGCGAACCCGAAGGCACCCAAGCCGCAGGATAAGCCCGGTTACGACAAGGCGAAGGATGCTGGTGCGAAGGCCCCAAAAGGAGCGGACATCCTCTTTGACGGGACCCAGAAGTCGATCGATGCCAACTGGGAGATGTGGCCCAAGAGCGACATGAAGCTTACGTGGTCACTGGTGAAGAGCCCTACGGATGACGCGAAGGCGCTGATGACCAACGGTGGTAAGAGCTGGGGAACGCATGACTTGGTGACCAAGAAGAAATACAAGGACTTCGAAGGCCACGTGGACTTTGTCCTGTGCGGTAAACGTGGTGACGATTCGCTCGAGGGTTACTCCAACAGCGGCGTCTACCTTCATAACCGTTACGAGATCCAGATTGAATCACCCAAGGGGAATAATACGAAGGATCCCTACAACTGGAAGATTGGACCCCACGGCATTGCGGCCTTCTGCATGGAGCACGTTCCAGACACCAATGCCTGGCGACCCAACGGCCAATGGCATTCCTTTCACTTCATCTCCAAGGCCGCACGCTGGGATGGCGACAAGATGATAGAACCGGCGCGGGCCACGGTGTGGTGGAACGGCGTCAAGGTTCACGACAACGTCCAGATCAAGCATGCCAACGGCGGAATCAAGGTCAGTCCGGCACTCGGCGGCCTCAAGCTCCAGGAGCATGGCCAGGATGTCCGCTTCCGGAACGTCTGGATGCGTGAAATGAAGTGATTATTGCTAGGAAATTGCTTTTCCAGCTCTGATTTCCTGGAGCTTCACGGCCGGGGTAGGTGGGGGTGCAGGACACCGTTGGCAGCGACCGCCCTTATCACTGCCTGGGCAGTGGGAAGTTCTTCGTTCGGCTCGGCGACTCCTTCGCTGCGTCGATGGCAAATCTGATCTCAAAGCAAAAGAAATAGTAACAAAGGAGATAATCATAACTATAATGAAACGATTTGCAATTGCGATGCTGCTCCTGGCCCTGCCCATGGGCGCGTCGGCGAATACCCTGGCCAGTGGGAAGGAAACCCCGCCCATCAGCGTCGGCATGACCGGGATGATGGTGACCTTGACCAGCAGTCTGGATGACCCCAAAAAAGCCAAATTCGATACGCCCCACGTGGTGACGGTAATAGAGACGATTGCCAAGACCCCTGCTGACGGAAAGATCCTCAAAGGCGACATCCTGGAGTCAATCAACGGCGTGTCGCTGAAGGTGGTCGATCCGCGTCACCTTCTCGGTGAGCAGCTCAATGTCTCCGATGGTCGCGACGGAAAAGTGACCTTTGCGGTACGTCGTGACGGAAAGACCCGGACGATCACGGTCCAGTTGGATCCGCTCGGCGGCTATTCCAGGACCTTCCCGGTCAACTGCGCCAAGAGCAAGAAGATCGTCGATCAGACGGCGACGTTCATCCTGGAACACGGCGGCCCCGAAGGCGGCATCACCGGCAATCTCGAGGCCTTGTTCCTGATGTCCACCGGCGAGAAAAAGTACATATCCGCCGTGGAAAAGTACGCCGTCGAACTGGCCTCCAAAGGATGCGGAACGAGCACGTGGGGAATCGGCTACAGCGGCATTTTTCTCGGTGAATACTACCTGGCCACCGGTGATAAACGCGTGCTGCCCGCGATCAAGGAGCGGTGTGATCAACTGGCGGCCGGTCAATGGTTCGGTGGCTGGGGCCACTACACGAACAGTATGAACCCGGGTTATGTCACGGGTGGGACGCTCAACGCAGCCGGCGACCAGGCTTTGACCACGCTGATTCTCGCCCGCGAATGCGGCGTGCAGATCGACTTGGATGTCTATAACAAAGCGATCGTGCAGTTCAGCCGGTTCGCCGGTCGCGGCGGTGTGCCCTACGGCGATCACCACCCCGAACTGTGGTGGGCCTCAAATGGCAAGAACGGTGGCTTGGCGTCAGCCCTGACCCTGCTGCCGCAGGCCAAGTTCCAGGGCGCCGCAAAAGTACTGGCTCTCAGTGAAACCGATTCGTATTGGGACAATGAAGGCGGACATGGCTCGTGCTTCGGCAACCATACCTGGCGGAATGTCATCGGCGCGCTGGTCATGGATCACCCCTCGGGCTCTTGGCGGCGACACAAGGACCAGATGATCTGGCACTACGAACTCAGTCGCATGCCCGGGGGCGGCTTCCGCGTCCCGCACCCCGGCGGTCACAATCCGATCGGCAAGGCCCCGCATTACCAGACCGGCCTGCTTGCGATGGCTTTCACCGCGCATTTGAAGAACCTGCGCATTACCGGCAAGCCTCGCACGCAGCACTCTGTCAAGCACCAGCCCACCGCCGGCGAATCGGCGGTGGCGGACAACGACTTCGTGCGGACCGACTGGGTCGAGGGCGTGGAAGTGGACATTGCGCCGCACGAGATCGCCCAGGTCTTCAAAACGATGTACAACGCCGACGGCACGCCGTCCGCCCGCGGCGCAAAGGCCTCGGGTAACGACAAGCGGAAGAAGCAGATGCCGGCCGCGTGGTACTTCAAGGTCATGCACCACTATTCGCCGCAGGCTCGCGTCTGGGCATCGAACGGGTTGGGCTACCTGGGCGAAGAGGCGATTCCCTTCATCACCAGGGCGCTGGCAAGCAAAGACGCCCGACTTCGTGTGGCTGGTCTCAACGCGATCAGTTGCGCGACGGGTTGGGGGCCGGGAACAACCACGTCCAACATTACCCCGGTGATGATCGAGAAGCACTTCCTGGACACCATCGTGATGGCGCTCAAGGACAAATCGAAGCCGATGTGGGAACGCCGACATGCGTTGATGGCGATGAGCTGCGCCGACCATGAGTCGGTCAAGGCGAACCTCGATGTGATCAAGCCCTACTTCTACGAGGAGGAATGGTGGCTTCGCGTGGCGGGGTTCAAGGCGATGGAGCCGTTGATCATGGATACCG
This sequence comes from Akkermansiaceae bacterium UBA7890, assembly GCA_002501065.1. Classification (GTDB taxonomy): domain Bacteria; phylum Verrucomicrobiota; class Verrucomicrobiia; order Verrucomicrobiales; family Akkermansiaceae; genus Roseibacillus_B. Next base: position 3,230 of record DLRK01000141.1, read on the forward strand.
CAGCGTTTCGCTCTGCGATCCCCGCAATGCTCGCCAGCTACGACGCCGACAGCAACCTTCCCAGTCGCCGCTGGGGCTCGACAACCGCGTTCAAAACAGCCATCGCGAAGAACCCGGAACTCAAGGACGAACTCGTCGCCGGCATGGCCAGGTCGGTCAACGAGATCAAGATCCGCGAGGGCTTCAAGCAGCCGATCGACCGGAACAACATCTTCGAGACGCTGCGCTACATCGACATGAAGAAGCATCCGGAAAACGCGATTGCGTTTCTGCCAGCGATCGAACACGCCTATCCGCACATGGCAAGCCTGCCGGCGAGTTGGACGATCATCGGCGCCCGCTGGGGCAACATCGGCCTGGCCAAGGCCGCGATGATGCTCAAGGAAGACGGCAAGCCTTTCATCGCCAGCATGAAGCGGATCCAGCCGAACCTGGAGGCCCGCTGTGCGAAGAAGGACAAACAGGGAGTCACCCTGCAAAAAGCTCTGGATACGCTTAAGAAGACTGTTGAAGACTGGGAGAAAGAATTCGGCGAGGTGAAGTTGGAATGATTCATCTCGGCACAAGATCGGCTAGATGACGATCGGTCCCGCGAATAAAAATAAACTGGAACTTTATGAACAAAATCAATCAACTAAAAAACGGCAGCAAGGGGGTCATGAAACTGCGATGGTTTGGACTGGCCTTCATCTTATGTGCCGTGACCGGCGCGGCCCATGCCAGGCTGGAACAGAAGCCGGAATTTCGCTTCGCCCGCATCCTCAGTGACGGGTTGGTTCTCCAACAGGAAAAGCCGATCAAGATTTGGGGTTGGGCAAAACCCGACACTCAGGTGTCCGTGACCCTGACGCAGGACGCCGCCATCGGAACCTCCGCCGTGGAGGTAGCCGTCCAGGCGGGCACCCGACAGGCAATCGCCGGGAAAACAAGCGACGACTACTCGGTGACAATGCGCTACGAGGAAACGAACCCGCCGAAATTCGTCCAGCAATCCGTCGTGGCGACTGCCGGGGTGGACGGCAAATGGACCGTGACGTTCGCCCCCGCCAAGGCGAGTTTCCAGGAAACCTGGATCATTGCGGAAAGCGGTGGCAACACGCTGGCGGTGGACAATGTCCTGATCGGCGAGGTCTGGGTCTGCGCGGGGCAGAGCAACATGGGCTGGGGAAATTTCAACCGCAAGGACCGCGTCGCCGGCTCGTCGGACTGCCCCGGCATGCGCTACGTGGCGTGGCACGATTCGTGGTACAAGCCGCTCGACGACGTGCGCAGCAACATCCGCTGGCAGGAGTGTTCGCCGGAGTCAGCGAAAAAATTCTCAGCGGTGCCTTATCTTTACGGGATGTTCCTGCACCGCTACCTGAAGGTGCCGGTGGGGATCATCAATGTCGCGCGCGGCGGAACCACCGGCGATACCTGGTGCCTGCGCGAGGAACTCGACGGCCTGCAGCATATCACGGTGAAGGAAAGTCTTCGCAAGTACGACGCCGAGACCTCCATTTGGGACAAACCAGCCGAGGTGAAGCGCATCATGGCCGAGTGGGAGCAGGCGGTGGTCGACAAGAAAGCCGAGCACGGGAAGGCCGTGGCAACCGCGAAGGCGGAGGGGAAAAAAGAGCCTCGCCTGCGCCTGCCGAAGCAGCCGGCCGATCCGCGCAGCGGGTGGAGTCCACCTGCGGCCCTGTTCAATGCCACCGTGATCCCGATCCGCCATCTCGGGGTGCGCGGAGTGCTCTACTACCAGGGCGAGAATAACGTCTTCGGGCGCTGGACGCGCTACGAGCACACCTTTGCCAAGGTTTCGGTTTCCTTCCGGAAAGCCTTCGGCGACGAGAACCTCCCCTTCGGTTGCATCAGTCAGCCAGGATGGGGAGCCTTCGGCACCGACCCGGAGGTTGAAACCGTAACGGGTGGCTACGCCATGATCCGCGATATCCAGCGGCGCGCGTTGAAAGGCGACCCAAACGCCGCCATGATCGCAACCTACCCGACCGGGAATTCCTACATCCACCCGGGAGAAAAATTCCCGGTGGCCGAGTATGCCTCGCTCTGGTCGCTCGCCAAGGTCTACGACCAGCCGGTCGTGCACCGCGGCAACCAGTTCGAGAAGATAGTCATCAAGGACGGCAAGGCCTTCATCTACTTCGACTCCGATCCAGTGGTCTACGAGCAGTGGAAGCACATCGAGAACAACGCCTCGTGGCAGGTTCTGCCGCAACCCCGCCAGGGCAAGGCACCCATCGAGGGCTTCATCATCGCCGGCAAGGACCGCCGTTGGTATCCCGCCAAGGCACAGGAGCGGCGCATCGCCGGGACCTGGACGATCGAGGTCCGGAGCGACTTGGTGGCCAGGCCGGTCGCGGTCCGCTACGGCTGGGCCAGTTGGCCGACAGGAAACTTGGTCGGACGCGAACGCCTCCCGGTCCCGACCTTCCGCACCGACGACTGGCCGATCGTCGAGGGCGTTAGCTACTCGGAGGAGGCCAAGAAGGCTTCCAGCGAAAAGATCAGGGCTATGCAGGAAGAAGGGAAGCAGTTAGCCCTCGATCGCAAGCTCCGGCAGCTGCAGATCGACCTTCCCAAGCTGGAGGCGGACCTCTACAAAGGCGACGCCAAAAAGCAGTTGGAGAGCAAGCTTGCCAGGATCGAGGCGATTCTGGATGAGCTGCAGAAGGATCCGTGGCTTTCGAAGCAACTAGAAAGGTCCTTCCCCACAGCCGTCGAAAAGGTCAAGGCCATGCGCAATGCCTTGCATCATAATGAAACAAGCGAATAAGAACGAACCATGAATACGATTGCACGCATCAGCCTTGTCATGTTCCTCGGCATCGGCATTATTGCTAGGAAATTGCTTTTCCAGCTCTGATTTCCTGGAGCTTCACGGGCCGGGGTAGGTGGGGGTGCAGAAAATTGCCGACTTACAATGAACGCTCACGAAATCCCACGAATGCTTCGGCAAAGCGAGGGCATGAACCCAGTTGAGGGTTCTGTCGTGTGGGCGCCCGTAAAATCTCTGTGGTTCATCACGCATGCTCTCGTGGCGGTAGTTGGCGGCTGCCTCACTCTCCGCTACGACGCTGTCCTGCTTGCTCTTGTCTTTACAGTTACGACACTTTGCCTCGGCCATTCAATCGGATTGCATCGCCTCCTCGTTCATCGAAGTTTCGAGTGTCCACGCTGGCTCGAATACATCTTTGTTCATCTGGGAAGTGTTGTCGGAATGGGCGGCCCGTTTCGTATTCTCTACATGCACGATATCCGTGACTGGTCGCAGCGCCACGAGTCATGCCACCGATACTTTATCCACCAGAACAAGATTTGGCGCGACTTTCTCTGGCAAATCCACTGTGACATCCGTTTGGATCATCCGCCTAAGTTCCAGATTGAGCCACGCGTCGCTTCCGATCGTCTTTATCAACTCATGGAGCGCACATGGATGCTTCAACAGCTTCCTTGGGGCATTCTGTTCTACGCAATCGGAGGCTGGGCATTTGTGATCTGGGGCATCTCCGTTCGGATTACCGTTTCGTTGCTCGGTCACTGGTTGGTGGGCTACTTCGCTCACAACGCTGGGCAGCGTGATTGGCACGTCGAAGGACACGCAATTCAGGGCCACAATGTTCCTCATATAGGTATGCTCACAATGGGCGAGTCGTGGCACAACAACCATCATGCATATCCCGGCTCCGCCAAGCTTGGCTTGAGTGCCTCGCAGCACGATCCAGGCTGGTGGGCATTGAGTGCCCTTCGCTCAGTCGGTCTCGTCTGGAATCTTAAACTCCCATGTGACCTTCCCGAAAGGGCAGAGCTTAGTTCACTCAAACCGGAAGGGCCTAACAAGTCGATTGCTAGGAAATTGCTTTTCC
>DLRK01000071.1 GCA_002501065.1 Akkermansiaceae bacterium UBA7890
CCAGCTCTGATTTCCTGGAGCTTCCCGGGCCGGGGTAGGTGGGGGTGCAGGGAGGAAGGACCAATAGAGGTAGGAATAGACATTAGTGAGCTCGTAGAAAAATTGATTTCGAATCAGAGGAAGGCTCGAGAGGATCTGGTGCGGGTCTTTGTCCGTCTGACAAAGAAGGAGGGAAGTTCTTTGGAAGGGTTGATACACGAATGCGCGCTGCGGAGCTACGATGAGAAGGGGCAATTTTTGAGGGAATCGAAGTTGGAGGTTGAAGACGGTTCGTTTGGCGAGGACGCCCTTCAGGTGAGTGGGCTGCTGAATCCGTAGGGGGGTCTTACCAAGTTGGCTAGGGTTGATGGTTGGAATCTTCTGTGCTTGCGCCTAGCTGGTGAGCGTCGAAGATAGAGGCGATAGCAGGCTTGAAACCGTGTCCGCACGAAATGATTCGTTTGGGAGATTGGCTTGTGAATAGGAAACGCCGGAATTCATGGAGTGGTTTTATGCAAAGAACAACGAGAGGAAAGGTCCGGTAAGTGCCTCTCTTCTCAAGAGTATGGTGGTGTCCGGTGAGGTCGCTGGATCTGACCTTGTGTGGTGTGAAGGAATGGGGAATTGGATTCCTGCAAGCGAGATACGGGACTTTGACTCTCCCCATATGGGCGCAGCAGGTGTCGGAGCGGTTCCCGTGCAGGGGCCCCAATCTCCACAGGTGCTACCACCGGTAGCGCCGGCTGGCGCCCCGGTCAATATTCCGAATGCAGGACCGGTGGGCTTGAGGCCGCCTGCGAATGCAAAGGCGATTGTAAGTTTGGTCTGTGGATGTTTAGGAATGACCTGCTGCGGTATTCTTATCCCGTCGATTCTTGCAGTCGTATTTGGTCATATCGCCAAGGGGGAGATTCGTGCCTCAGGGGGGCAGCAAGGAGGTGACGGAATGGCCTTGGCCGGGTTGATTCTTGGGTATATCGGGTCAGGTCTAGGTGTTTTTTATCTGCTGGCGAGCATCGTTTCTCCTTAAGCATTGATCGATTGGAGAATCGAGGAGATCCTTCGCTTATTGCTGGGAAATTGCTTTTCCAGCTCTGATTTCCTGGAGCTTCCCGGGCCGGGGTAGGTGGGAGTGCAAAACTTTCGCTGCAGCTCCACAAGCGCAGACCGGAAGAACTCGACCCATCCGATTCAAGGTGGCAATGGTTTGAAAAATGATTTTGGAAAAGAACTCAGCTTCCATGTCGGGATTGATTTACAAGACAAATTGCCCAGTGATACGAACAACCTTCTCCCTTCAAGCTCACGAATATTCTCTAGGCAAACTGGGATTGCCGCCTTTAGTTGCCCAAGAGCTTCTGGAGAAACCTTAACTTGTCCGATTCGACGGTCTTCCAGTCGTTCTTAACCAAGCCGCCGGTGTCACCTCCGTTGGGATTCCAACACCAATAGACGAAGCCGAGCTCCTTTTGCTTGATAAAGTCGACGAAGCAGCGTTGCCAGACACCCTCCTTCGACTTGGAGTCGACCCGGCGACCGCCGAATTCGCCGACCAGCACCGGGGCGATGCCCTCTCGAACAATGTAGTAGAACCCCGTTTCCCAGCGACTATAAAGGTTCTTCGGGAAGTTCGCCTCGTCAAACCACTTGGCATGGTGGACTCCCGGACCGTATTCGTGGGGCGAGTAAACCAGCTTGTTCGGCTTCGACAGGCGAACGGGAAACTTTCGGACGCCCTCCAGGTTGCCGCCCCACCAGTGGCCCGGCAGTTTTTGACCGGGGACGTTCTTCTCGATGCCCTCGACCACGATCAACCAGTCGGGATTGACCTTGAGGATGGCATTGCCCGCCCGCTCGGCGGCCAGTCGCCAATCGGTCTTCAGGTCACCCGTGCCCCAACTTGCCCGTCCGTGAGGTTCGTTCTTGAGGTCGGCCCCGATCACATTCCCTTGCTTGCGATAGCGAAAGGCGAGCATCCGCCAGGTGTCGATCCAGTCTTTTTCGGTATAGCCGTCCCCATACCAGAGCTCGGGAATTTCGCGATCATTGAGCCTGTGGAAATCGAGCATGACGAGCAATCCGTGCCGGCGAGCCTCGGCGATGATCAGGTCCATGGCCTCGATCGGCGTTTTCCCCTTCAGGTTCCCGTTGCTACCCTTGTTGAAATCGATGCCGCTGATTTTCCGGGATCGCAGCGCCTGCAGGGAGAAGGGCAGCCTGATCAGGTTGAAACCAAAATCGTGCATGTGCTGAAGGGTCTCCTTGTAGCCGCGCGCCCAGAGTCCGTGCGGAAGGTGGGTTTCGGTTTCCATGCCGAACCAGCTGACCCCGCGCAGGACGACGGCATTGCCTTTCGCGTCCACGATCTTGGCGCCGACCGTGGAAAGAGGTGTTGCCGGCAGCTTGTTGGCAGCGAAGGCGGGGTGCACGGTCATCGCCAGCAAGCCGCACAGAGTCAAAGGGATCACACGACGACCCCAAGAAACTAACTGGATGGGCGAACCGTTCGGGAGCGACGAGGAACACCAAGTCATCTTTTGGCAGGCTTGCCCAACCTTTACGTAGCGCATAATAGATATAAAAGGTGAAACCCGATGCCGACGCTCAAGCACTGGTAATTGAAGGAAATGTAGTGCCCCCCCTGGTAATTGGACAGCCTTTGTTCTTAATCAGGCTGCTTTGCATTGCGATTGGTTGTGTTGGTTTGGGGTTTTGAAGTTGGGGGCCTGGTGAGGGCGTTGGGTGTTGTAGGAGTGGAGCCAGACCCGCAGGGCGAAGCGCGCGTGCTCGATGGATTTGAAGTTCCGAGTCCAGGCGAACTCCTCCTTGAAGGTCTTGATGAAGCGTTCGCAGAGACCGTTCTGCTGAGGGGTATAGGGAGTGATGTATTCCTGAGTGAGTCCGTAGTCCGTGACCACCGCGCGGTAGCGACGTGAACCGAAGACGAGCCCATTGTCGTGACGCAGGAGCATGCCCTGAGGAGCGCTACGCAAGGTTCCGAAGCGGGCGAGGAGGGCTTCTTCAAGGGCTCGTTCGGCAGTCTTGGCCC
>DLRK01000120.1:0-6231 GCA_002501065.1 Akkermansiaceae bacterium UBA7890
AATTCTCCAGCGGTTCCCCTGCTCTGGCTGTTGTTCGATGGTGGTGGGAAGACTGACCTCGTCCCGGGAGGCGATGGCCCGTATTTAGCCGGGATTTGACATGGCCAGGGTCGGGGGCATCTGGAACGGTCCCCGTCTCATGAATTTCCGCCTGCGAGCAGCCTTGTTCCTCTCGGTCCTTTCCTGGCTGCCCGGGGCCGTTGGTGCTGTCGCCCGCCCTGCGGAGGCCCCGAACATCATCTTCATCATGGCGGATGACCTGGGTTACGGTGATCTCAGGTGCTACGGACAGAAGGTGATCCGGACTCCGCGTCTTGATCGCATGGCGGAGGAAGGGATCCGGTTCACCCAGTGTTACGCGGGGTCCACCGTTTGCGCTCCTTCGCGCAGTGTCCTCATGACCGGCAGGCACACCGGCCACACCACCGTGCGGGGCAACTTCGGGGTCGGCGGGGTGAAGGGCCTGGGCGGAGGGAAGGGACGAGTCCCCCTGCGGGCCGGGGATGTCACGATCGCCGAGGTGCTCAAGGAGGCGGGCTACCTCACCGGGATGACCGGCAAGTGGGGACTGGGGGAACCGGATACCACCGGGCATCCCAACGCCCAGGGATTCGATAACTGGTTTGGCTTCCTCAACCAGCGACGCGCTCACAACCACTATGCAGGCTACCTCTGGCGCGGTCGCGAGAAGGTCGTTCTTCCGGGCAATAACGGGGGGAGGGAAGAGCAATATACGCACGATCTCTTCACGGGATTCGCGCTCGACTTCGTGCGCCGGAACCAGGACCGCAGGTTCTTTCTCTACCTTCCCTACTGCGTGCCCCACGCCAGCTACCAGTTCCCACCGGGAAACCATGGCTACCAAGGGCGGGGGTGGCAGAAAAACGAGATGTCGCACGCCGCCATGGTCTCGCGGCTCGACCGTGATGTGGGGCGCCTGCTCGACCTGCTGGATGAACTCTCCCTCAGCGAGAAGACGGTGGTCTTCTTCTGCTCCGACAACGGGGCGGCCGAGCGATGGGAGGGACGCTTTGACAGCTCGGGGCCCCTCCGGGGCCGCAAGCGGGACCTCGCCGAGGGAGGGTTGCGCGTGCCGATGATCGCGCGCTGGAAAGGGACGATTCCGGCGGACCGGGTGAGCGAGGAGCCCTGGTGGTTTGCCGACGTGCTCCCGACCTTCGCCCACCTGGCCGGGGAGCGGGCCAGATGCCCTGAAGGCCTCGACGGAATTGACGTGTGGCCCGCCCTGGCGGGAGAGCAGCTTGCGCAAAGGGACCGGCACTTCTACTGGGAGTTCCACGAGCGCGGATTCCAGCAGGCGGTGCGGTGGAGGAACTGGAAAGCGATCCGGGAAGGAACCGGCAAACCGCTGCGGCTTCATGACCTGGCTGCGGACCCGGGGGAAGCGGCCGATGTGGCGGGCGCTCATCCCGAGATGGTGGAAAAGATGCGGGAGTTGATGGAAGGCTCCCGCACGGAGTCGCGGGAATGGCCGATCAGGCGGCAGGCCCCCGCAGCCAGGACAAAAAAAGGCGCGGGAGTCTTCTCCCGCGCTTTTGAATACCGCCTCGCACGACGGCCGTCAGGAACGGCCCCGGTCCGGGGCCGCCATGGGCTTACACCTTCGCTGCGTCGGGGACTTCAAAGCCCTTGTTATTGGGATCCTTGAGGAGAGCGTTGGCTTTGGCCGCGTGTTCCCCGGTGTGTTGCTCGGTCTTCGGGTCAAAGGTGAGCCAGGGGCCGACGATGTAGTTCTCCTTGTCGACGGGGACCTTGCAACCCTGCTCCATGATATCGTGGAGGGTGCCGAAGTGTTCCGCGGCGTCCTTGTTATCGCCGAAGCGACCGGCCTTCTTGTTGAAGGGGACCTTCTTGCCGAGGCGGTAGGAATTGTTCATGAGGTGGCCCAGGACGCACCCATAGTGGGCGTCGTGCACGTCCCCGTTCGCCATCCTGGGATCGCTGGCGCGGCAGGCAGCCACGAAACTGGCCCAGTTGCCACCCGGGGTGACCTTGCCGCCCTTGACCTTGATTTTCTCACCCTTGTCGCTGCCGGGCTTGAAGTAGTGCGGGTTGGTGTCGGACATGATGCGGCCACCGTCCTCAAAGTAATACTCGTTCTTCACCTGGCGCTGGTAGCCGTTGTAGTTGACGTTGCGCACGTTGAAGAAGCAATACTGTCCATTGGGATACTGGGCGAGTCCGAACATGCTGTTGGGAGTCTCGCCCTGGTCCTTCCACTGGAACCGTCCACCGATGGCCATGGCCCGGACGGGATGGGTCTGGTCGTTGTCAATGGCCCAGCGGGCGACGTCGAGCTGGTGGGTGCCCTGGTTGTTGAGATCCCCATTGCCCGTCTTCCAGAACCAGTGCCAGTTGTAGTGAACGAAGTTGGCGTGGAATTGATCGATGACAGCGGGTCCCTTCCAGAGATCCCAGTCGAGGTTCTCCGGCGGGGAAGACGCCCCCTTGTTGCCGATGCCGCCGCGTGGCTTGCAGCAGTAGCCGTAGGCGATCTTGAGCTTGCCCCAGGTGCCTTCCTTGATCATTTCGTGCAGGCCTGCGATGTTGCCATCGCTGCGACGCTGGGTGCCGTGTTGGATGACGACGCCGTATTTCTTCTGGGCCGCCACCGCGACGCGCCCTTCCTCGACATCGTGGCTCATGGGCTTCTCGACGTAGACATGCTTGCCCGCCTGAGCTCCCCAGATGGTCATGAGGGAGTGCCAGTGGTTGGGAGCGGCCACCGAGATGGCATCCACCTCGGGGTCTTCAAGGGCTTCCCGAATGTCGGCCACGGCCTTGCAGTTCTTGTGTCCCTTGCCTTGAACATCCTTGAGGCGGCGGCCACGGACATTGGCATCAGGATCCGCTACGTAGGCAATCTCGACACCCTTGATGCCGCCGAAGCCCCCGATGTGCGAGCCCCCGCGACCGTTCAATCCGGCCACGGCGATCCGGAGCCGGTCGTTGGCTCCCTTGACTTGTGCTGAAGATTTCGTGCCGATGATCAGGGGGGCAGCCCCGGCGGCGGTTTGTGCCATAAAACGGCGTCTGTTTGATGAGCTCATATCGGGTTAAGGCTAGCGTAATAAAAACGAGGGGTGCAGCTCAAAAATATCGAGATTAATCCTTTGGTTGTCCGAATTAGAAGCGTTTTGTGATTGAGAGCGGGGTCGACGAGCGTAGGCGGAGGCGATGAGATTGCCCACTGCGCTTCTGATTTCCGCCGTTCTGTGCCTGAAGGTGCCCGCGGTTTCAGGGATCGAACTGCCTACCATGTTCGGCCGCCACGCGGTATTGCAGCGGGAGGAGGCAGTGCCTGTGTGGGGCTGGGGCAAGGCCGGGGAGGAGGTTAACGTGACCTTTGCGGGGCAGTCAAAGCGGACGACGGCGGACGACAAGGGAAACTGGCGGGTGGAACTCGATGCTCTCAAGGCCAGTGCCAGCGGCCAGGTCCTTGAGGTGACGGGAACGGAAAGCGGCCGCCTGAGAGTTCCTGATCTGCTGGTGGGGGAGGTGTGGATGGCCTCGGGGCAGTCCAACATGCAGTGGGCGCTTTCATCCACCGAGCGGGCCAAGCAGGATCTTCCCAGGGCGGACCATCCCGCCATCCGAATGTTCCTGACGGATCTGGTGACGGCGGCCAGTCCACAGCGGCGGGTGGGAGGGGAGTGGAACGTAACCACCCCGCAGAACGCCGGCAAGTTTTCGGCGGTGGGATACTACTTTGCCCTGAAGCTGCATGCTGAGGCAGGAGTTCCAGTAGGGATTATCCGCACGGCGTGGGGTGGCAAGCCATCGGAGGCTTTCACGAGCCGGGAAACGTTGATGAGCAAGCCGGAAGGGCGCGCCCTCCTCCAAAAGCTGGATGCCGAGACGAAGCGCTTTGATCTGGGTCGGGCCGAGGCGCAGTATGAAGAAAAACTGGAGGCCTGGGAGAAGGGCCGGAAGGCCAACCGGGCGGAAAAGGATCCCAAGAAGAGGAAGAAGCTCCCTCGCAAGCCCCAGAAGCCCAGTCCCCCGGCCCTGAGCCCGAACCGCTCGGGAGCCATTTACAACGGAATGATTCATCCCTGGGTGGGTTATGCCATGAAAGGAGCAATCTGGTACCAGGGGGAATCCAATGCAGCTCGCGCCAAGGAGTATGAAACGATCTTTCCCCTTCTCATTCAGGACTGGCGCAAGCAGTGGAAGGGGGAGCTGCCATTCTATTTCGTGCAACTGGCCAATTTCCGGATGCCGAGCGGCAAGCCCGGGCAGGCGAGTTCGTGGGCGGAGCTGCAGAATGCGCAGCGGCTCGCGTTGCGGTTGCCCAGAACCGGGATGGCCGTGATCAACGATATTGGAGCGGCCGGGGACATCCACCCCCGCAACAAGAAAGATGTCGGCGAACGCCTGGCGCGTTGGGCTCTTGCCAACGAGTATGGCCATACGGACGTGGTGGTCAGTGGGCCCCTATACCGGGATTTCAAGATCGACGGGAGCAAGGTTCGGATCTCCTTCGAGTATGCAGAAGGTCTGAAGACCTTTGATGGCGGGGAGCCGGGACGCTTCGAAATCGCGGGCAAGGACCAGGTGTGGCACTGGGGCAAGGCCGTGATTGAGGACGAGGCGGTGCTGGTCTCCAGCGAGGAGGTTCCTGAGCCGGTGGCGGTTCGTTACGCCTGGGCTTCGAACCCGAAGGGAGCCAACCTGGTCAATGCGGCGGGGCTGCCCGCCTCCCTCTTCCGCACCGACAGCTGGGCCCTTTCCACCGAGCGGTAGCGGCCTTCGAGGGGCCTTGCGCCAGTTCACCGGGATCAGGATCCGGGGGAGGCCGTTCCTGCGGAGAGGTGACGGGCAGATCCTGCTTGCCCCCGGATCCGGGGCCGCGCTAGCGTGCCAGTATGCAACTTGCTCGTTTCACCCTGCTTGCAACTGTGTTCGCCGGGCTGGGAGGGGTAGCCGAGGGAAAGAAATTAGTGGCCAACTATGACGAGGGCAAGGTGCCCGGTTTCAAGCTCCCGGATCCGCTCGCCCTGCCGGGGGGCGGCAGGATCAGGTCAGCCGGGGAGTGGGAAGAGGAGGGTCGTCCGGCCACCTTCAAACTCATCGAGGAGCAGATGTACGGGCGCATGCCGGTCGGCAAACCGGCGGGGTTCAAGGTGGTCCTCGACAAGGAAGTTCCCGATGCGGTCGGGGGGAAAGCCATTCGCCGCGAGTACCTGGTGAGTTTCGTCGAGAGCGGGGGACCGGTGGTGCGGATGCTTCTCTATCTGCCCAGGAATGCCAAGGGCCCGGTGCCCGGCTTCCTCGGGCTGAACTTTCGTGGCAACCAGTGCGTCGAAAAGGACCCGCGCATCACCCCGGAACTGGGTTATGTGATTGGGTCCCGGAAGGGGGAAGACCGCCGGGCGCAGGCAGAGGACTTGCGCGGGAGCGCGGCGGGCCGCTGGCCGGTTGGCATGATTCTGGATGCGGGCTTCGCGGTGGCCACCGCCTGTTGTGGCAATATCGATCCCGACTTTCACGATGGCTGGAAAAACGGGGTGCATCCGCTCTTCACCAAGGGAGAGCCCAAGCCTGATGAATGGGGAACAGTCTCGGCCTGGGCCTGGGGGTTGAGCCGTCTTCTGGATGCGCTGGAGGAGATTGAGGAGGTTGAGGCAAAACAGGTTGCGGTGATCGGGCACTCGCGACTGGGCAAGACCTCGCTCTGGGCGGGCGCGACGGACCAGCGCTTCAAGGTGGTGATTTCCAACAATTCCGGTTGCGGAGGGGCGGCCCTGAGCAAACGGGCCTATGGCGAGACAGTAGGCCGCATCAACCGGTCCTTCCCCCACTGGTTCAACGGCAACTTCAAGAAGTACAATGAAAATGAAAAGGCTCTGCCCTTTGACCAGCATCAGCTGATTGCCCTCATCGCTCCCCGGGCGGTGTATGTGGCCAGTGCCACCGAGGATCGCTGGGCCGATCCCAGGGGCGAATTTCTCAGCGTGCTTCACGCTCAGCCGGTTTACGATCTTTACCACCAGTCTTCCCTCGGAGTCACCAGTCACCCCGCTCCGGGCCGGAGCGTCGGAACGGTGACGGGGTATCACCTCCGGGCCGGCAAACACGACGTGACTCCCGGGGACTGGAAACATTACCTGGCCTTCGCAGGCCGGAACTTGAAGAAAGCCCCGGAGTAGGCGGTTTGCCTGTCATCGAACTCTCTGCCATAAAGCCCATGAAAGACCCTGCCACAAA
>DLRK01000120.1:6570-19916 GCA_002501065.1 Akkermansiaceae bacterium UBA7890
CAAAACCCATGAAAGACCCTGCCATTCATCCGGCCCTCCTTCTCTCTGCAGCCCTCGTTCTCTGCGCCCCGCCCCTGTCGGCCCAGATCATCGAGGATGATTTCAACGACGGCAACGACGCCGGCTGGTCACGCTACCTGCCCTTGCAGGACTTTGGGGTCGCGGCGACCTTCTCCTTTCCGAACGGCAACAGCTACCGGATCCAGTCCGCGGCTTCACCCAGTCCCGAGCAGCTGGGTGCTGGCCGGGCGGGCTCCGAGCAGGCAGGTGCCGTTTACGAGGCCTTCCGGGTGGAGGTGGATCTTGTGGACTGGGACTCCGCCCTGGCCCAGGACATCGGATTGCTGGGGTCCCTGAACGTGGTTGGTTTGGGAACGACCAACGGCTATGCCTTCACCTACGACACTGGCGGGGAGGGCGCCTACCTTTCGGTCGTAAACGGGGAGCAGCCCACCACCCTGAGCTCCTCGCCCGTGACTCTCGTGCCAGGGCAAAGTTACCGCTTTGTGCTCCAGGGAGTTTTTGATGTGGAGAACTTCGACGGGCAGCTCTGCGGGGAGATTTTTGAGATGGACGACCTTGAGAACCCGCTCGTCAGGGTGCCGGGGTTCGACTTCTCTTTTCCCTCGGGATCCTGCGGGCTTGTCTGCATCTCCTCGACCGATTCGGGAGCAACGGATGCCACTTTCGACAACTACTTCTCGACCTCGGCTACCGACGTCGACAAGGACGGGATGAGCGACCAATGGGAGTTCGATTACTTCGGGGAGCTCTACTGGTTCGAGGATGAGGATTTCGACGAAGACGGACAGACCAACCTGGAGGAGTTCCTGGGAGGAAGCGATCCCACCGATCCCACTTCCCTGTCCGGGTCCACCGAAGTTGGAGCCCTGGAGGTCCGGGTGGCTGGCGGGGAACTGACGGTGGGCTTCGCCGCCCAGGACGGTTGGAGTTACGGGCTGGAAACCTCATCCGACCTCCAGAACTGGAGCCCCGCGCCCGGAGCCGTATTTTCCCGGGAGAACGGAGCGGGAACCCTCGCCCTGCCCGTGGCCGGGCAGGATGAACTCTATCTCAGGGTCATCGGCTCGGCGGAGTAAGGATCACTTCTTTTGCCGGGCCCGGGCCTTGCGCCACGAACCGAAGGGCACCACCCCGCGCTCGTTGGCCCACTGGTCATACTGGGCGGTCATCCGGGAGGCGATTTCGGGGTGGCTGGCGGCGAGGTTGTGCATCTCGGTGCGGTCCTTTTCCATGTCGTAGAGTTCCCAGGGCCCCTTCACGCCCTTGGCGACCAGTTTCCATTTGCCGTCCCGGACGGCGCGATTGCCCTCGTGCTCGAAGTAGATGGGCTTGCCGCGCTTGAGGGCGGTGTCCTCAAAGGCCGGGCGGAGGGAAATTCCCTCCATGGGGGTGATCTTCCTGCCGTCCTTCCGGGCGGGATACTTCGCCCGCCCGAGGTCGACGCAGGTGGCCATGAGATCGATCAGGTGGGCCGGGGTCTTGAACCACCGGTTCCGGCCCTTGATCCCCTCGGGCCAGTGCGCAATGAGCGGGGTGGAGATCCCGCCTTCGTGGACCCAGTGCTTGTATTCGCGGAAGGGGGTGTTGGAGACGTTGGCCCAGTTGCGGCCATAGCCCACTTCGGTCTCGGGAGGACCGGGGATGATCCCGTCCCCGCGCCGGAGAGGATATCCCCCGCGGCTCTTGGGCGGGACCATCTGGGTCTGCAGCTCGTCCTTGCCCATGGGCGGCAGAGTGGGCTTGGCGGGGCGCTTGACCGGCCCGACCACCTTGCCGCGGCCGAAGCCCTCTGCACAGCCGCCGTTGTCCTGGAAAAAGAGGATGAGGGTGTTGTCCAGTTGCCCGGCCCCCTCCAGGGCCTTCACGATGCGACCGATTCCCTGGTCCATGTTGTCGACCATGGCGGCGTAGACCTCCATGCAGGCCGATTCCCATTCCTTCAGTTTGACGGATTCCCAGTTGCCAATCTGGGGCACGACGTCCCAGTGGTCGGGGAGGAGGCCGAGGGCCTTGAGCTTGGCGACCCTTGCCTTCCGGGTGGGCTTGTAGCCTCCATCGTACTTGCCCTCATACTTGGCGATGTCCCCGGGAAGGGCGTGCATGGGCCAGTGGGCCGCGGTGTAGGCGACATACATGAAGAAGGGTTGTCCGTCCGCTTCCCGCTTATGGTCCCTGATGTAGCGAACCGCATTGTCGGAGATGGCGTCCGTGTAGTAGAAGGTCTCGGGCTGGTAGTCGGGATCATTGGCCGGGGTGATATAGCGGTTGTCGCGGGTCAGGGAGTTGGGATCAAAAAAGGATCCCGCTCCGTGAATGGTGCCGTAAAAGTGGTCGAACCCCCGCTGGAGCGGCCAGTTGGAGGTGTTGGGGTTGGCGACTTCCCCGGCCTTGTAGGGAGTGACGTGCCACTTGCCGGACATGTAGGTGCGGTAGCCGGCGGGCTTGAGGACTTCCGCGATGGTGAGGCAGTTGCGGTTGAGCTCGCCCTGGTATTGGGGGATGCCGTAGTTGCTCATCATGTGCCCGACCCCCGCCTGGTGGGCGTAGAGTCCGGAGAGGAGGGTGGCACGGGTCGGGCAGCAGCGGGCGGTATTGTAGAACTGGGTGAAGCGGACGCCGTTGGCCGCCAGGTGATCGAGGGTGGGGGTCTTGATTTCCCCGCCGTAACAGCCGATGTCCGAGTAGCCCATGTCATCGGACATGATCAGGATGATATTGGGACGATCGTCGGCGGCCTGGGCGGTAGTGGAGCAGGCCAGGAGCGCGAGGGAGAGAGCGAGAGCAGGCAGGACAGGAGTGTTCATGGCTGATGTTGGCGGTGGTTGCCGGGGGAGGGGAGGATGACGGGCAAAGCCGTCTCATGCGAGGACGAGATTAATTAAGATGTCTTACGGAAGGCCCTTGGGGGGGGATGGGTCTCGCTCCGGTTCCGCCCGGGGATGCGGCCCCTCCGGCAGACCCGGAGGAGAAAACGAATCTGGAGGTTCGGCCGGAAGAACGGCACCTTCAAACGCGAGTCATCTTCTCAGTAAAACAGGAAGACTGCCGCCATGCCGCAAGGCCGTGTTCACGGTTAGCGTCAGGAAAACGGGCTGAGATGGCGGAGTCCGCTTCCAGTCGGTTTCCGAAAGGGGCCGGAGGCCGCAGGCCTGCCTACGGGAGCAGTGGTCAGGGTTGGACGGACTCGGCGATTTCCACCTTCATGCGGGTAAAGAGAGCAGGAGCGCCGGGGAGATGGATCTGCACGATGCCGAAGCCTTGCTCGGCGTGCACCGCCTCAACTTCGCCCGGGCCCTTCCAGGGGCCGTTGGCGGTGCGGGTGGCCTGGGTGGTCCAGGTCTGCAGGTCCAGCGAGGACTGGATGTGAAAGATGACATCCTCCGGTGCAACCGCGGGGACATGGAAGATGGTGGTGGAGTCCTCCACCGGGTGAATGAACTGCTCGAAGAGGATGGGAACGGATTGCCGCTCAAGGGGGTCGAAGCCGAAGGCGTATTCAAAGAGATTGCTCAATAGATCACCGTCTTCATCACCCAGGCCGACCCCCAGGGTGCTGGCCCAGCTGTGGTAGGAGGAAGCGCCGTTGGGGAATCCGGGAGAGCCGTGAAGGGCGAAGGATGGTGCCCAGGCTGAGCGCTCGTTCCAGGTGTCGAGTTCCCGCTCGGCATCCCGGATCTCAAGGGAGTAGCCGGTGGAGTCGGTGCTGGGGTGCCAGGTGTGATCGTAGGTGAACTTCTGGATGTGGACGTCGAACGGTGCCGGCAGAGTGAGGGCCACACTCTCGCTGTCGTTGTGGAATTTACCGTCTTCGAATGATCCTGCAATGTTGATGCCCTGCCCGTGGATCAGCTCGAAGAACTGCCGGTCGGCAACCACTACGATGTGCGCCCGAGGTTCGAGGGTAAGGGATGGGAAGGTGAACTCGATGCCCTCCGTGAAACGCACTCCCGTGAGGTCGAGGGTGAGGTCGTGGCTCGTATTGTGGATCTCCACGAACTCGCCGTTATTCCCGTCGGGGGGGTTGTACATGATTTCGGTGATGCGGAGGTGATCGAGCAGAACTCGAAGGGCGACTTCGGTGGGATCCGGCGGGGCGGCAATTGATTCAGAGGCGTCGAGTTCACAATCAAAGACGATATCCGAGCTGTTGAGGCTGCCCTGATAGGTGACGGCGGCGAGGATGTTGGTGCCATTGATGAGGTGCTCGCTGGACACGGGGAAGGGGCCCTTGAGGGAGGCGTTGGTAATGACCTCTTCCGCCCAGGTGGATTCATCAAGGACTCCGTTGGGGACGTTATGCCGGAAGAGCTCGTGGCCGTTCAGGTAGAAGATCGCGCCATCGTCAATGTAGGTTGCGAGGGTAAGGGAGGTCTGCAGGGGATCTCCGTTGAACTCGAAGGTCTTGCGGAAGTAGTAGTTCTTCCGGCCCCGGCGGTAGTTGAAGGGCGGAATGCTCTCGCTGTGAGAGGCAAGGGGAACGATCAGGGCAGTGGTTTCCCGGCCGAGGGGGGCGGGCCCCATTTTCCAGCTGCGGTCATCGAAGTTGAAGGCCTTCCAGTCGCTGACCGGGTCGGCATCGTCGAGGAAGCGCCAGTCCGGGAGCTCAAAGGGGAGCAGGGTGGAAACCCTGTGAATACGGGGGGCCCGGTTGTTGGAGCGTCCGGGGGTTCCGAGGGGCAGGGTTTCCACGTTGGGAGATCCATCGGGATTGCGCCCTTCCACCGTATCGGCGTGCTGGGAGGTGACGCTGATCTGATCGATGGTGGTTCCGTCTTCGGCCGTGAGAACCAGCCACTGGTGGAATCCGTCGAGATGGAAGGGAAATTCGTCAGCTGCGGGT
This sequence comes from Akkermansiaceae bacterium UBA7890, assembly GCA_002501065.1. Classification (GTDB taxonomy): domain Bacteria; phylum Verrucomicrobiota; class Verrucomicrobiia; order Verrucomicrobiales; family Akkermansiaceae; genus Roseibacillus_B. The sequence continues at coordinate 11,435 of DLRK01000120.1, forward strand.
CTGTTGCTCGCGGTGGAGTGGAAAACGCGGAACCCGCGGGCCGGAATGTAGGAGTGGGCGGGAATCTGGTGCCTTCCGGGATGGTCCAGGCTGTTGGACAGCCAGTGCCCTCCCAGATCTGCGGGGGAATCACCCGGATTGAAGAGCTCGATGAATTCCCCCAGGTAGTGCAGTTCGGAGTCGGAGAGCCACTCGTTGATCTTCATTTGGCGCGCCGGGGCAAGGCCGGCGATCTGGTTGGGACCGCCCGGAGTAGGGTGGCAGAGCGTCCACTCGCCCGAAGGGCCGTGGCGTCCGATAGAGTAGCCGGCAATCTGCCGGCCCCAGTGGATGGAATCCACCAGGGTGTTGCCGTGGTAGAGAAGCACCTCCTCCCCGGAGGGGCTCAGGCCGGGGATTTCGTCGTCAGCCAGGGCGAGGTAGGCCCCGGGGGCGAGGCTGCCGGTCAGCGCTACTTTCTGTGGTTTGCTCGGGGTGTCGGTAAGGAACCAGCCGTCAAGCAGCATGGCCTGCGCTCCGGGGTTGTACAGTTCCACACGATCGACCCCTGGGCTGGTGTGCGCCTCCACCTCGTTGAGGATCAGTTCGCCCCGGGAGCGGAAATCTGGATCGATCCGCCACGGGCGGGAAGAAGTGGATTCACTTCCGCTTTGCCAGCTTCCGGCGGAATCGCGGGCCAGGAGCTCGAGGTGATAGGTTGCCGGGGGAAGGTCGACGAGTTGAATTTGCGCGTCCAGGGGAAGATCCCCGCTCCAGTCGCCGGGAAGGCCGTTGGTCACCAGCCGGAAGCGGTAGTCGGTCACCCCCGGGCCATCCACGCTCAGGGTGGCGTGGTCGAGCCGGGTGACGGGCGAAGGCAGGCCGGAGAGGGAAGCTCCCGGGGAAACCAGGGCTCCCCGATCGAGGCCGTTCTGTCCCGATCCCCGGGCTGGAGAGCCCGGCAGGAGCTCCCAGCTGCTCGGGGGCCAGGGCCCCGCCACGAGATTGGTGAGAAAGGGGTCGAGGTCGAGATTTCCGTCCCCGATCGCGTGATGGGCGACCGGGAGAATATTGCGATGCCCGGTGATTTCAACCGAGTCGGAATGGGCAAAGATCCTGTTGCAGTTCAGGAAGAGATTCGAGTCCATCGAGATGCGCTTCCCCGGAAGAGTGTCCGGGCGCAGCGGCTCATCGAGATTGATTGCGGCGATGGTGGCCTCTGCCACCGTGTTGTTTTCAAAGATGCACTCCGCGCCATTCTTGAGCAGGACGGCATGGTCGACATCGTAGAACATGTTTCGAACCACCGTGACGTTGGATTCGTTGTTGATCGCAATCGCATTGGAGGTGGTGTCGCGCGGCTCAAAGAGGTGCGCGTGCATGAAGATGTTCCCCTCCAGATGGGCATCGCAATTGTTGAGATCAAAACACTCGTCAGTAGCACCGGGGAAGACGTTGTCATAGGCGCTGAGGATCGGTCCGGGCCGGTGGGCTCCCGAAAAAAGGATGATGTCATTGTAGGCCGGGGACGGGGCGAAGAGATTGCGGCGCAGGATGAGATAATCATTGCCGCGCAGGGTGGATCCCTGGAGGGCCTTTGAGGTGGGGACGGGAGGAAAGGTGCAGTCACGGACCTCGAGTTGCGGGCTGTAGACCTCAAGCACGGTGTCACCGCTGTGCTCCCAGGTCACATGATCGAGGAGAAGCCTGGAGCGGCGCAATTCGATGGCCTCACCCTGGGCGTCTCCGTACTCCATGTCGGTATAGGAGATCACGTTATCGCTGATGGATTCCTGCCCCGAGGGAGCCTCGATGCGCACTCCCTGCCAGATGTCGGAGGAGCCGGGATGGTGGCTGAGGCGAATGCGCTGATAGGGGGTTCCCTCGCATCGCAGGGTGCCGCCCGGTTGGACCGTGATCCCCGCCGTGGGCCTGAAGAACAGGGAGGCGCCCGGTTCGATGGTGAGGGTGACCCCCGGAAGAACATTGAGGGGAGCCGTGATGATCCACGGTCCCCCCGCAGCGTTGAAGGTGGTATCAGCAGGGAGGTCGCCTCGCACGACGGTTCCGGTATTGCCGGCATGAAAGATGTCGAGGTGAGAACGCGCCACCACGTTCTGTCTGGCATCACGCTCCTCCATGATGAGACGATTGATGCCTGGATTGAGGGTGCTGATCGTGTGGGACCAGCTTCCGGTGGCATGGTCAATGGAGACGGCTACCCCATTAAGGAAAACGGCAGTGGCCCGGGTGGTGTTGAAGGTGCCGGAGAGCGTGGCCTTGCCGTCGAGGGATGTGGGGAGCTCAGCAGGGCTGTCCAGACTGGCGACGGCCTCAAGGGGACGCTCGATCAGACTCAGGATGTTGGTCCGACGGGCGGCCAGGAACTCCTTGGCCTTTTCGGCGGTGCTCCCCGGGGTCCAGATGAGAGCGTCGTCGATGAGGCGGTTGGCCCGGGTTGTTTCGAAGGGGCCGTGAAGAAGCTCGGAGAGAATCTGGTAGTAGCGTTGCAGGACCCTGGGCTTGCGAAAGAGTTGTTTGAGTTGAGTGAAGCATTCCCCCCGTTCCACGAAGTCGAGAATAGTGTGTGGCAGGTTGTCGATCCCGATCGGGGTCATGTCGCCCGTGCCCAGAATGGTGTCGAGATCGTGCGGGATGAGCTTGAAGCGTCCGTCGTGGCCACAGTAGAGGGCGTAGTCATCGTTGCGGCCGGTGAAGATGCTGTTCTCGGCGTTGGTCAGGATGGTGCTGACTGCCAGATTGCGCAACCAGGACTCCAGGTCCATGACAGTCTCGATCTGTTTGAGATAGTCCGGCCCGGAGGCGGTGGACATCACCCCGATGAAGTGATGAAGATCCGACCAGTCGTTGATCGCGTCGTTGTTTTCCTTGTCCCAGCCGCTGCCATGGTAATCCGCTTCCAGGCTGTTGCTGCCGGGGAAGTAGTCCCAGCCCGTCCCGGTCCCCGTCATGCGATAGAGATTGCCACCTGTTTCGAGGGGATAGTGCTCCCGGATATAGTGGTTGTTGACGGGTTCGTTCTGCACGTACATCCCGAAGTGGTGATTGAAGGGCTGGGCCATGGTCGCATTTTCGGGGGCGGCGTGATTGACCCCGTTGAGGCGGACGGCCACGGCTTTCGATTCGTAGACGGGAAGGCCGGCGGCGCGGTAGAAGAGGCTGCCCAGGAGCTGGTTATAGGAGAACTGGGTGTTCAGGTTCAGCTCATTGAGTCCCTGCCACGAGTGGGTGGAGGGCAGCTCGATCTTCAGGTTGCGGGGATAACGGGAGCGGGTTCCCGATCCCCGCAGCCCCATGCCGCACCGGTAGTAGATCTGGAGTTCGCCTTCCAGATCGGCGATGAAGGTGGCATTGAAGCGGGCGTTGGTGTCCCGTTCCTCCGAGGCAAAGGAAATGTTGAGGAACTCATCGAGTTCCTTGGCGGTCAGGATGAGGCGGTAAAAGGGAGCCCGGCCGGCCGGGCGCTCGCTGTTGACCTGATAGAGGAGGTTGGCTTCCTGTGCCCCCGTGGGCGAGGTTGGGCCGGGCCAGGTCCGGCTCTGGGTGCGATCGGATGCCTCCACGCAAAACTCCACCACCGTGCCCTCAGGCCGGGCCGGAAGGACGGCGGTGTGAATGTTGTCCTGCGCGACCTCGTCACCACCCAGTCCGTCATCCCGCATGGGGGTGATGGCGAAGGGGCCGGAGGGTCGGGCCGAGACCCGGTGGTAGACCACCCCATGGACCGCGGAGGAGAGATCATCACTCAGGCGGGCCCGGATCAGGACGAGGTCCCGTGGGGTGGGAACGGCCGGGTGATGGGAGACGCCCTCAATGAAGGGCGCGATATTGACTTCCCGGACCGAGTTCGGCGCACCCGGGGTGCCTCCCTCGGTGATGCTGTGGGCCCAGTTCTGGGCGAGGTCATTGCGGGAATGCTGATTTCTCAACTCGAGCGTCCTGCCGCCGCCGTCGGCTGGATTGGCCCAGATCCACCCGGTGTGTCCCTGGTCATCAAGGCCAGGTCGGCGCAGGGCCCAGTCGCCATCATCGGCATAGGTCACGCGATCAATTTCATTGCCGGTGTGATCGAGCAGCCGGAGGGTCTCACGGCGGTTGGAGAGCCCTTCCTGCCAGCCGCCGGTCACAGTTGTGACCTCGGGATAGCGGGCGCGGAAGACGGCCTCGTCGGCCGCCACCACGAGGTAGCCCTGGCCAGGGATGCTGACCTGGGGGAAGGTGAAGGTGGCTCCCTCCAATGACCAGCCTGTCAGGCTGATGGGCCCGAACCCCGGATTGTGGATCTCGATCCATTCGCCGCGTGGGTCCTCCCCTCCGTCAACGTGAGGAGGATGGAACATGATCTCACTGATCACCGGGGCCGCACCCACATGGGCGAGGCCCAGGAAGAGGGCAGGAGCGAGACTTCTGATCATGGCAGGTAGGCCTTCCTCCAGCAGGAAGGCCGACGTCCAGAGGAGCAGCGGTTTGATGCTCCCGTGTGGTAGGGCCGTTCGGGGTGGAAGGTGGGAACTGAGAGGAATAAACTTTTGTTTCTGGAGAGCGGATTCGCAAGCATTCTTACCCTCCCTGTGGGGCGGATGAAGGCTCTCGGAACCCCGGAATCAAGGGGTTTCCGGGATGATCGCGGTCGCGTTACCCCCGGGCTGGGGTAGTCGCTTTGGGTTAGAATTGGTGCGCCTGCGTCCGCAGTGGCTTTCCTGCGCCCAAAGCTCACCGGCATTCGGGCGGGACCGCCCGCGATCATTGCCTCGTCAAGCAAGCTCAGTTGTGGGGCCCGGGACTACTTATCTCTGCCCTCCTGGTCTGCCTGGTTCCCGTAGGCAACGGCGTCTAACAGCCCCGGGGGCCATTCCAGCACCACCGTCAGGTTCTCTCTGGCCCGGAACGGCCGGGTGGCTGCGATGGTGGCCCCGGTCCCGGTCAGCTCAGCCCGGAAGTCCTTGCCCTGCTCCCCGAGCGTCCCGGTGAAACCCCGGACCCTGGTGCCCTTGATCCCTTTCGGCAACACCACGGTGGCACTCACCTTGTCGATGGGAAATCCCCACGCCGTGCCATTGACGTTCCAGTGAAGGGCGTCCCGCTTTTTCTCGAGATAGAGCTGCCGCCCGGTCCGGTAGATGATCTCGTAGGTGTAGGACCCGGGGTCGAGGAACACGTCGGCGCGGCCGATGCGGATCCGGATTCCGCCTTGGCCGATTTTCTCCGTCCGGTGGTTCTCCTTCTTTCCGTCCCGCTTAACGGAGACGATTTTGAAGGGCTTCGTTATTGGCAGGCCGAGAGTCCTTCTGAGTGGCTTGAACCTGTCATCCAGCAGGAGTGGAATGTCGCGCAAAATGCCCCTCTTGATCTTATCCCCCTCGGCCCGGATCACAATGGTCTCGGTCACCCTCAGGTCCCCGCTCTTCTCCACCACGATCTCGCTGTGCCAGGACAGGATGCGCTCGTCCGCCCGGGCGGACACCGCCATTGCCGCCAGGCCAAGGAAAAGCAGCAGGGAAACTCTCCACATGCTACTACTTGTCCTCCCCTTCGGGAGCATCGTCCCCGGGCACAACCTTGGGGACGAACTTCAGCACCTCGCCATTGATGCAGTAGCGCTGGTCGGTGGGCGTGTCGTAGCCCTCCCCGGTGAAGACGTGTCCGAGGTGACCGTCGCAGACATTGCACCTCACCTCCACCCGGACGGTGCCGAAGGCGACGTCGCGCACGGTCTTGATGTTCTCGTGCTTGGAGGTGTCGAAAAAGGCGGGCCATCCGCAGCGGGCGTCGAATTTCTCCTTGGAGGAGAAGAGTTCCGCGTTGCACCCGGCGCAGCAATAGGTCCCCTCGCCCTGTTTCTTGAACTCATAGTAGGCCCTGCCCCAGGGGCGCTCGGTTTGGTGGTTGCGCAGGATCTCGAACTGCTCGGGGGTGAGGATCTTCTGCCACTCTTCGTCGGACTTGCTCACGGGTTTCGCTGGTTGGGCTGGCGCCTTCTTCTCGACCTTGGATTTCTCCTTGCCGTCGGCACTGGCATCGCCGCAGGAGAGCTGGGAAAAGGCCATTCCCGCAGCGAGGGCCACGGCGGTGATCTGGGAAGCACTCTTCATCTGATGGAATAGCGTATCCCGGCAGGAGGAACCTGTCAAAACACGGCTCGGGTCCGGTCAATTATTCTGATCGTTCGATTCGGCGGACCGGGACGGATTTTCCGCTCCCGGGGGGCAACCCTAGGTCATGGCCATGCCCACCGGGAAGATGAGCTGCATAAGCATGGTGAGCAGCAGGTTGAAGATCAGGATGGCGAGCGAGGAGAAGACCATCGCATCGGTGGTGCCGCGGCCCACTCCCACCGCCCCGTTCCGGGCGCGCAACCCCTGGTGGCAGGAGATGATCACGATGAGCAGGCCGAAGACGAAGCCCTTCATCATGGCAATGGCGATGTCGGTCCCGTCGGTGAAGCGTTCCACGTTGAAGTTCCAGTAGGTTCCCGGGACCTTGAAGAGGTGGACCCCGACCATGTAGGAGGCGATGATCCCGAAGGCAATCGACTGGGCGATCAGGAGCGGGATGGAGACACACATGGCAAGCAGGCGGGGGGTGACGAGGTAGTCGATGGGATGGACGCCCATGGAGCGGAGGGCGTCGATCTGCTCGGTCACTTTCATGGTGCCGATCTCGGCCGCCATGGAGGAGCCCACCCGGCCGGCCAGCATCAGTCCCGTGATGGTTGGGCCCAGTTCCCTCATCATCCCGATGCTTACGATCACTCCCCCCATCGTTTCCATGTCGACCAGGGCGAACTGGAAAAGAGCCTGGGCGGCCAGGACCGCGCCCGTGAATCCACCGGTGATGACCACCACGGCCTGGGACCGGTACCCGATCTCCACGATCTGCTCAAAGAACTGGCGCCACCGCTTCCGACCGCGCAGGAGCGATTCGCAGACCTGCCCGATAAGGCCAGCCAGCTCGCCGAGGTAGAGGAAGAACCTCAGGGCGAGTCGGCCGAGAAGGCGGAAATAGACCACGAGTGGGTTTTAATCCTATTTTCGCATTTCGAAATGCCAAAGTTGCGGTGCAGACTGGGCCCCTGCTTGGATGGAAACCGTTCTAATGTGCCTTGGCATTGCAGTGGTCGTATTCGTGGCCGCTGTCATCCTGATTTACAACAAGCTGGTGAAGGCCCGGAATCAGATGCGGGAAGGCTGGAGCGGGATCGAGGTGCAGCTCAAGCGGAGGCATGATCTCGTCCCTGCCCTGGTGGGATGTGTCAAGGGCTACCAGCCTCACGAGAAGGGGCTTCTGGAGGCGGTGATCCGGGAGAGAACGGAGGCCCAGGCCGCGAGGGGAGCAGGCGACGCGGGGGCAGCGGAAAAGGTCCTGGGCCGGGACCTGGGCAAGGTTGTGGCGCTGGCGGAGGCTTATCCGGAATTGAAGGCCGACGAGTTGTTCCAGGAATTGATGGGGGACCTGGTCGAAGTCGAGGATCAGATCCAGTATGCCCGGCGCTACTACAACGGCTCGGTGCGCGATCTCAATAACGCGATCGAGTCCTTTCCCTCCAACCTGGTGGCAGGCCGGTTTGGCTTTGAGGTCGGGGATTTTTTCGAGGTGGAAACCGCCAGTGAGCGCCTGCCCCCCGATCTTGCCACGGCCCTGAAGGGTGGATGAGAGCGTATCAGCGAGAAGCGATGTCCTGTTTACCGGTTGTCCCTGTTCTTTCCGCTTCGTCCGCTCACCCGGCGGAGAGCCTCATGGGGACAACTGCTTCTGCTCTTCTCGGGGGACTCGAGTTCCTCTGGGGAGAACACTCTCCCTTCGTCATGGGCGAGGTCATCCTCCTCGGCGCGATGGGGTTCTACCTTGTGGCCTGGCTGCTGGTGGGCTGGGATCGCCACAAGGCGGCCGGGGGGCCGAAACATGAACCCCCGGCGGGATATTCCCCCGCCGCCCTGCGCTATCTCTGGAGTATCGAGGATTGCCCGATCGGGTATGACGATGGGTGTTTTACCACGGTCGTGGTGGGGTTGGCGGGAAAGGGGGTCGTGACCATCGAGCAGAATGGAAGCACCTTTCTGCTTCACGACCGGGGAGTGGGAACCGTAGAGCTCCTGCCGGATGAAGAGATCGTCTACAACGCCCTGTTTCACGATGCGAGTCCGGGGTCCGATGCGCCGCGAGGGAGTCTCACCCTGGGGCAAAGTGGGCGGAGGCTCTACGGGCAAGTTTTCAGGGCGGCTGAAGCTGGCTTGCAGACGCAGCTGGACGAGCAGTTGAAACGAGGCGAGGGCTACCGGACGAACAATCGGTGGTGGGTCCGGATCGGGGTGTTGATGTCCCTCCTCGGAGCGGGGCTTGTCAACATGGAGCCCACGTTTCTTGAAAGTAGATTCGCCACCAACGTGGCGGAGAGCGCGGCGGAGATTTCATCCGGGTTGAATGTGGAGTTACTGGTAAGGGGAGCGTTTGGGGCGGGGCTTGCTCTCTTCTGGGCCCTGGT
>DLRK01000140.1:0-1116 GCA_002501065.1 Akkermansiaceae bacterium UBA7890
CCAGTGGAGCCAATGGTCGGATTTGAACCGACGACCTGATCATTACGAATGACCTGCTCTACCCCTGAGCTACATTGGCTTTTTACTGGCGTTCAGGAGGTTGGGTTGCTTTTGCCCGTCTCCAGCTTGCACGGGGAGAAGGGCCCGGCACTGGTGATCCCCCCCGGACGGCCGCGATTTACCCTCGGCCTGACCTCTTCGCAAGCCTGTATCGCCGGACTCCATCCTCCTTTGCCCTCTCTCCACCGCTGGATCCGCAGGCTTCCCATTACCCTCGATTCCCAGGTTTTCCTCCTCAACCAGTCAATTGCCCTCAATCTGCCAAGGTTCCGACTGATTACAAAAAGGGATCCGATCTGTAATGGCCTGCGGAGTTTAAACCCATTTTAATCTCAGTTCGTAGAGAGTGACAGTTTTTCGGCTTGGCTGTAACGCGGTCAATGTCAACGTTATGAAAATGCTCGAATGGTGGCTCAACTTGGAACCCGAAGGGATGCAGACCTTCGTGACGATCGGGATCGCATCCAGCGCGGTTCTTTTTCTCCAGATGATCTTCATCCTGATGGGCGGGGCTTTTGATATTCCCGATTTCGATCTTGATGCCGGGGAAGGGGGAGCCACCGGAATGTTCTCGATCCGGGGGATCGGAGCCTTCTTCACCGGATTCGGATGGACCGGAGCCGCCATGCTCGACGGGGGAAATTCCCTCCTGATGTCCGTCCTGGCCGCAACCCTCGTGGGGGTGGCGGTGCTGGTCGGCTTCGTAGGGCTGATGCGCTGGCTCTATAGCCTGCGCTCGGAGGGCACCAAGGACTACAACAACGCCATCAACCAGATCGGCAGTGTCTATGTCCCCATCCCCCCCCGACGCCAGGGCCTCGGTCAGATCGAAGTTCTCGTCCAGGGGCGCACGACGACCGTCAGGGCGCTCAGCGATAACGAAGAACGCATCGAGAACCGGACCGCCGTCAAGGTGATCGAACTGGTGGATGAGAGAACGCTCCTCGTGGAGACTCTGAGTCCATCCCCCGGGGAGGACACCCCGGAAGAGGCAACCGGTCCGGAACCCGAAGACGACGACCTCCCCTCCTGACAATCAAGAACAACAATCAAGAA
>DLRK01000140.1:1434-16417 GCA_002501065.1 Akkermansiaceae bacterium UBA7890
AAGAACAACAATCAAGAACAACAACCATGACCACAATCGACATCATCTCACCTCTCGCACAAGCCGGCACCGGCGGCACCGGCTTCCTGCTAATTCTGGTTGTTTCCCTCATCATTGTGGGCCTCGGAACGCTGGTCTTTTTCTTTTCACGATACAAACGCTGTCCCTCGGACCGGGTCCTCGTGATCTACGGCAGGACCAAGGGCGGAGGATCCTCCAAGTGTATCCATGGGGGGGCGGCATTCGTTTGGCCCCTCTTCCAGGACTTCCAGTTTCTTGACCTCACTCCCATCCCCATTGACATCAAGCTCGAGGGAGCACTTTCCAAGCAGAACATCCGGGTCACTACCCCCTCCACCTTCACCGTCGGCATCTCCACTGAGCGTGGTGTGATGGAGAACGCGGCCGAACGTCTATTGGGGCTCGACCTCAACCAGATCCGACTCCTGGGGCAGGATATCATCTTCGGACAGATGCGGGTGGTCATTGCCACCATGGACATTGAGTCCATCAACGCCGACCGTGACCTCCTGATCGAGAAGATCACCGCCGGGGTGGAGGTCGAACTGACCAAGATCGGCCTGGGCCTGATCAACGTGAATATCCAGGACGTTACCGACGAGTCCGGTTACATCGAGGCCCTTGGAAAGGAGGCCGCCGCCCGGGCCATCAATGAGGCCAAGATCAGTGTGGCCGAACAGCAGCGGGATGGTGAGATCGGCAAGAATAACGCCGAACGGGAGCAGCGCGTGCAGGTCGCCGCGGCCCAGGCAACGGCTGTCGAGGGGGAGAATGTCGCCAAGATCAAGGTGGCGCAATCGGACGCAACTCGGCGCGAGCAGGAAGCCGAGGCGGAACGCCTGGCGGCAGCTGCCGAAAAGGTCAAGGCCGCCCAGGCCCTGGAGGAGGCTTACGGATCCGAGCAGAAGGCCGAGACCGCCCGTGCCCTGCGGGAGAAGGCCACCCAGCATGCCAACATCGTGATCCCCGCCGAGATCGAGAAGTCCAAGATCGAAACCCTGGCCGAGGCTGAGGCCGAGCAAACCCGTCGACTCAAGAAGGGCGAGGCCGACGGCATCCAGTTCGTGATGGAGGCCGAGGCCCGGGGAACCCTCGCTACCCTGCAGAGCAAGGCCCAGGGCTTCGGGGACATCGTCAAGGCTTCCGGAGGGGGAGCCGATGACGCCACCCTGCTCCTTGTCACCGAACAGTTGCCAACCCTCATCGAGGAACAGGTGAAGGCCATTGCCAACCTCAAGATTGACTCCGTCACGGTGTGGGATTCGGGCGGAAAGGGAAAAAACGGGAAGAATGATACCGCGGAATTTGTCTCTGGTCTCGTGGGGGCATTACCCCCGTTGCATCAGCTCACCCGGAACGTCGGGATCGAGTTGCCTGAGTTCCTGGGCAAACTGACCGATAACCCCGACGAAGCGGCCCGGATCATCAAGAAGGCCAAGCAGGTTCCGCCCCCGGAGGCGCCGTTCGAGGTGGTGGACGACAGCACTGACGACGCCCCCCCCGAAACGGAATAAGCGGATCCACCGGTTGTCCGCCCTGAATCCCCCGGTTGCAAACGGCTCAACCGGGGTTCGGAGCCACCTCTTGGAATGGGCATCCTAGGGGCATCCTCTCCCTTTCACTCCTCCCGGACACGCCAGAATCGTGCCCGCCAGCTCTCCGCTTCGGCAGGAAGAACAATCCTCACCGGGGAACCGGTTCCCCGGATCCCGGACTGCCGGATCCGCCAACTCACCAGGTCAGGTGATTGCTCGACAGCATAGGACTTGCCGGTAGCAGTGGTGAAGGTCAGGGAGACTCCTTCCAGGAACCCAAGAGCAGGAAAAACAGGACTGAGATCCATGAGGGAAAGCGCGGTCCGCACCGCGGGGGGATCCGGAAAATCCACCACGCTGTCCAACCACTCGAGATACTGGGTCACCCGGGTCTGGTAGTCATAGGCTCCGTACTGGCCAACCCTTACCCCTCTGGGACCGTCACCCCAGGAATTGAGTCCCGCGATATGGGCAACCCCATCGACCTCGATAAAGGCCGGGCACCCACTGTCCCCCGCGGCCCCCACACCTTCCAGCGCGGTGATCCCCTCCTCTCCCGGACGTTCGAAGAAAATCTCGATGAAGTGATCGTTGACCTGACTGACGACATTGGTGCACTTGCGCAATCTGCCGTCATTGCTGGCTCCACGCTCCCCCCGCACCCCGGTTCCGCTATCACCCCGACCGACAAGGGTGATGAGCGCGCCGGTTTCCTCCGGTCCCCGGTAGATCGGAAGCGGAGCAATTCCCTTCACTGGTTCCGCCAGGCGCACAAGAGCGATGTCGTAGTCATCACGCCTCCGGTTCCACCGGGGGTGAAGAATGACCTCGGCCACCGTATGCGGCACTCCATTGACCTGGAGCACTTTGCCCGCATTCACTTCCGCCGCACAGTGGGCCACGGTAAGCAGGTAGGACTCGTGGACCAGGGTGGCGATGCAGTCGCCCCTCTCAATGAGATCGACCAGGGCCGGATAGTCGGAATCGGCAACCACGTAGTCGAAATCGGGCCGGTCATCCCGGATGATGATGCCCGTTGCATCCGGCAAAAGGAGCAACCACAGACCCAGCATCGCCAGGCCGCATCTCCTACTCCTTGAAGCTGAATGCATGACCGAAGCTTGTTATGGACGCATGAGAATTACCAGATCAGGGTTTCCGGTTGAGTTGCGATGACCGTCCGCGACCAGATCCCGGGGAGCAACCCTCCCAGGCGAAGATCCCCGGGCAAACACCGAATCAGGTTCCTGATGATCTGCCACATGCCTCCACGATGGCCTGCACCAGCCCCGCGAGGTCACTTTGGGTCGCCTCAATCTCCGGTTCCCGGCCGTGTTCGCGCAACTTCGCACTGGTGACGGGACCGATACTGGCCGCCTTGCACCCTTCCGGCCAGGGCAACCCGAGGGCAAGAAAACCCTCCACCGTGGAGCCGCTCGTGAAAGTGATCACATCCACCCCTTCTTCCCTGATACGCTCCACCGCTCCGGTGGGATCCCCGGTCTCCGGGACACTGCGATAGGCAATGCACCTGTCCACGATCGCCCCCTGCTCCATGAGTTCCTCGTAAATGATATCACGCGTTTCCCCGGCTTTCACCCAGAGAACCGTCTGGCTCTCGATGTGCTCCTTGCTGAAGGCCTCCACCAGGCCCTCCGCCACGAATTTCTCGGGCAGCAGATCAGTGGCAAACCGATACTCTGCAATTTTCTTCGCCGTTCCCGGCCCGATCGCGGCAATCTTCGGTTTGCCGAAACTACGGGCGTCATCGTAGGCCGCAAAAAAGGCCTCAAAGAAGCGTTCCACCCCGTTGGGACTGGTAAAGACCACCCAGTCATAGGTGTGGACGTCGGCAACCAGACGGGAAAATTCCACCGGGTCCTCTGGCGGCTCGATGCGGATGATCGGCAACTCGACCACGTCGGCTCCCAGCTCCAGCAACCGGGCGCTTAACTCTCCCGCCTGCTCCCGGGTGCGGGTCACCACCACCCGCTGACCGAACAAGGGACGCGATTCAAACCAGTTGATCTTCGCCCGCTCCTTCACCACCCCTCCCAGGATCGCGACGACAGGGGACTTGAACTGTTCCTTCTCCGCGATTTCCGCCATGGTGGCCAGCGTGCCCTCGATGGTGCGTTGCCGTCCGGTGGTGACCCAGCGCGCCAGGGCCATGGGCGTTCCGGGATCGGTTCCGTGCTCGATCAGGGCAGCGGTAATCTCAGCCAACCGCGAGACCCCCATGAGGAACACCCGGGTGCCATCCGCCTCGGCCAGTTTGCGATAGTCGAGACTGGTTTCCTCCTTGGTGGGATCCTCGTGACCGGTGAAGATGGTGAGTTGGGAGCAGTGATCGCGGTGAGTGACCGGGATCCCGGCATAAGCGGCCCCGCCGATCGCCGAGGAGATTCCCGGCACAATCTCGAAGGGCACCCCCGCCTCAGCCAGCTCGGCGGCCTCTTCCCCGCCCCGCCCGAAGATCATGGGATCGCCACCCTTCAGGCGCACCACCGTCTTCCCTTCCCGCGCCTTCTCCACGATCAGGGCGTTGATCTCCTCCTGGGGGATGGCGTGATCAGACGCTCGCTTGCCGGCGTAAATCTTCTCACAACCCTTGGGCACCCAATGGAGGAACTCCCCACTGCTGAGCGCATCGTGGATGAGCACATCCGCCTTCGCGAGGCACTCCCGCCCCTTCACCGTGAGCAGGCCGGGGTCTCCGGGGCCGGCTCCTACAAGGTAACATTTGCCAGTCATCGATTCCTAGTTTCCAGGTTCTCCGCCTCGTTTCAACTCCGCCAGCAGCCTTGCGGCCAGTCCCCCGGCATTCTTCCCGGCTCCAGACACTGCGCCCTCCAGGGGTTCGGATTCACCGTCCTCGAACACCACCGCACGCATCAGGAGATCGCCAGGCCGTGCGCCCGGGTCATCCTTGCGGGCCACCTTTCCGATCACTCCCACCGGGGTCTCACACCCGGCCCCCAGGAGAGCGAGGAAGCTACGCTCCGCCCGCACGATCAACATGGACTCTTCATCGTTCACAGCTTCACAGATCGATCCCGTCCCGGCATCACCGGTCCGGACCTCAAGGGCCACCGCGCCCTGGCCTGCCGCAGGCACGAACCTCTCCTCATCCAGTTCCTCGGCATAGGCCTCCTTCCCTTCACTCTTTACCAGTCCCCCGTCCAGCAGTCCAAGCCGGACCAACCCCGCCTGGGCCAGCAGAAGTCCGTCAATCTCCCTCGCCTCATGCAGCTTGCGGATCCTGGTGGGAACATTCCCCCGGCTATCAGTCACCTGCAGATCCGGGCGCAGCGACTGCAACAGGCGCCGTCGACGCACGGAACCTGTGGCCACCGTCGCCCCCTCGGGCAGACCCTTCAGACCACCCTTCTCCTTGGTGATCAGGACATCCCGGACCGAGGCCCTGGGCAGGACTGCGGCAATGGTAAATTCTTCCTCCAGCACACTCGGCATGTCCTTCAGACTATGCACCGCCACATCGATTTCACCCTCCTGCAGGGCCGTCTCCAGTTCCTTGATGAAGACCCCCTTGTCGAGACCCCCGGCCTGCGCCACCTCGCTCAGGGGAACATCCGTGCGCCGGTCACCGGTGGTCTTGATGACCCGGCGCCGGATCTCAAGTCCGGGCCAGGCCGCACGCAGGGCCTCCTCGGCCATCCCGGCCTGAACCAGGCCAAGGGCACTCCCCCTCGTCCCCAGCGTGATCATTCCCTGCCCTGCGTTCTCGCTCACGGTTCAAACAATCCACTCTCAACCAGTTCCTGGTCAATGATCCTCTCGCAGAGCCTGACCTGCTCCACCCGCTGGCCCCTTGCTTCATGCGCAATTTCCTTCAGGGCGTCGATGTCGTAGAGATAGACCTCCTCGATCCCCCCCACTTCCGGTTCGATGTCCCGCGGAACTGCAATATCGATCAGAAACAACGGCCGATAGCGGCGTTTACGACGCACCGCCTCCACATGCGCACGATCCATCACTGCGCGCGGTGCCCGGGTGGAAGAAATCACCACATCCACTTCCTGCAAAGCGGTCTGCCAGTCGTTAAAACGCACCGCTTCGCCGTCCAGCTCTGCTGCCAGTTCCTCGGCCCTCTCGAAGGAGCGGTTTGTCACGAAGATGCTGTGCGCTCCGCGCGAGAGCAGGCTCCGGGCGGTGGCCCGACTCATCTCCCCCGCCCCTATCACCATCACACGGCTGCTGCGCAGATGACCGAAAATCTTTTCAGCCAGGTCAACCGCCACGCTGCCCACCGAGGTCTGCCCCTCCTGAATCCCGGTGTGACTACGCACCTTCTTGCCGATCCCAAAGGCCTTCTGGAAAAGTTTATTCAATCTCCGCGAGGTGGTTCCGCTTTCCAGGGCTGCCTGATAGGCCTTCTTGACCTGTCCGAAGATCTCGGTCTCTCCCAGCACCATCGAATCAATTCCCGAAACCACGCGACAGAGATGACGAGCGGCTTCCACCCGCTCCTTTTCATAGAGATGCTCCAGCCGCAGGGGCTCACCCCCGTGCCTCTGCAGAAAGGAGCGAAGCTGGTTGCTTGCCATCCGGCAGTCGTCCGCCGCTGCATAATACTCCATCCGGTTGCAGGTGGAGAGCACGACACTCTCCTCGATTCCCTCAATCTCGCAGATCCGTTCCGCCTCCTGGCCCAGCTTGCTCTCAGACACCGCAAAGAGCTCCCGCACCTCCACGGGAGCGGTCTGGTGATTGAGGCCAAGACAGACGATGTTCATCTCGTTACACGAAGGCGAAGACGAGCAGGGAAAGCACAAAGATGATGATCACACTACTCGAGAGGCGCCGGGGCGTGATCCCACGCCAGAAATGCATGCCCATGACAACGAGATAGGCCAGCCAGGTCACCACCGCGCCCACCAGATGCAGGCCATAGGAGTTGTCCCGATCCATCATGAAAGCCGCCATGATTCCCACCGTAAGAATTCCGGCTCCCATCGTGGTGAGCCTTACCACCGAATCCAGGAGTGATCGCACCGGGGGCAGATTGCGGAAAAGCGATGAACTCAGCTGGTGCTCCTTGAGCTTTTTGTTGAGCACCAGGAACATGAGAGCCGCCACTGCTCCCAGGGCAAAGGCCCCGTAGGAAAGCACCGAAAATGCGGCATGCATCTCAGCCCAGGGATCAACCTTGTCAGCCTTCTCCAGATTGTGCTTCAACATCCCCGGCAGCAGGGCGACCATCTGGAAGATCGCCACCACGGGTGCAGTGAAGAGACCGAGTAGAGAGATCCGGTAGGCCGGTCCCACCACGAGGTAGAACAAGACCAGCGACCAGGCCAGAAAGGCCAGAATTTCACCGGAGTCGCCGAGCGGACACTTACCCCGCAGCTCACCCCTCACTCCAAGTAGTCCGAGCTGGCAGAAAAACGCCAGAAGCATGCAGACCATCGTCCCCCGGTTCCGCCTTCCTGTCCGCACGGCCTGCACTCCCAGTGCTCCGCCCAGAACGACGAGCGCCGTTGCCGCCACCAAAAGCCACTGGGCCATGGCCTTTCCATGCTACCCGACACCTCTTCATGCAAGTGAAACTTCGGAGCCTTTGGAGTAATTTTTCCCACTCCACAACCAACGAGCGCTCCAGGCGAAGAAAACCCTGCCCCGGCAGCCCCCTCCCGGAGACCCCTTGGGGATTTGTCTGTCCCCTCCCCTTCCGACGGGATAAGCACCCTCCATGGCCGACGCTGACACTCTCCGTGCTGCCCTTCGCGATGTCCCCGATTTCCCGAAGCCCGGAATCATCTTCAAGGACATCACTCCCATCCTTGGGGACGGCGAACTCTTTCAGACCTCCATCCGGCTGCTGGCGGAAACAGCCAGTGATGCAGCAATCGACAAGGTGGTGGGCATCGACGCCCGTGGCTTCATCTTCGCGGCAGCGGTAGCAGATCGCCTCAAGGCCGGTTTTGTGCCCATCCGTAAGAAGGGGAAGCTGCCCTGGAAAACCCGGGAGGCCAGCTACACCCTCGAATACGGCGAGGCCGTGGTAGAGATCCACCAGGACGCGGTGAACCCCGGCGAGAAGATCCTGCTGGTGGATGATCTCCTCGCCACCGGGGGCACCGCCGCCGCGGCAGTCCGACTCCTTGACCAGTTGGAGGCGGAAATCGTTTCCGTTTCCTTCCTCATTGAACTGACCTTCCTGGAAGGACGGGCCAAGCTGGGCGATCACTCCATTTCCTCAGTGTTATCCTACTAGGGAGAAGGCCATCTCCGCTCGGGACCCTCTTCATACGCCTCCGGTTCCACATGCCGGAGGTTCTCTCGCCACTCGTCGGGCGACTGTGAAGAACTGATCACCGCATCGTGACGAAAGGATCCCTTCGCGAAAAACAAAGCCCTCGGGGCATTTTTCCCGGTAGCGCTTCTGGTTGAGACACGTTAACCTGTCCCATGCGCGGATTTTCCGTCTCCCTGTTCTCCCTGGCCTGCACATTCTCCCCGGTGCTTGGCCAGGACACCCCCGAACCGGACAAAGACCCGCCCGGCAAGAGGACGGAAGAACCATCCCAACCCGAGGAAGCGGAAACGACTCCGGCCGAGGCCGTGCAGTCCGTGGAGGAACTGGCCAGACTGGCACGTCGTTCTGCGGTGGTCATCCGCCACGGTGGACGGGCTGGAGGAGAAGGCGGCACGGGAAGCGGCTTCGTAATCTCCCGGGATGGGCTTATCGCCACCTGCGCACACGTGATCGGAGAATCACGTCCGCTCACCGTCCATTTCGACGACGGCTCCGACTACAAGGTGACCAGCATCCATGCCTGGGATGCCAAGCTCGACCTCGCGGTCCTGCAGATCGACTCCGGGGACAGAACATTCGAACCGATCAGACTGGCGGAAGCCAATTCCATCACCCAGGGTGCCGAGGTGGTGGCCATGGGTGCGCCACACGGCCTCGAATTCAGTGTGGTAAGGGGCGTGCTCTCCGCCCTGCGGGACTTCGATGGACGCTCTCTCCTCCAGGTTGCCATTCCGGTGGAACCCGGCAACAGCGGCGGCCCCCTCCTCGATCGTGAGGGCCGGGTGCACGGCCTGCTCACCATGAAGTCGGCAATCACCGACAATCTTGGCTTCGCTGTTCCGGTGAGCGCCCTCCACCGTCTCCTGGAAAAACCCAACACCATCCGCATGGAGAAATGGCTCACCATCGGCAAACTCGACCCCAAGCGCTGGAGAACCCTCATGGGATCTACCTGGAAGCAGCGGGCTGGCCGCATTATCGTTGATAACCCGGGTGACAGCTTCGGTGGGCGCAGCCTCTGTCTTTCACAGCGGAAGAACCCCGAACTTCCCTACGAAGTGGCCGTCGAGGTCATCCTCGACGATGAAGCCGGGGCCGCCGGACTCGCCTTCGAATCGGACGGCGGAACCCGGCACTACGGATTCTACCCCAGCAGCGGCAATCTCCGTCTCACGCGCTTCGACGGCCCTGACGTCTTCACCTGGAACATCCTCCGGCAACTCCAGAGCGACGCCTACCACGCGGGTGAGTGGAACCGCCTGCGCGTCCGCGTGGAAGAACGGAAGATCACCTGCTTCGTCAATGGCGAGAAGGTGATCGAGCTGGAAGATGATACTCTCCGTGACGGGCAGGTGGGACTGACCAAGTTCCGTCAGACCGTGGCGACCTTCCGCAACTTTCGACTCGGATCCAATCTCGCGGAGGAGGCCACCCCACCTGAACTTCTCACCAGTCTCGAGAAGCATATTGCCCGGCTTAAGGTAAACCCGGAAAACGAAAAGGCTCTCGAACAGCTGAGCCGGACACCCGACCTCGCCCGCCCCCGTCTCAGGCGCGAAGTGGAGGCCCTGCGGGCACAGGCCGATGCCCTGGAGAAACAATCGCGTACCATCCACCGCCGCGCGATCGCGAATCAGATTTCCAGAACCCTTGCGGGGGACGAAGACGACCGCACCTTCCGGGCGGGCCTCCTTATCGCCCGCCTCGACAACACTGAAATACGGGTGAACGACTACCTTGAGGAAGTCGAGCGGATGGCATCCGAAATCGGGGAAAGTGTCCCTGAAAAGGCCGGAACTGCCCAGAGAATCGAAGCGGTGCGCAACTATCTGTTCAAGGACAACGGATTCCACGGCAGCCGAAGCGATTACTACAACCGCTCCAACAGCTACCTGAATGAAGTGATCGACGATCGTGAGGGCATTCCCATCACCCTCTCCCTTCTCTTTGTGGAACTGGCACGCCGAGTGGGTGCGGAAATCCATGGTCTCGGCCTGCCCGGCCATTTTGCGGCCTGTTACGAAGCAGATGGAAAGCGTATCATCATTGACCCCTTCGAGGGCGGCGTGACCATGAGCGAGGAGGACGCCGACGCCCTCCTCTTCGACGCTGGAATTGGTGGCAAATCTGCCGGGATGGAAGCGGCCAGACCCAAAGAGATCGTAACCCGCATGCTTCGCAACCTGCAGGCTATCGCAATCGAGGAGAAGGAGTTCTCCGACGCCCTCAGCTATGTTGGCATCATCGTAGATCTCAATCCCGATTCATCGCAGGACCGCCTGAACCGCGCCCTTCTCAACCTCCAGATCGACAACACCGAGCAGGCAAAACCAGATCTCCAGTGGATCCTTGATAACGAACCGGAGGGCATCCACCTGGGAAGGATCAGGGATCTGTTCGACCGTCTGTAGATACGGGACATCCGGCACCACTCCAATCGTCACACCTCCATTCCTGCAGGCCCTCATTCGCGAACTTTCCATTTCGCCTCCCTTCCCCCACACTAGCCCCGTGGCAACCCAAGTGCCCCCCGATCCCGTCCCCGAGATCCTCAATCCCGATCGACTCGTGGAATTTCCCGCGGGCGAACGACTGCTTCTCTACAAGGATTACATGGCGGAGGAGAATGCCCGCCTCCAAAAGGTGCACGATGAGGGGGGCGGCGGGTGCGAGGTGGCTGCTCTCCGTTCCGCCGTAGTAGACGGACTTCTCCGTTCCCTGTTCCAGACCGCGATTCTCCGCCCCCCCGTGCCCGGTCACGTCACCCTCGTGGCTAACGGCGGTTACGGGCGCAGCCTGCTCAATCCCGGTTCCGACATCGACCTTCTCTTTCTCCTTCCACGGGCTTCCCATACTATCGACAAGCGTCTGAAAAAACTGATCGAGGACGTGCTCTATCCTCTCTTCGATCTCGGATTCAAGGTCGGCCACGCCTCCCGCTCCATTCCAGAATGCATCTCAGAAGCCAAACGCGATCCCATTACCCGGACTTCGCTCTTTGATCATCGTCAACTCTGTGGAGACACGGTCCTTTACGAGAAATTCGCTCGACGCTTCCGTCAGGATTGCATCCTCAGGGATCAGGTCCGCTTCTTTGAAGAGCGCCGCTCCGACATCGAAGAACGCTACCTTAGATTCTCGTCCACTGTCTTCCTGCAGGAACCGAATCTGAAGGAAAGCCCTGGCGGCATGCGCGACTTCCACAATCTGCTGTGGATTTCCGACGCACTCTTCGGCACCCGTGACCTCGAGGAACTGCGCGCGCGCGGCACCCTCACTGCCAACGCCTGCAATGAACTGTGTGAGGGTTTCGATTTTCTCCATCGAGTCCGCAACTGCCTGCACTATCATACCGGCAAAGCCACCGACATCCTCACCCTGCGGTTCCAGGGAGTTGTCACCGAAGCCTTCCATTACCGTCACAAGACCAAACTACGCCGCATTGAAGCCCTCATGCGGGACTACTATCTGCACACGCGGGACATTCACCAGCACACTGCCAGCGTCTTTGAAATCGCTGAGATCGAAACGCCAGTCCTGCGCCCGTTCCGCCTTTCCTCCTGGATGCCATTCAGCAGAAAAGCCGGGATCAAGAAATTTGACGGCTTCGTTGCCGAGGAGGGCCGACTTTCCGCCGAACATGACGGGATCTTCGACGATGATTCCGGTCGACTTCTGCGTCTCTTCCTCCATTGCCAGAAACACCATCTCCGCCCCTCCCCGCCCCTGCGCAAACTCATCAAGGCCAACTGGGACAAGATCGACAAGGCCTTCAACTACAACCGGGAAAACCGCCGCACCTTCCGGACGATCCTGGAAAAAAAGGGACAAGTCGCGCGCACTCTCCGACTCATGCACCGTTGTGGGGTGCTGGGCCGTTACTTCCCCGAGTTCGGCGCCCTGGAATGCCTCGTCCAACACGAGTTCTTTCACCGCTATACTGCCGATGAGCACACCCTGCGCTGCATCGATCAACTCGACGCCCTCATCGAATCCGACGACCCCGCAGTCGATCGTTACCGGCAACTGCTCATCGATATAGAGGACCCCTACGCACTTTACCTTGCCGTGCTATTGCACGACTCCGGGAGGGCAGAGAACGTCCGGGAGCATATCGACGGCTCCCAGATCCTGGCCAACAAGGTCTGCAGACGGCTCCAGATAAGTCACGGCCGTCGACAACTCATCATGTTTCTGGTCGACCACCATCTCACCCTCTGGCGTTTCGCCACCAAGCGAAACATCGATGATCCCGATGTAGTGGCGGAGTTCGCCGACCTCATGAAGAATCGGCGATTCATGGATGCCCTGTTGCTCTTCACCTACGCAGACTCCAATGGCACCAACGAGGAAGCCTGGAGCCCTTGGAAGGAAGCCCTTATCGTGCAACTCTACAGATCTGCCCGGGCTGTCCTCAAGAAGGGATACGGGGCCTACGATGCGGAATTCCGCAGCAAGCTCGAGAATCTTCGGAAGAAGGTCCGGAGCGATCTGCACAAGCGCTACGCCGAAATCACGGACGAGCATTTCCAGCAGATGCCAAAACGCTACTTCCGCTACCGCGATGCTCTGAGTGTGGGGATCCACATCCGCGCCATCTGGCAATACTTCGATCGCCGACGCCGACGCCCGGACACTCCTTTCGAGTCCGCCGTGCAGTGGCTCGAGTATCCCGACCAGGGTTACACCGAACTCACCGTGGTGACCCACGACCGCCACCTTCTCCTCGAGAAGATCTGCTGTTCCCTGGCTGCCCACGAAATCAACATCCTCTCTGCGGATATCTACACCCGTGCAGACGGGGTGGCGCTCGACATCTTCCGGGTCTGCACCACCGACATGCAGGCGGTGAGGAACACCTACCGGCAAATGAGCGTGGTGATGACCCTCTATGAGATCAGCCAGGAAGATCACTACGATCCGACCAGCTATCTTGAGGCCAAGAACAACTTTCTCCGCGGAAACAACGACGACGCCATCCCCTTTCCAGTCCGCGCCTACATCGACAACGAAAGCGATCCCAACACCACCGTGATCGAGATCCAGGCCATCGACCGCATCGGACTCCTCCACGACCTCCTCTACACCATCAACCAACACGGTCTCGATACCATCCACGCCCGGATCAGCACCGAAAAAGGAGCCGCCCTGGACACCTTTTACGTCCAGACTCCCGAAGGCGGCGGGAAACTGAACCGGATCGATGCACTCGCCTCCCTGCAGGAGGCCCTCGAAAAGATCATCCTGCCCTCCGGGACCGATCGCCCCTGAACAAACTCCCCCAGAGACTGCGCTTCATCACCGGATACTTCCTCCCCCCGATCCGACTTGAGTCGTTCACCGCCATCCCCGGCACCCCTGCTGTCTGAAAGACAGGACTACCCCGGATCGACCCACCGGATTACGGCCGCGGGTCAGGCACTACCAGTCTTTCGCGAACGACATCCCTGGTGAGCGCTCCCCCATTCACCCACTGCTCGTAAAGAGCCCAGCCCTGCTGGACGAGACTCTGGGTCCGCCCAAAGCGGTCCTGACTGCCAATTACCACGCAGATAAGGCGGCGCGGGGTGAGCCGGGTTGCGCCGTCCGGTAACTTTTCGACCACAGGCTTCAGTTCGGAACTGGTGGCCAGACACTGCCCTGCCAGCCTGGTCATTCCGGTCTTGATTCCATTGATATTCTGCTGTCCCAGCAGCTTGTTGGTGTTCTGCACCTTGAATCCTCTGGTAGTGCCCTCGTGCTGAAAACTCAGATTGCGGCTTTTCTGTTTCACAAAGAAGGCGAATCCGGGTTCCCGCATGGCATAAATGCAGAGCCGTGCCATGTCCGTGGCGGTCGAGTAGCCTCGCCTCCTGGATAGATTAAGCCCATGCGGGTTAACAAACCTGGTCCTTTTCATGCCCAGTTCCTTGGCCAGGGTGTTCATCTCCGTCACAAAGGCCTTCACCGGATCTCCCGTTCGGCCCCGGGCCTGCAGGAGGTCGTAGCCCACGTGGTGGGCAAGCGACTGGGCCGCTGAGTTGTCCGATCCCAGGAGCGCAGAATAGAGCGCATTCCGCAGAGAAATACGGTCACCCGGAAACAGGCCCATTGGATTCGAGCCTGCCAGACTGGCAACTGAGGGCGGCACAACCATCTCCGTTCCCAGATCGGTCCTGGTGATCTTGGCCCAATCCAGAACGATCATTGCGGTAGCCACCTTGGTCAGGCTTGCTACTGGCTTCTTATCCAAAGCCGCCTGGGCCAGGAGAATCCGGCCGGAATTGGCCTCCACCACAAAGTAGGCCTCTCCGGCAAGGGTGGCCATGGTGCCCAAAACAAGAAGAAAGGAAAGGATCAGACGGACAGGGAGACAATTTGTCACTGGAAACAATACGCAGATTTCCCGGGAAATATAGCCCCCCAACCCTACCCACCACAACCCCCAATCCCCGCAGGGGCGGGACTTCCGGCATTTCCCTTGCCGTGGGCAGACCTCCCGGGTAGTTTTCTTCCCGACACGGAGAAATCTTCGATGCGCATGCTTGGCACTCGATTCCCGGACGGCAGTCTTATCGGCTCCGCCCTGACACCTGATGGGAACTCCGGACCAGTCGCCCGCTCAACCAAGCGACTGCCCACCTCTCGGGCCAACCGGCCCTTCCTTGCGGGAACGCTACCAGTAACACGCCAAGCGAGCGGATTTATTACTAGACTCAATCGAACTCAGGGACAGCGATCTAATCGAATGACGCTACCAACGCCAGTTCTGTCCCCTCTAATTGAGTATCTTGAGAGTCCGCAGGATGCCATCGATACGCCTGTCGCGTTCCCGCGCGAACCCGAACCGAAACAAAATACATGTCCGATTCTTCGACTCAATCACGGCGATCAGATTCCGGAGGAAGCTCCGGCAATCACCGTAATAGAAATAGAAATAGAAATAGAAACCGCAATCGAAATCACAACCGGTCCCGCAGTGACGGAGCCGGCGGCGGGCAACATTCCAGCGGTCGCCGCTCCGGTGGCCGCCGTCCTCGCCGGGGACCACCCCGTGTTTCGCTGACCTGGTGGCAGAAGATCCTGAAGGCCATCGGCCTCTACAAGGAAACCGTCCGCCCACCACGCAAACGCAACAACGACCCCGCAACCAAGGAAACCAGAAAGG
>DLRK01000140.1:16750-26872 GCA_002501065.1 Akkermansiaceae bacterium UBA7890
AAGGCTCCCAAGTCCGGAACGCGCGTTGCAAAGACCGCGAACGAAAACCGGGAGGCACCCACGCCCAAACCCGTCGATTCCACCCGACTCTACCTCGGCAACCTCTCATATGACGCCGCCGAGTATGAACTGGAGGAACTCTTCAAGGGAGTGGGGTCAGTGCGCGGCATCGAGATCGTCTACAATCGCAACACCCATAAATCCAAGGGCTACGGGTTTATCGAGATGGCGACCATTGATGAAGCCAAGCGCGCTGTTGAAGTCCTGCACGATCAACCCTTCATGGGACGCAAGATGATCGTGAGCGGCGCCAAGTCGCAGGGCCTGGCTGATTCCGACGACCAGTAGTTTCGTTTTCCCTACCTTCATCCCCGTGGGCTCCGGCTCACGGGGATTTTTATGGTCTGGCCCCCTGAGCGGAGAGCGCAGAGTATCTCTCCGCCGGAAAACAACGGATCCTGATTCTGAACACCCCCTTCCACCCTCTCTACCTGTGCGGACCGACGGCCTCCGGAAAATCCTCCCATGCCCTGGCCCTGGCACGGTCCCTCAATGGCGAGATCGTCAATGCGGACGCCCTGCAACTCTACCGGGGCCTTGAGATCATCACGGCTGCCCCCTGCGAAGAAGAGCGCCGCATGGCACCCCATCATCTCTATGGTGTGACCGATCCCGCTGATTCCCTCGATGCCGCTCTCTATCGCAAACTCGCACTTCCCGTTCTCGACGATATCTCCTCCCGGGGAAAACTGCCCATCATCGTGGGAGGTTCAGGACTTTACCTGAAGTTTCTCACGCACAAGCCGGCTGATCTGCCCTCCGCTGATCCCGATCTTCGCACCGAACTGGAAGCCCTTCCGCTAGCCGAACTGAACCGGCGCCTGGAGCAGGTCGATCCCATCGAAGCGGCTCGGATTGATCAAAACAACCCGCGCTACGTCCAGCGCGCGCTTGAGGTCAGCCTGATGACCGGTCGTCCTGTTTCCGAGCAACGAACATCCTTCGAAGCCCCCCCGGAATCACTTCGCGGCCTCCTGCTCTCCTGGGATTCCGGCACCCTGGAGAAACGCATCAGCAGGCGCACATCTCACATGCTTGATCACGGTGCGATCGAAGAACTGGCCGCTCTATCTGCACTCGGTCCCGCCGTCTCCCGGGCAATCGGAATCCCGCAGCTGCAACGCCTCCTGGACGGGCAAATCGACCGGAAAACCTGCGAGGAGGAAATTGTGATTGCCACCCGCCGGTATGCGAAACGCCAGCGCACCTGGTTCCGCCGCGAGAAGTGGCTTACGCCTGTTCCGGGCGATCTCTCTGAAGAGCAGATGATCACCACCGCTCGCGCCCTGCTCCGGACCGGACCGTAAAGAAGTCCCAGACGCAGTTAAGAACAGTTCATATTGATTCCAGCCGGCAAAATCTGTGAACTCCTCCCACCGTTCCCACCCCAGCATGCCTCAACTTCCCGCCCACCGCATTTTCCCCACTCCCGACGCCGCCTCTGAGGCTCTCGCAGCCGAAATCGGCGATCTTGTATCCACCCGTGCTTCAGAAGGCCGGACCGTGGTGCTGGGCCTCGCCACCGGCAGCACTCCCATCCGCCTTTACGCTGAATTGGCCCGTCTCCACCGGGAGGGACTCTCCTTCGCCAACGTCATCACCTTCAACCTCGACGAATACCTGGGCCTCGAACGGGATCATCCCGAAAGCTACTGGCAGTTCATGCACCTCAGACTCTTCGATCATATTGATATCCCACCCGGAAACATTCACATCCCGGACGGCGGCATTCCCGACGAAGAACTGGAAGGATACTGTGCCGGTTATGAAAAGGCCATCTCCGAGGCGGGCGGGATTGACCTCCAGGTTCTTGGCATTGGCCGCAACGGCCATATCGGATTCAACGAGCCCGGAGCAGCCCCGGACCTGCCCACCCACGTGACCGAATTGAATGAGGTGACCATCGGCGACGCTGCTGAGGCCTTCGGCGGGGGCGCAAACGTCCCCCGACGTGCCATCACCATGGGCGTTAAAACCATCCTCGAGGCCCGGCGGGTGGCTCTCCTTGCCTTCGGTGAGTCGAAGGCGGAGATCGTCCGGCGCGCCCTCACACCGGGAATCACTCCGCAAGTCCCCGCCACCTACCTGCAATTGCACCCGGACTCCACCTGCTTCCTCGACCAGGACGCGGCAACTCAGTTGGGCTGAAGGGTCTGCCTTCCAGCCTGAAGGATCGTTTGGCACCGTCCACCCGGGACGGTCACTAGCTGCAGCCTCAGCCCCCCTCCCCCTCACTGCAGCATCCGCCCTGATCGAGGAGATCCTCCTCGACTGGCACGCGGCCGAGTTCCAGGGTCTTCCCCACATACTTTCCGATCGCCATCTGGACAGACTGCAGACACTCCTGCGCATCCATGAAATCGCGGGCCACTGAATTCTGCAGGAGCGCCATGCGGGCCGCCTCGAAGTCCTCCATTTCGCCATCACTCAATTCCAGCCCGGACTCCTGCTTCTGGCCCAGTTCATGGTGGCGCTCCTGGACATTCTGAAACTGCAACTTGGCAGCATCGTCTTCAAGGAAGCTCTTCACCTTTTCCAGGAGAGACTTGTATTCGGGATCCTCCGCAATAACCGCGCAAAGCTCCTTGGTCTTACTCATCACTTGCGAGTCGTTCGCCAGCATTGTCATGCCCCATGAATACGTCTCTTTCGCCCTTCAGGCAATACGCGATGTCACTCGGAATAGAGAATTCAGAGTTTTGCTGCCGGCCCCAACCCGCCGACACCGATTGGTTCACCTTTTAACCCCTTCTTCAGGTTCTTCCGCGAAAACAGGGAGCCGCCTGCGACAGGGCGGAACCCGCTCCCACTCTCGAGATAACCCGGTCGCTCGGGATCCTGACCATCAAAGACGTGCGCGAGATCGCCCTCTCCTGATCGCCGCCTTGGGGATCCGAACATCATGACCTCAGGCACCATCTGCCAGATATCTCACTGCTCACCCATCGCCACCGCGTTGGCTGCGGCATAGTTCCTGGCATGCGTCAGGCTGATCTTTACCTGGGTAATCCCCCGTTCTTCCACAAACTCCCGGCCGCGACCGTGCAGGATCATCTTCGGTTCCCCTGAGTGCAGACGTGTGATCTCCATATCCTGCCACCCCAGCAGTTCGCCGATCCCCGTCCCAAAGGCCTTGGAGACCGCCTCCTTGGCCGCCCAGCGTGCCGCAAAGTGAATCGCAGGTCGCTGCTGCTTCAAGCAGTAGTCACGTTCTTCCGTCGTGAAAATACGTTCCAGGAATCGATCGCCAAATTCCTCCATCGCCTCCTCGATGCGCTCCACCTCGATGACGTCGATGCCAATACCGAAGATCTTCATGTCTCCCCGGAATATCCCTTCATGGCTTCCGCCATTTCCCGCACCGCCTGCTCCAGACCTGTCGTGATGGCCCGGCAAACAATGCTGTGTCCGATGTTGAGTTCCAGGAGGTGGGGCACCTGGAAGAGTTCCTCGATGTTGCGGTAGTTGATTCCGTGTCCGGCATTAACCTGCAATCCCAGTTCGTGACCAAGCCGGGCGCCAGCTACCAGTCTCTTGATTTCACCCACGTGATCCGCTCCGGTCGAATTCGCAAAGCAGCCGGTATGCAATTCTATCATCTCGGCCTCGATTTCGGCGGAGGCGCGAATCTGTTCCTCGTCCGGATCAATGAACATGCTCACCATGCTCCCCCTCCTCCGGAGAGTGGCCACCGTGGTGCGCAGGCTCTCCTGCTGCCCCGCCACATCGAGTCCACCCTCGGTCGTGATCTCCTGCCGGTTCTCGGGAACCAGGCACACGAAATCCGGTGCCAGCCTCAGCGCGATCTCCAGCATTTCAGCCGTGCTCGCCATCTCAAAGTTGATCGGCAGATCGCAGGCTTTCTTCACCCGTAACACATCCTCCTCCTGCACGTGCCGCCGATCCCCCCGCACGTGCATGGTTATGGAATCCGCCCCGCCCGTCCTGGCTGCCAGGGACGCCGCCACGATGTCCGGTTCGGCATTGGGCGAATCGAGCATGGTGGCGTAGCGGGCCTGCCTCAGCGTGCCGACGTGATCTATGTTGACTCCCAGTTTCAGCATTTCAAATCACAGATCCTGAACCCTCCAGAATTGAAAATCCAGACTCCCTCCCTAATGACGGAAGTGGCGATGTCCAGTAAAGACCATCGAGAGGTCCGCCTCGTTCGCTGCTGTAATGACCTCTTCATCCCGCACCGATCCTCCCGGTTGAATACAGGCGGTAGCCCCGGCCTTGATGGCCGCTTCCAGTCCATCCGCAAAAGGGAACATCGCATCGGAGGCGATGACGCTGCCCTTCAGGGGCAAACCAGCCTCCTCCGCCTTCCAGACCGCGATGCGCGAGGAATCCACCCGGCTCATCTGACCTGCCCCGATCCCAATCGTGCTGTCGGTGGAGGCAAACACGATGGCATTCGACTTCACATGCTTGACCACCCGCCAGGCAAAGCGCATGGCCCGCAATTCCTCCTCGGTGGGCGGACGTTCGGTGACCACCTTCTCCTCCAGTTTATCGAGCCCCATGACAGTGTGATCCCGATCCATCACCATCAGCCCACCGGGAGCTGAGCGCAGGAGCGGCTCCTTTTTCGCCCGCTTATAAGCTTCGTGCATCTTCATCAGGCGCAGGTTCTTCTTCTTCTGGAGGATTGCCCGCGCTTCCGATTCGAAATCAGGAGCAATGATGACATCCGTGAAAATCTCGCTGATCACCCGCGCCAGACTTTCGGTGAGTGGCCGATTGCAGACGATCACGCCACCGAAGGGAGCCTGCCGGTCAGTCTCAAAGGCCTTCTGCCAGGCCATCCGGAGATCCTCGTCATCCTGTCCCACCCCGCACGGATTGGTGTGCTTCAGGATCGCCACTGTCGGTCGCCGGAAATCGAGAATGAGATCGGCGGCTGCTTCAATGTCCAGGATATTGGTGTAACTGAGTTCCTTCCCCTGCAGTTTGCTGAAGTGATCACCAAAGGAACCGTAAAGCCGGGCCTTCTGGTGTGGATTGTCGCCATAACGCAACTCCCGCTCCAGAGGCAGCGTGGTCGAGAAGCATGCCGTTGTACTGTCGTCGCACTTGCCGAGATAGTTCGCGATCGCAGTGTCGTAGTCCGCCGTGCGCTTGAAGACCTTGAGCGACAATTCCTCCCTCAACCGCAGGCTGGTGTCTCCCTCGTGACTCCGCATTTCCTCCAGCACGCGTTCGTAATCCTCCGGGTCGGTCACCACTGTCACGGAAGTGGCATTCTTGGCCGCACTCCGCAGCATGGAGGGCCCCCCGATATCAATATTCTCGATGGCTTCCTCCATGGTCACCTCCTCCTTCGCAACGGTCTCCTCGAATGGGTAGAGGTTGACTACCACCAGGTCGATCGGCTCAATCCCATTCTCCTTCGCCTGACGCAGGTGCTCCTCGGAATCACGCTTGTGCAGGAGTCCGCCGTGCACCTTGGGATGCAGGGTCTTGACCCGTCCCTCGAACAACTCCGGCGCCTCGGTGTAGTCGGACACATCAATCACAGGCAGATTCGCTTCCCGCAGCGCCTTCGCGGTCCCTCCGGTCGAGAGTAACTCCACCTGGAACTCCTCATGCAGAGTTCTCGCAAAATCGACCAGATCCGTCTTGTTCGAGACTGAGAGGAGCGCGCGTTGGATTGCCATTTGCCCGGTCCCTAGCCCTCCGTCCCACCCACCGCAAGCGCATTATCCCGCTTCTTGAGGCTTGACGCCGACCGGAAACCTCTCAACCCCTATTCTTCACCTGTTTTGTCCTCAGGCACTGCTTTGAGCAATTCCTTCAAATCCTTCGCGTTGAGAGCCCTCACCCGGAGGTAATGCCCTTCAAAATAAGCACGCGTCCCGTGAAAGAACCCTGTATTTTCCCCGATGACCTCAATTCGCCCATCCCCTCGACGGTTATTCAGGAAGGTCAGCCACATCGGCGCCTCGTCCGGTGAATACCTAACCGAAAACCGCGCCATTGATCCGTTCACCTCAGCCTGCCCATCACAAATCCCGCTGTGAAAAGTCGGCCCTCTCACCACCGCGAGACTGAAATACAGTTTCCCGTTCCGCTCAACGATCCGCAACTCTCCCGCATAACCATCCCAGTAGACTCCGTCCCACTTTCCGGGCGTGCCTCTGGGAGAGGGAGCACCTGCGCCCTTCCATGCCTTCATCCACGTGATCCGACTCTCCGTCATCAAGGCTGCACTTGTCCAGTAATCCGGGTCGTCCTCCGGTTTCTTCTTCAGTCTTTTCGAGTCCCAGGTCGACATATAGTCACGATGGTCAATCCATTTTCGCTGGTCTTCCTGCACCCTGGCAAAGACATATTCCGGAATGCTCTTTTCCAAATCCTGGTAGGTCACGTTCAGCAGCTTGTCCTGTGCCGCAAACTCTGCCTTGGCCTTATCTAGTTCCTTGCCCCTCGCCATGAGGGCCAGAACGAATCCAAGAACTGTGATGAGAACGACTTTCATTACGCGATTCAATCCGGATTCCTCCGTCCGTCAATCCACCCTTCGTCCTGCCTTTCTTTTTTCACGCTTCACAAACCACCAGCCAATCCCACGGCTGTGCCCCTTCCAGCCACCCGGGGGGGTTCTCGATTTCCTCGGTCCACGGATATTCCACTTTCCGGATTCTGCGGACATCAAGGTTCTGCTCTGCCAGGGTCGCCATCAACTCTTCCCGCATCCAGTACTTGGTGGGCGTTCCACCCACCCGGACGATCCCGTCTGTAAATGATTGGAGTTCGGCTCCCATCAGACGCTCGGCCTCCTCCGCACTCAGACCTTCCGGTGTTCCCGAGCGCTCCCGAATCCTCCGGAGCGTATGATAGACGTGAAATACGGACTCAAAAGCCGGTACCACGATGATCGCCACTCCCTGTTTCCGCATCGCCGAGCGCAGGGATCGCAACATCCCGAGACGCCTGCCACTGTCCGGATCAATGAGGGCATTGATGCAACAGGCCACCTCGACCTGGAAGGGCAACTCCAAGCCCCGGCTCAGATCGTGGCAAGCGTAGCTGACCTTTCTGCTCCGGCATCGCTGCCGGGCGCGATCGAGCAACTGCCGGGCATAGTCGACCGCGATCACTTTCTCGAAATGTCTCGCCAGAAGCGGGAGCAGGCTGCCTGGCCCACACCCGAGATCGGCAACGCGCACTCCCTCTCCCCCCAGAGCCTCCAGTTCCTCCCCCAGGGCTCCGGTCTGGTCTTCCCGGGCGATTTCTAACAGATTTCCCTCATAGCAATCCGCCAGTGAGTCCCAATAGTTGCGATCCACACCACATCAAAGTGCAAAAGCCCCGACGAGACGACCAAGAACTGCCCCCTGGGAACAACATATCATCAGACATGTGGTTTTTCGTGCGTGGTCTCTCGCCGGGAACGTGATAACTGGAGGCACTTCTCTCCTGACCAGTGTTCGAGCTTCTCGCCACCGATGCCACCACCAGGGCCCGCCGCGGCCGGCTCACCACCGCGCACGGCACGGTCGAAACCCCGGTCTTCATGCCGGTGGGCACCCAGGGTTCGGTCAAGACCCTGCATCCCGATGAACTGCGCCTTCTCGATGCCGAAATCATTCTGGGCAACACCTACCACCTCTGGCTCCGTCCCGGGGAGGAAACCATCCGCGAACTAGGTGGACTTCACCGCTTCAGCGCCTGGGATCGTCCCCTCCTTACCGACTCGGGAGGGTTTCAGGTCTGGTCTCTCGCCAAAACCCGCAGAATCTCCGAGGAAGGGGTCCACTTCCAGAACCACCTCGACGGCTCTCCGGCTCTCCTCACCCCTGAAAAAAGCATGGAGATCCAGGCCTCCCTTGGTTCCGACATTGCCATGGTCTTCGATGAGTGCCCCCCCTTCCCCTGCGAACGGAACTATGCTGAAAAATCCACCTCCCTCACCACCCGCTGGGCCGAACGTTGCCTGAAGTGGCACCAGGAGAATGCCATCCATCACCTTCCCGTCCTCCCCCCGACGGCTCAGGGAGACAGGCCCCCTCAACCCCTGGACTCAGAAATTGCGCCCACCCGTCAACTTTGCTTCGGAATCGTCCAGGGCTCCGCCTATGCCGACCTGCGGGAGTCATCGGCCCGCGACCTGCGTGCCCTCGACTTTGACGGCTATGCCATCGGTGGCGTCTCGGTCGGGGAACCGGAAGAGGAGATGTTTCGTGCAGTCGATCACAGCGAACCCTTCCTCCCGTCCCGCAAACCTCGCTACGCGATGGGCCTGGGCACTCCTCCCCAGATGCTGGAAATGATTGCACGGGGGGTGGACATGTTCGACTGCGTGCATCCCACCCGCTCCGCCCGCCACGGCCTGGCCTTCACTCCCGATGGTCCGATTCACATAAAGAATGCCTGCTTCGAACGCGATCCGGCTCCCCTGACCGGGGATTGCCACCCCCATCTGGCCGATTTCTCCCGTGCCTACCTCCGCCATCTCTTCAAGGCGGGAGAAATGCTGGCTTTGCGATTGCTTTCTTTTCATAATCTTGATTTTTACCTTCGCCTGATGCGCGGCGCGAGGGAGGCCATCAAGGCCGGCACCTTCGGAGAATTCCAGTCCTCCTTCTGCGAACGCTATAACCACCAGACCAAATGAAGTTTTATTCCATCATCGCCGCCGATCCACCAACAGGTGAGGCCAGTCAGAATCCCATGGGAAGCATGTGGGTCATGCTCATCCTGATGTTCGTGATCATGTACTTTCTCATCCTCCGCCCCCAGTCCAAGGCAAAGAAGGAACAGGCTCAGCGGGTGTCCTCTCTTGAGAAGGGCGACAAGATCGTCACCATCGGCGGCCTGCACGGTGCCGTCCATCACATCTCCAAGACCACCGTGACGGTGAAACTCTCCGAGGGGGTCTTCGTCCCCTTCGAGAAGGACGCCATTCGTTCGGTCGCCAAGGTTGGCAAGGGTGGGAAGAAGGAGCGGGAGGAAGAGACCGGGGAAGAAGAGAGTGCTGACGACAAGGAGTAGTATTGTTCGCTCGTTCCCTGATCGATGCGCATTTCCCTCCCACTTGCCAGTGTTCTCCTCACCTGTGTCTGCCTGTCTCTCACGGGCTGCAAAACGAAGAGCAGACCCAACTTCGAAGCCGTCCTCTCCCTTCCTCCGGACAATCCCGACCTGTCCGAGACCACTCTGGTGGCCGAGTTGAAGGCGCGTGCCGAATTGCTTGAAATGGAGCTTGAGATCAAACCCGGCGAGGAACTCGATCGCCGCCTCACGGTGCGGTTCCGCGCCGAAGGCAAGGAGGACGCCCTGAACCGCCTCGATGCCCTCTGCGAGAGCGCTACGATCAGCATCCGGGCCATCCACGACCGCAGCGCCTACCTCACCGACATCATTCGCAAGGACCCCTCCCAGTTCCCGCCAGATCATGAAATTCTCACTCATGAGATCGAGGCGGGCGACTTCCGCAAAATTGAAAAACTGGCCGTCGCCCGCGCCGAGATCCTCAACAACAGCCATGTGGAAAGTGCCCTGGCGGCCCGCGGAAAGAAGCACATGGTTCATATCTCCTTGACTACCAATGGCGGAGAGCAAATTCGGGCTGCCACCGAAAAAATGCAAAAAGGCCGCTCCCGGCTTGCCATCATCTACGATGAACGGATTATCAGCGCCCCGGTCGTCACCCAAGAATTGTGGACCCCGGTAACCCTCGAGGGATTCAACTCCTTCGAGGAAGCCCAGGCCCTCGCCGCCTCGCTCAACAAGCCCCTTTCCGCCAAACTCCTGATCGAATCACTGATGCCGCTTGCGCGATAGGCCAAGAAGCCTCAATGGTCTCCACCTCCCACGCATCTTCCACCAAATGCAACCCACGATCGTTTTCATCTCCGGCCTGGTCATTCTTGCTCTCCTCTTCTGGTATCTTGCCAGTGACGATATCAGCCGCAAGCGCAAGGTGGGCACCATCCTCATTGCAGGGATCGTCCTGCTCTGCATCTGGTCCCTCATCCCTCGCACCGAGGACTCCGAATTCCGCGCCGGCGATCTGATCGCACTCGGCGACGGCTACGAGCTCGCGGTCGAGGTCAT
>DLRK01000140.1:27186-29313 GCA_002501065.1 Akkermansiaceae bacterium UBA7890
GGTCGAGGTCATTCCCGCCACTGACAAGAAGGGGGAGGAGATCGAGATAACGCAGGAGACTCTCGATGCCAGATTGCGCGCCCTGCAGGATCGCCTGCAGATCGACGGGAAGGGCGCGACCTACTCCTCCAGCCTCCCCAGGACCATTACCATCCGCATGCCTGGATTCTCCAAGACGGATGCGGAAGAAGTGAAGACCGAGATCATCGCCGAACAAACAGTCGGCTCACTCAAGCCCGGGATCGACCTGGCCGGAGGAGCTTCCTTCACCCTCCAGGTCCAACCCAAGGTCGATGAGGACGGTGGAGAAACAATCGAAGTGACCTCCGCCGCCATCCAGCAGGCCGTCAAGACCCTCCAGGGACGCCTCAATCCTGACGGCACCAAGGACATGCTGATCCAGCCCCAGGGCGAGGACATGATCATCATCGAGATGCCCGGTGTCTCCGAGGAAGAAGCCGCCTGGGTCCGGGAAATCATCCAGAAGCAGTCCGTCCTCGAACTGCGCGCGGTCCATCCCAACAATGACAGACTGGCCCCCAAGGTCGCTGCCAAGGAGACGGCAGTTCCCGGATACAAGCTCTATAACCATACCTACACCAACGACCGCACCGGGAAACCAGTCACCGAACAACTTCTCCTTGAGAAGCGCAACAAGATCGAGGGCAAGCACGTCAAGGAGGCCTATCCCGAACAGGCATCAACCGGCGTGGTCCATGTGACACTGAGCAATAGCGGGGGCAAGCTGATGCGGGGCCTGACTGCTCCCATGGACAAGGGGAGCGACCGACTCGCCATCGTCCTCGACGGCGTGATCAATAGCGCACCCGTGGTTCAGGCCACTCTCTCCAAGAACTTCATCATCGAGGGAATCGGCGATGCGGAGGAATGCCGAAATCTCTCCGCCACCCTCATGAACCCCCTGGAGAACCCCCTCAAGATCCTGAAGGAATCGACGGTCACTGCGCGCCTCGGTGCTGCCACGGTCAACCAGGGGATCTACGCGGGCATCTTCGGTCTCGCACTCACCCTCGTGTTTCTCATCATCTACTACCGTATCGCGGGATTCATCGCCCTCATTGGTCTTACTATAAACGTGCTCATCCTTTTCGGGGCGATGGCCATGTTCGAGTTCACCTTCACCCTGCCGGGAATCGCCGGCATCATCCTCACCATCGGGGTGGCCGTGGATGCCAACGTCCTCATCTACGAGCGCCTGCGCGAGGAATTGCAGGAGGGAAAATCGGTGGGAGCCGCCATCCAGGCGGCCTACGAGAAGGCCTTCACCGCCATCTTCGACGCCAACATCACCACCCTCATCACGGCCATCATCCTCTTCTGGCGCGCCTCGGGTACGGTCAAGGGATTCGCGATCACCCTTACGATCGGGATTCTGGCCTCCATGTTCGCCGCCCTGGTGGTGACCCGCGTGGTCTTCTGGTGGACTGCCCGCGGCCCGGACAGGGGCGTTCGCAAGCTCACGTTCCTGAATATGGTCCCCAAAAGAACCATCAACTTCATGGCCATGCGAAAGGCGGCCTTCGCAATCTCGCTCGCCGCCCTTGTCGGCAGCCTCCTCATGGTCGGCACCAAGCGGGAGAATGCCCTCGGTATCGACTTCGCAGGTGGGGCTCTCATCCAGTTCCAGACCCAGCAGGAACGGGTTCCGGAATCGGATGCCAGCGCCGCTCTCAAGGGCCTGGATCTCAAGAAGGTTCCCATCATTCAGAACGAAACTCTCCCCGCTCCTGACCGTTCAGAGATTCTTTCCATCCGCTGCGCGGATGAGGATGCCATGGGTATTCACGATACCCTGCGGAAGGAAATCCCTGCTCTCCGCCTGAAGAAAGATCCCGTCGACGGTAACCCTGCTTCTGATGCCGGAGCTCCGGATGCCCCATGGAAGTATAATTCCTCCCGGGACACCGTGGAAGCCAGCCTGGGGGCAGACTTCCTTGTCAATTCCCTCATCGCCCTCGGAATTGGCCTCGTGGGCATCCTCCTCTACATCACCATCCGCTTTGAATTCTCCTTTGCAGTGGGCGCCTTTGCCGCCCTCTTTCATGATATCATCATCTGTATCGGCATCGTGATCCTGGCCGGGCAGGAACTCTCCCTCATCCACGT
>DLRK01000136.1:0-11303 GCA_002501065.1 Akkermansiaceae bacterium UBA7890
GCGCAAGCCCGCCAAGAAGGCTGCTAAGCGCAAGGCTGCAAGAAAACGCCGCTAACGTCGCAAGACGAACACTGATTTTGTGCAAGAGGGACGCTTAACGGCGTCCCTCTTTTTTTGTGCCACAGTCAAAGCATGCCTGCCCTCAGAGGTTCCCGGGGCAGTGGTCAGGAGCCCGCATTCTGGCACACAGCCTCCCGGGGGAGAATTCACCTGTGCAGTTTTTCAGCTGCCACTCCAACAAATCTTCCTTGCACCTTGGCAGGGCCCCGGCCATCTTGCCCACGTCATCCGACGCGCGATTAGCTCAGTGGTAGAGCGCTAGCTCGACACGCTAGATGTCGCTGGTTCAAATCCAGCATCGCGCACCATTCTTCGCTTGGCAACAGTAGTGGTCTGAAGAATGAAACCCTCACCCCTCGGCGAGAGCAATATTAGCGATGCATGTTGAGAACGAGCTTCCTCACTTGGTCAAGCTCCTCGACGATGACGATCCAGCCGTGCGCCAGATCCTCTCTGAGCGCTTCGCCACCTGCCGGGGAGATGTGAGCGCGGAGCTTGTCCGATTGGGAATAACTCTTGCGAACGGGGAGCAAAGCCGGTTGAGCGAACTGCTTGCTCCCGGCCGGCGACGCCAGATTCGCCATCAGTGGGTCATCCCCCAGCAGGGTTTCGACGAAAGCAACGGAGACTGGGAAAGCTTTGAGCTCCTCCTGCGTCTTCTCAGTGAATTGCTTCACGATGGCACCTCCCTGCGACCCACCCTGCCGGATGCTCTCGACCAGATTACGGATGAGGCCATTCTGCACGATGCTCATCGGGACGAACGATCCCTCTGCCGCTTCCTCTTTGAATCCGGTCGCTTCCAGGGTAACAAGGCGGACTTCTACCACCCCGGTAATGCCGACCTGCTCTGGATCATCATGAACCGCAAGGGCAACCCCATCGGCCTGACCGTTCTCGCCATGCTGATCGCTCACCGGCTCGGCCTCTGCATTGGCGGCTGCAATTTCCCTGCGCACTTTCTGGCCTGGATCTCAGTGGACGGACATTCGCATCTTGTCGATTGTTTCGGAGCCGGACGTCTCATTCCGGTGGAGGAGATCCGCAGCAATTCGGCTGTTCTTACTCCAGACTCCCGACGCGCCATCCGGGGCCCCTGTAGCATGCGTGACATTCTTCTTCGCATCCTTCGTAACCTTCATCTCACCTTTACCCAGCATGACCGCGGCAACGATGCCGGTCTCATCGACGAACTTCTTCTCTCCCTGCAGCCTGACCAATGAATTGCAGCAAAGAGAACGTCGAATTGGACGGCTACTGTCTGCGGCGGTACGTTTTCCTCCCCGATGCGGGAGTAGCTGTCCGCGGTGCGGCCTTTCACTTTCACGGCCAGGGTGACTTTTCCGAGCGCTATGGGGAAATCCTCAAGCCCTTCCTGCAGAACGGAATCGCCTGCGTGGCTACCGATCTGCCCGGACATGGCTACTCCGAGGGCGTCCGGGGACGTGTGCCCGGGTTTGGGATCGTCGATCGCATCGCGATCTCCAACCGCGAACGCTGTCGGGAACTATGTAGTGATCATCAGGGGCCCCTCGGAATTCTGGGCCACTCCGCAGGCGGCCTCATGGCCCTCCGCGAAATGCTACAGAATCCGGACCTCTACGCGTTTTCCTGGATCAGTTCTCCACTCCTGCGTCCGGAGGCAACCTGTAACCCTCTCCTTGCCCGCTTCGCCCGACTGGGAGCCCGTCTCCTTCCCGGGCTTACGGTGGCCACGGGCGTCACCCAGGACAAGTGCAGCAGACAACCGGACCCCTGGCGGGAGAACGGGGAGCCCTGTCTCATTCACGCACGGGTATCCATCGGGTGGGGACACGCCATGATCGCAGCCGCTCGACGGATCCGGGAGGAGCTGAAAAACTCTCCCCCGCAGCTTCCCCTCCTGATCACCCAGGGCCTCTGCGATCCCGTGTGCCCGCCGGAGTATCTGCATGCCCTGCTGGAGGAGGCCCCCCTCCCGCACCTTACCCTTCACGAATTCTCCGAGGCCCTTCATGAGCCCTTCTCAGATGAAACCAGGGAGGAGTTCTTCCACCAGATCGCAAGCTGGCTCGCAAACGAGTCCATCGTGTGAGCGCCGACGACCCTACGCCTCACCCTCCGGGTAGATCTCGTGGTACTTGATCGCCTCCACCCCAACCGCCAGAGCTGTCCCGTAGATCCCCTCCGCGTCCATGGTCCGGGACACCTGGGCTGCAGGCCGCGTCAATCCGAGAATAAACTGACCGTAGGATCGGGCTCCCCCCACATGAGTAAGCAGCTTCAGGGTGATGTTGGCGGCATCGAGGTTCGGGAATACCAGAACATCGGCCGCCTGCTTGAACTTCGCGTTCGGCAACTTGATCTCTGATGCAAGAGGATCGAGCGCCGCATCCGCCTGCAGCTCACCGTCGATGTCAACTTCCTCCGGGTTCACCCGCTGACGGGCGATTTCAGTGGCTGCCTGAACTTCACGCCCTGAAGACGTGGACGCGGAACCCTTGGTCGAATGGCTGAGGAGCGCCACCCGCGGGCGCCGTCCAAAATAAACGCGCGCCAATTGTCCGGTCTCTATCGCGATTGCTGCCAGCTGTTCACTGGAAAGATCCTCATTGAATCCGCAATCGGCGAGAAAGAGAACTCCCTCGCGACCGAAGTGTGCGAGGTGTGGCGCAAAAAGGATGGCTACCGAAAACACCCGGGGCACCGTGGGGACAGGTTTCACGAGATGCAGGAGCGAACGAAAGATCGAAGCCGGAAAGCTGATGTTGCCTCCCACCAGCCCATCCGCCTGCCCATACTGGATCATCATGGCCCCGAAATAGGCCGGCTGCCGGAGAATCTCGGCCGCATTGGTAATTTCGATGCCACGAATATGCTCAGTCCGCTGAAGGAACTCGCAGAAAATCTCGAAATCGCCGGCCTTCTCCGGTTCCAGCACCTTGACGAAATCCAGGCCGATCCCGTGGTCCTCAGCCAGGGAAAGGATCCTGGCCTTGTCACCAAGCAGAATGGGAATTCCGACCTCCTCCTTCACCATCTGAGCCGCCACCCGCAAAACACGCTCATCCTCTCCATCGGTGAATACTACCCGTTTGGGATGCCTCTGAAGCTTTGCAATGAGGGACTCGGTGAAGGGGTTGGCCTTCAGAAACTGTGCTTGGTCACTGGACTCTGACATGGGCCTGCTCTTGCGCCAGGCGTGGAACCTAGTATTCCTCTCCCCACGCGACAACGCCAAAGGCGCACTTGGCACAAAAGATTTCGTATGCCGGCCGACTATCATACCCATACTCCCCTCTGCCACCATGCCAGGGGGACACCACAGGACTACATCGAGGCGGCTCTGGGAGCCGGTCTCACCGAATATGGCGTGTCCTGCCACGCACCCCTTAAACCGGAGCCCTTCGACGATTGGCACATGCTCACCAGCGATTTGCCCACCTACTTCGAATGGGTTGATACCGCCCGGACCCATGCTGCGGGCCGGGTTCCCGTCCGGTTGGGGCTGGAGTGCGACTGGCTCCCGGGATGCCAGGGATGGATCGAGGAACTCGCCGAAAGTGCTGAGTGGGACTACCTCATCGGATCGATCCACTACCTCGGAAAGTGGAATTTCGACAATCCGCGTCTTCTCGAATCCTGG
Source organism: Akkermansiaceae bacterium UBA7890 (assembly GCA_002501065.1). GTDB lineage: Bacteria > Verrucomicrobiota > Verrucomicrobiia > Verrucomicrobiales > Akkermansiaceae > Roseibacillus_B. The sequence goes on from DLRK01000136.1 coordinate 3,686, forward strand.
ACCCGGATTGGAGTGGAAGAAGCCTGGACACGCTACTGGAAGGAATACTCGGCCATGGCCCGCAGCGGCCTCTTCGATTTCCTGGGGCATCCGGATCTCATCAAGAAGTTTGCCCACCGCCCGGAAGGAGACCTCCGGCACTTTTACGAACCAGCCGTGGAGGCCATCGCGGAAGCCGGTTGCGCCATCGAGCTGAGCACCGCGGGATGGCACAAGCCCTGCCAGGAACAGTACCCGGCCCGGGAATTCCTCACCCTGGCCTGCACGGCCGGAATTCCCCTGCTCATCAATTCCGACGCACACGCGCCCGAAGAAGTCGCCCGCGACTTCGACCGGGCCACTGCGCTCGCTGTCGAGATCGGCTACAGGGAAACGCTCCTTTTTGAGAAGCGCAGGGCGAGTCGCATCAGCCTGGGAGAAAAGTAGAGATCGCCCGCTAGGGGCCGGGAAAGTCCGGCTCCATCAACAACCAGAACATCGATATTACCGCCAGGGACAGAATGAGACCCAAGCCAAAGATGAAGTAACGGATCCGCCGGGCACTGAGCGGAAACCCGAGAGCCGTGATGACAATCTCGGTGTAAAGGCCGAGGCAAAAGCAGAGGTTCGCACAAAAGCCGAACACGAAAGCCCCGATGACGACCTTCGCCGGATGCATGATGGGGAACCCCATCCCCGGGGGTCTCCCTACCATTGCCACCTGCTGCAGATGAATGATGCGCCAGATCAGGGCGATCCCGGGCAGAAGCAGGATCACATTGTAGAGAAGCCGCAGTTTCTCCCACGATTTCATCGTCGTGCGGCAGAATTCGATCTCTGGTGTGAGTGGTTTCATCCCAGACAGCGTGATTTCAGGTAGCCAAAGACACCCTCCGCCGAGGTCACCGAACTCCCCCCCGGGCCAATCAGAACCGGTTGCTCATCCTCCGGAACCTCGTCCCGACCGTGCGAACCCCTGACCAGGGATGCATCCAGCGGAATGACTCGAAGCAGGGCCCGGAGGCCGAGCTTCTTCCTGAGCAGGAAGGCTGCTACCTTGAATCGAGGAAGGCTGAGGGCGGGATCGAGATGGAGTTCAGCCGGATCATACCCGGGCTTGCGATGGATATCGACGGTACGGGCAAAGTCGGGCGCCAACCCATCGTCCATCCAGTAGTAGTAGGTGAACCAGGCTCCCGGGGCTGACACCGCGACGAAATCCCCACCACGCTGCCCGCCAATCCCCTCTCCGAACCAGTTCTCCCGGACCTCGGCCACCCCCTCTGTAGACTCCACTACGTCCCGCACTTCCTTCCGGATCGACTCGTCCCGCACATAGACATGGGCAATCTGGTGATCGGCTACGGCGAAGGCTCGGGAAGCTCCTGCATCCAGTAATTCAAGACCAAGCTCATTCCTGATCCGGATCCAGCCCTTCTCCCGGAAGATCCGGTTGAGATGCACCGGTTGCCGGACCTTCGAGATGCCGTATTCCGAGAGAAGAACAACCTCCACTCCTCGCTTCAGAAAAAACGAAATCAGCTCGTCGACGAGCCTGTCAATCGCCTCATATTCGGCCTCCATCTCCGGCGCACCAGGACCCCACCGCTGCAAGCCATAATCGAGATGCGGAAGATAGACCAGATTGAGGTCCGGTTCCTCCCGTTCCTCGATCCAGCGCGCGGAATCGGCAATCCACTGCGAACTGGGAAGTCCTGCCCGGGGCCCCCAGAAACCCGGGAAAGGAAACTCCCCCAGGTGCCCCACCAACTCGTCCCGCAAGCCAGGCGGATGAGCATAGACATCGAAAACCTTGCGTCCGTCAGCGGGATACATCGGGCGCGGGGTGACGGACCAGTCCACACTGGAATACATGTTGTACCACCAGAACATCTTGGCACAGCGGAAATCCCCGCGCTCCCGCCGCACAGCCTCCCAGAGCTTCTCTCCGTGCACGAGACGATTACTCTGCTTCCAGAAACGTATCTCCGCGTCTTCCCTCTCATACCAGCCGTTTCCCACGATTCCGTGCTCCGCCGGAGAGCGCCCGGTGAGATAGGTCGCCTGAGCGGTGGTGGTGACGGCAGGAAAGGCCGGAGCGAAACTGGCCACCTCACGGTCGGCTGCGAACTTCCGCAGACGCCGCATCTTGTCCGCCAGCAGCCCCCTCGTGAGGCCCACCACATTAAGCACGGCAAGACGTTTCATCAAAACCCTCCGGGGTTGAGCCTTCCCTATCCTGAAACCGCCACGAGGGCAGCTTCCTTCAGTTCCTCCATGCAGGCCTCGTACTTCTCCTCGTCAACCGAGTGCCGGTCCACACCCCGACCCACCGCCTCCAGCATCAGGACGGTGAGTTCACCCCCCAGGTGCTCCCGGAACTCTTCCAGCCCGCCATAGATCAGTCGCTTCCCCTGGTCATCCCTGATCTCCAACGACTCGTGCCAGATCGGAAGCTGCATGCCCTGAAGCACTCGCACCACCCGCCACGCATCCTCCTCCGGAAGCCAGCCGCAGCGTGCCGAGTAGAGCGTGTCAAGCGCCACCCCCACCGAAACCGCATCGGCATGGCTCAGTTCGAAGTTGGTCAACTGTTCCATCTTGTGAGCAGTCCAGTGCCCGAAGTCGAGCGGGCGGCTGCTGCCGGTCTCAAAAGGATCACCACCCAGCGCGATGTGGCTGGCATGCAGGATGGCGGAGCGCTCCACGGCCTCTTCGAGGATCGGAGGATCCAGGGCATTGAGCGCACCGACATTTGCTTCCAGCCAGTCGAAGAAGGGTCCGTCCTTCACGAGAGCCACCTTGACCGCCTCAGCCAGTCCGCTGCGGTTGTTGTGCTCATCCTGAGTGTAGAGAAACTGGAAGTCATTCACCACCGCGTAGGGAACAGCAAAGGTCCCGATGAAGTTCTTCTTCCCGAAGGCGTTGATCCCGTTCTTGACCCCAACCCCGCTGTCATCCTGCGCCAGGGTGGTGGTGGGAAAGCGAACGAGACGCAGGCCCCGGTGCGCAGTGGCCGCCGACAAGCCAATCACATCGAGAAAAGCCCCGCCACCGATGCAGAAGACATACGAGTGCCGGTCAATCCCGTTCCGTTCAATGGGAACAATCCCCTTCATGATCTGGGTCTTGCTGATCTTGCAGTCCTCACCACCATCCATGATCACGATCTCCGTGAGGACCAGGTTGTTCTGCTCCGCCAGATAAGACCGGATCTGCTCCTGCAGATCGGGAAAGAGCCGGTCAATCTCGGTCTCGATGAAGACAATGACCTTGCGTTCACGCTCTGTTTCCAACAGGTCGCTCACCATCTGGTTCCCCGGGGCAAAGGCATCCTTGGTAAAGCGAATGCGATGCCGGAAGGTCACCGGGATATCAAAGTCATAGTCGCCCATGAGTCGCTCTTGGTAACGCAGACTACGGAAATTGGCCACCGTTTCTTGTCGCTGTTTGGAAACCCGGAGCAAGCTGGACCATTATTGTGCAGGAGGTGCATGAAAATCGGCCTTGTCGAGGCTCCTGCCATTGTTAGACAGGGGAAATGGGATCAACCAAAACCATTGCTGAAGGACGGTATCTGGGGCTCTACGAGCGCGATGACTGGGAATTCGCCGAGCGTCCCAACGCCGAGGGGGTGGTGGGGATCCTGGCCCTCACATCCCAGGACGAGGTGATCCTGATAGAACAGTTTCGGCGACCCATGAACGCCTCGGTAATTGAAATCCCAGCCGGTTTGATCGGCGACGAGGACGACCATCGCGGTGAGTCCCTGGCCGAGACCGCCCACCGCGAACTCCTGGAGGAAACGGGCTATCGGGCAGAATCGATGAAACTCCTGCTCTCCGGACCAACCTCCGCGGGAATGACCTCGGAAACAACCCACCTCTTCCTTGCAACCGGTCTGCAACAAATCTCCCAGGGAGGAGGAGTCGGGGACGAAAACATCCGTGTGCACCGTGTCCCGCTCGGCCATCTGCGCACCTGGCTGCACGAGCAGGAAGCCAAGGGCCTCCTGCTCGACTTCAAGATCCACGCAGTCCTCTGGCTCGCGGGCTGCCACGATCACGGCTTGCAATAAGATTCTCCCCGCCCCCTAGTAAGACCATGCAACCTCCAACCCGCCGCCGCTTCCTCACCACCGGAACCCTCGCCGCCACGGCCGGCTTGTTCCGTGCCTCCGCCGATCATCACAAGGACGGAAAGGACCATCCCATCCTGCTGTCACTGAAGTGCGGGATGTGTGGTGAGGGGAAGACCCTGGAGGAGAAGTTTCGCCTCCTGAAGGACCTGGGCTACGATGGGGTGGAACTCGACTCCCCCGGAGGACAGAACAAGGGCGAAGCGAAGAAGGCTTCCGAGAAGGTCGGTCTGCCCACCCACGGCGTGGTCGACTCGATCCACTGGGGCATCACCCTCTCCGATCCTTCGGCCGAAGTGCGCGAGAAGGGACTGAAGGGACTTCTCACCGCCATTCGGGAGAGTGATGCCATCGGCGGCACTTCCGTTCTTCTGGTCCCTGCCGTGGTTAATGCCAACGCCACCGAGCAACAGGCCTGGGAACGATCCATCGGACAAATCCGCAAGGCCCTGCCCCTCGCCGCCAGGCTGGGGGTCCACATTCTCATCGAAAACGTCTGGAACCGTTTCCTCTACGACCACGATGGCCCCAACAATCAAACTGCCGGAAAACTGGTGAAGTATATCGACGCAATCGACAGTCCGTGGGTTGGATCCTACTTCGACATCGGCAACCACCAGAGATACGGCAAGCCCGCGGAATGGATCCGCTCCCTGGGCCACCGTATCGTGAAACTGGACGTTAAGGACTGGGGGGTGAAGGCCGGCTTCGCCAAGATCGGGGCAGGGGACGTGGACTGGCCCGACGTACGGAAGGCTCTCGCCGAAATTCGCTTCACCGGTTGGGCCACCGCAGAGGTCGGTGGCGGGAATCGTGCGCGCTGCGCGGAAATCCTGGCCAACATGCGCAAGCATTTGCTCGGGGCCTAGTGGTCCCGCTGTGTCGCCCCGGAAATGAGCGACGAATCCCAGAACCGCTTCTCCGGTCTGGCCCGCCTGTATGGAGAGTCGGGCCTGGCCGCTCTGCGTCAGGCACATGTCGCCGTGATCGGAATTGGAGGCGTGGGATCCTGGTCTGCCGAGGCTCTTGCACGAAGTGGGGTCGGGGAACTCACCCTGGTCGATCTCGACGATGTCTGTGTCACCAACACCAACCGACAGATACATGCTCTCTCTAACACGATGGGTCAATCCAAGGTCCAGGTGATGGCCGAACGGATAGCGTCCATCAACCCGGAGTGCACCCTGCACGCCGAGGAATGCTTCCTGACGGGGAACAACGTGGAGACCCTTCTCGATCGCTCCCTGGATGGCGTGATCGATGCCATCGATGCGGTCCACCCCAAGTGCCTTCTCCTGGCCCAATGCCACCAGCGTCAGATTCCGGTCATTACCTGCGGGGCGGCAGGTGGCCAGTGCGATGCCACTCTCATCGAGATTGCTGATCTCAGCCGCACCTTCAATGATGCGCTCCTTCATCAGGTCCGCAGGAATCTGCGGGGCAACTACGGTTTTCCCAGCGGCGAAGATTCCCGGAAGAAATTCGGTATCGCAGCGGTCTTCTCCCCCGAGAACATCCGCTATCCACAGGGTGACGGTTGCGTTTCGACCGAACGCCCAACTCACCAACCCGCGGGCCTACGCTGCGATGCGGGCTTCGGAACGGTCACCCATGTCACTGCGACCTTCGGTCTCCTCGCCGCCGGTGACATCATCAATCGAATCGCCTGGTCGGGAAACAAAGAAGGCGGCCCGGGGCCGCCCTCAGGATCCGGAATCTGAGATCTGCAATCTACTTCACACCCTTCTTCGAGAGACGCGTCCCACGCGTTGATCCCTGGCGGGCCTTGAACTTGGGATTGGTCTTGTTGATGACGTAGAGGGTGCCCCGACGCTTCACGACCTGGCATCCGGCGTGGCGGCGCTTGAGCGAGTTGAGAGAGGAGAGAACTTTCATGGCTCGTCCGAAAGGGGAGGCGCACTCTAGGCCGGATCGAATCACTGTAAAGCCTATTCTCAAGGGCGTTTTCCGGCAATTCAGCGCTCTTGCGATCACCGGATCAGTGTGAGACCCTGCCGCCAACGGCGCTTGCGGGGGCCCTGTGGAGGGCTGGCCACGGCGAAGCGGGCACAAAGACCGGACAGATGGCGGACAACTCTCACCAGGAACCGGACCCCCCCTTCGACCTCTCCCTGCGCCCTCCGGGATTCGGGGAGTTCCACGGGCAGGAAAAGGTCAAGGAGCGCCTCATGCTGATGGTGGAGGCAGCCCGTCAACGCAAGGATGTGCTCGAGCATATCCTGCTCTCCGGCCCCCCCGGACTGGGCAAGACCACTCTGGCCAACATCATCGCCAGTGCAGCGAAGTCCGACATTCACACCACCTCCGGTCCCCAGGTCGAGAAAGCGGGAGACCTGGCGGGGATCCTGACCAACCTGCAGAAGGGCGATGTGCTCTTCATCGATGAAATCCATCGTCTCCATCCCGCCATCGAGGAGTATCTCTATCCTGCCATGGAAGATTACCGGCTCGACATCATCATCGACTCCGGCCCCTCCGCCCGTTCCATCCAGCTCAACCTGCCCAAATTCACCCTGGTGGGAGCTACCACCAGGGCCGGCATGCTCACCGCGCCCCTGCGGTCCCGTTTCGGCCTCGTCAACCGGTTGGATTACTACAGCCTGGAAGAACTTTGCGTCATCATCATGCGCTCGGCCGGGCTGCTGGAGATCCGTATCGACGAAGGGGGAGCCCGGGAAGTGGCCTCCCGCTCACGGGGCACCCCCCGTGTGGCCAACAATCTCCTGCGCTGGGTCCGGGACTACGCGCAGGTCCGTGCCGACGGCCTGATCGACGCCGGGACTGCCGGCCAGGCCCTCGCCATGATCGAGATCGACCAGGACGGGCTCGATGAGATGGACAAGCGCATCCTGGAAACCGTCATCTACAAGTTCAATGGCGGACCGGTGGGCCTGAGTTCACTCGCGGTGGCAGTGGGGGAAGATGCCTCTTCCCTTGAAGAGGTCAACGAACCCTTCCTCATCATGCAGGGCTTTCTCAAGCGCACCCCCCGGGGGCGGGTGGCCATGCCCTCCGCCTATCAGAAGATCGGGGCCGAGCCCCCGCAGGGCGCACAGGGGGAACTGCTGTAATCAGTAGAGCTTCCGGATCGTATCCGTCCCACCTTGCCTTTACTCCGGCTGGGCCTTCTCCGCCTTGCGCTTGGCCTTGCGCGCCTTGCGGCGGGCCCTTTTCTCCTCCTTGTTCTCAGCCGGAGCCGGGGCGGTCGATTCAGCCTTGGCCTTGGATTCGCCCTTGCTTCCGGAGGCCGCCTCCTTGAGATCTTCCACCCCGATCAGCTTCGCTACTGAAACGGTCTTGAGAGGCATCTTCCCAGGCGCGCCCTCGGCCTGCGGGATTCCAGCGGGAAGACCCGTTTCGAGGAGAATGGTCGTTGCAACCTCCAACGGTTGCCCCAGGCCAATATCAAACAACATCGTGCCCGTGGCCTCCTTGACCTCGGTCTTAAGGACCTCCTCCCCCTCCTTGGCGTCCCCCTCC
>DLRK01000136.1:11615-14209 GCA_002501065.1 Akkermansiaceae bacterium UBA7890
CCCCTCCTTGGCGTCCCCCTCCTTCGTCCTCCCCGAGATCGAAATCCGGGCCACTTCGCGTCCTTCCTGCTCGACGATTCCCTCCAGCTTCAAGGTGTAATCGATGGTGACCTTGCCCCCGATCCCTCCCATCGGCAGATCCACCTCCGTCTTCCAGCTGTCGCCCGGCTTGACCTCCCTGCCAGGAAGGAACTGGGAGCTTTGCCGGGCCATGGCCTCCAGTTCCTCCTTTCCCATCCCCAACTGGTCCGCTCCCTGCACCTCGTCCAGGCCCTCGGTTTCCACCAATTGGCCTTCCTTATCGTAGATCGCTGCAAATCTGATCTCGGTCAGCGGCTGGAGAACCGGGCCCAGGAGACCTCCCCCCTTGGACGGGTCGGAGGAATCGTACTCCATCACGAGACCCTGCATCTCCTGCCTCATTTTAACTGAAGCGTAGGAATAGCCCACCTTGACCCCCTTCTCGTGAGCACTCACGTCATTGTGCACGCGGAGCGCCAGCCTGCCCTTCGTCTCAATCATGCCCTGGCCGGGCAGCGGCATTTTCGCGAACGAGTCGGAAGTGTTTTCAACAACATAACGCTTCCCCGGTTGCCACTTCAGCTTCAGTTCCACCGCCCCTCCCGGAAGGACGCTCAGGATCAGGACTCCCAGGACCACGAGAGCGGTATCAGTAACAGTTTTCATAACTCCCTTGTCCCCGCGATGAGGACGGGAAACAAGGGAAAATCCTGCCGTTCCAGGCGCAATGGGGTTAAAGTGACGACGTGAGCGCGGATTTGGGAGAACTCGTCGATCGCTGCCGGGCCGGCGGCCTCCGGCGCACGAAGGCACTTGAGGTTCTCCTCGGGACCCTGCTCAAGGCAGACCGTCCCGTGACCCTGGCGAAGTTGGAGAAATCACGCCCGCTCGCCTCCCAATGTGACAAGGCCACCATCTACCGGCTCCTCCATCGCCTGACCGACGCTGGCATCGTCCGTCGCCTCGGGCTCCACGAGCGTGCCGCCTACTTTGCCCTCGTTCTTCCCGGCCAGCACCGCGACTACCTGATCTGCACCGAGTGCGGCACCATCGCCCCCATCGATGCCCCCTGCCCGGTGCACGAACTGGAAGAGGAGATCCGGCAGGACACCGGATACCGGAATCTCTACCATGAACTTGAATTCTTTGGCACCTGCCCAAAGTGCGCCTAGCCCGTCATGCTCCCAGCCGAAGCGGATTCCCTGACTGAGCAATTCTTCGAGTTTCTCTCGGTCGAGAAGAACGTCTCTCCGCGCACCCTGGCCAACTACGAACGCGCCCTGGAGGCCTTCCGCCAATGGCCGGGAGAAGACTTCACCCACTGGAATGACTGTAGCGCTGACCATTTTCGCTCCTACCTCTTCGACTGCATGAAACGGGAGCTGGCCCGCTCCACCATCCGCCTGCACTTTTCGGCTCTTCGCTCTTTCTACAAATACCTCGTGTCCCGTCACGGACTCCCCGGGAGTCCGCTCGCCGAAGTGCAGCTTCCCAAGCTCGAGCGCCAGCTTCCGGTGGTCCTGACCCTCCGCCAGATCGAGCAACTCCTGGACCTTCCCCAGCAGATCCCACGGGAAAAACAGGCCCCCGCCTGGCTTCCCCTCCGGGATACCGCCATTCTCGAGCTCTTCTACTCCACCGGCCTGCGCCTCGCGGAACTGGCCGCCCTTGAGGTCCGGGATCTCGATGGCCTGGGCGATACCCTGCGGGTGATGGGAAAAGGCTCCAAGGAGCGCCTTGTCCCCATCGGCTCCCACGCCATGAAAGCCATCGGGGCCTATCGCCAGGCCGCCCGGATCACGGAAGGCGCCCTCTTCCTCTCCAAGCTGCGCAAGCGCCTCTCAACGCGCTCAATCAACACCCTGCTCAAAAAGTATCTCGCCCACTCCGACATCCCCTTCAACGTCACCCCCCACAAACTGCGCCACTCCTTTGCCACCCATCTCCTGGACGCCGGCGCCGACCTGCGCAGCGTGCAGGCCCTGCTCGGCCATTCCTCTCTCTCCACCACCCAGATCTACACCCATGTCACCAGGGAGCGCCTGCGCGAAGCCTACGACCGGGCCCATCCCCGTGCTTCCTAGGGCAACTCGATGAATCAGTGGATTCCCAGTGGGCTCTACACAAGAAGGGGAGCCTCATGGCTCCCCTTCCCGGTATATCAAAATTGAATCGTCTCGCTCAGACTAGAATGCGAAACCAACACTCACGCCGGCGAAGGTCTCGTCGTCGTCTCCATCAGCGTCTTTGGTGTCAATGAGGTGCGTGATGTGAGGAGTCACGGTGATGCTGTCCGAAACGGCAATGCTCAAGGAGGCACTGATACCGTAGTAGGTATCTTCCTCACCAGCAGCGACATCATCGAAGTGACCGATCACGCCGGAGAGACCGAGCGTCCCAAGGCTGGAAAGCTCCATCTCGTAGCCAGCGGTCAACTCCCAGTAGATATCGTGGTCCTGAGTATCACTCTCATCAAAATTTGCCGTAAGGCCCAGAGTGATACCACCAAGGCACGTTCCCAAACCAATATAGGGCTCAAGATCGTCGGGAGTAGCAGCAGCGCCGCCATAATA
>DLRK01000009.1:0-308 GCA_002501065.1 Akkermansiaceae bacterium UBA7890
AATCCCTGGGCCTGACCCCCGGTCTTGATATCCAGGTAAATGATTCCCTTCCCCTTTGACGCTACCAGCACCTCCTCCAGCGTGGGCACCCTGGTTCCCACGAAATCAGGTGAGAACCACGACCCGGCGTCCAATTCCTTTACCTGGGCCAGGGTCAGGGAGGCAATGTCACCAGTCCCGTCCGTAGTCCGGTCCACGGTCGCATCATGAAATACAACAACGACTCCGTCACTGGTCATGCGCGTGTCGATCTCCGTCCCGACAGCCCCGTCAAGGAAGGCCTGCTCGATTGCGGGCAGGGTGTTTTC
>DLRK01000009.1:687-17079 GCA_002501065.1 Akkermansiaceae bacterium UBA7890
CATGCGTCTCTCGTAAACCGGTGCCGCCGGACCCGGCACATCAGCTCCCAGAGGGTTCACCCCCCCCAGGGCCACGACCTCCTCATATGGTAATTTCCGGTCGATGATTGATATGCTGGCGACATAGCCAGCCGTCGTATCGTTGTTTTCGTCAGCAAACATCAGGAGATCCGACGCGAGCGCCCATCTCTCACCCAGTCCGCTTCCCGTCGTTCCCAAGGCCCCGACCAGCTGTCCGTCAACGTATCGCATGGCCTGCCCTTCCCCCGGGGCGGCCCTGACCGACCAGACGATCCGGTGCCAGGTATCGGGTTTGATCTCCCCACGATAATTACCACTGATTCCGATCCCATTCCCGGGACTTACGAAAAAGTCGCCGTCGTCGCTGTTCAATAGGTTCGTCTGCAGGAGAGACCGCCATACGCCCGATGACGCCGACGGAAACAGAATGTCCATCACCACGGTGTAGTTTGAGATATATCCAAGGTCTTCCCCGTAGGGTCCGTTGGGAGCGAAATTCGTCTCAACCATGTATCCCTGTGCACTGGTGCAGGGGGGAAAGGCCATCACCTGCATGTCCTGTCCCATGGCGAGAGGCAATCCGAAGGTGGAGGCAGCCCCGTATGCCGTTTCCAGATCCCCCCACCCGCTTGCGGTCGGGTCATAATACTCAAGGGAGGCCGATCCTGACTTCGGGACGAAGCGGTTTCCCTCATCGTCGAAGATCCATGTCGTCTGCCCACAAGGGGACGTCGTCCTGAGCAGGAAGAGGGCTAGAAGAATGAGAGGCAATACTCGCACGAGTTCTGTTGGTTAATCTCTGGTCCCGGTCCAGGGATCTCCCTCTTCCCGAGTCCCCTTATTGCAAACAGGAATTTGTGGCAATGCAACACCAGGCTAAACAGCACTCAGATCGTCGAGTGAGCACTCCTGAATTCGAACATCCTGGCCCCGCTTCCCCTGGTCTCATCCTGAAGAATCCCTCCTGCGCTCTGGAATTGTGATTCCGGATCTGATTGCCTTGCGCAATGAACCGTCTCGGAGTCTTCGCATTCCTTGCCTGCGCGCTCAATTGCCAGGCGCAACTGGAAATGGAATCCCTTCCCGGGGACGGGGTATGGGTCGATCCCCGATTCGAAAAAACCAACCCGGAAAACCGGATCCGGGCCGTGGTCTGGTTTGAGAAGCAGTTCCTGGGAGACGGCACCGCCTTCCTGCGCCGTGCGAAGGAGTTCGACGGAACCGGCCGGACAAAGCTGCGTGCCCAGGTGCTCACCACCCTGAAAGCCGCCAGTGAATCCTCCCGGAAAGCTACACGGGAACAACTCGGCACTCTTGTCGAAGCTGGGACCATTTCACCCCCGCAATACACCTGGATCGTCAATGGCTTTACCTGCACCACCACCACCAGGGGCGTGGAGAAGCTGAAGACCGTCCCCGGGGTGAAGAAGATCTTTCACGGGGGACCGGTCCGCCAGTTCAATTCTCCTCCGGCCCAGGAGAACGCAGCAGGCAAAGACAGGGCCGGGGCTCCCACCACCCTCAAACTGGAGCCCTTCGACCCCGCTCGGAGCAATCCCCTCTGGTATATCGGGAAACTGAAGATCGAGCGGGTCTGGAAGGAACTCGGGGTCACCGGGAAAGGCACCCTCAACGTGATCCACGATGGCAATTTCATCCACTCCCCCTGGATCGACGGGACTCTCCATCGCAACCCTGGCGAGAAAGAGAACGGTCGGGACGATGATGGCAATGGACTGGTGGACGACCTCCATGGCTACGATTTCACCCGCGCCACCGGCAACCTGACCCGCCCTGCCCTGCCGTCCGGTCGCCCCCTCCCCTCGATCCTGCACGGACACCAGTGCGTCTCCATCATCTGCGGCCGCGGTTCGGAGGGCTACCCGGTGCAACCGGGCCTGGCTCCGGATTCAAGATGGGCCGGAGTCATCGCCGTGAGTAACATCGAGCAGGCCGTGCAGTGGGCCATCGAGCAGGGGGCCGACACCTACAGCATGAGCTTCTCCCGCCCCAATCTGGGCAACTACCGCTCACACTGGCGCAAGCTGATGGAGCACGGGGCCTTCTGCGGGGTGCATTTCGTCTCCGGGGCGGGCAACTTCGCCCGGGACCAGCCCATCCCGGTCCAGATGCGCGTCCCCGAGGACATTCCTCACGCCGTCTTCGCGGCGGCGGGCGTCCAGCGCGACCTGAGCCGAACTCCCTTTTCGAGCCAGGGCCCGGTCGAATGGAAGACCGAGCACTACCGCGAGGGACGGGTCAACAAACCGGAAGTCTGCGCCTTCAACTTCCGGATTCCCCTTCTGCCCCCTTCGGGGGGACGACCCACCACCACCAGCAGCGGCAATTCCTTCGCCGGTCCCATGTTCTGCGGCACCATCGCCCTCATGCTCTCTGCCAATCCTGAACTGAAACCCTGGGAAACCCGCGAGATCATCATCAGGACCGCCACCGACGTGGCCGATGAAGGATTCGATTTCCAGACCGGCCACGGCCTGATCAATGCCTTCGAGGCCGTGAAGATGGCAAGGGCGCAAAAGTGACTCGGTTGCCTGGCGCGCGCGACAGGGATTCCCCGGTCTCCGACGGAGCACAGCCAGACAACTGACTGATAACTGGTGACCGGGTTCATGAGTCACGCGGAAAGTTGCGCATCGTCATCGCATGATCAATCACGGGACGCCATTTCCTCTGAATCTTGTTGCCCAATGGGCCTGTCTCCATGTTTGTTGTAGATGCATGACCAATTCACTCCTCAGCCATTTGAGACTTCTCGGTATTCGGTTCCGGACTTTTCTCGAAAGCTCCCGGACGGAGATTCTCTCTCATTCCAGTTCCCTGAAGGCTCTCTTTATTCTTGTCGCCATGGCCATGGTGATCATCCCGGCTGATGCCGATGTCCGCCTCCCGCGAATATTCGGGGATCACATGGTCCTTCAACGTGGAATGAAGTTGCCGGTCTGGGGCTGGGCTGATGCGGGAGAGAAACTCACCCTCACGTTGAAAGGCAGGGGCCTCGACATCAAGATCGACACCACCGCCGACGGCGGTGGAAAATGGAGATGCGAATTGCCTGTGCTCAAGGCTGGCGGCCCCTACGTGATGACCGTGACCGGCAACAATGCGGTCACTTTCAACAACGTGATGGCAGGAGAGGTCTGGCTGTGCTCGGGGCAATCGAACATGGAGGTTCCTGTCGGCCTGATGAACGGAGCCGCGTGGTGGAAAGGTGTTCTTGACTACCAGCAGGAACTGGCCACCGCCAACAACCCGAAGCTGCGCCTGTTCAAGGTCGCCACCACCTGGCAACGGGCTCCCATACCGGATGTCAACGGGACATGGGCGGTGTCCTCTCCCACAGCGGCGGCCGGCTTTTCCGGCACCGGATTCTTCTTTGGCCGGAAACTTGTCAAGGATCTCGATGTCACCGTCGGGTTGATCGCGGCGGCGGTGGGCGGGATGCCCATTGAACAGTTTTCGCCGCATTCGGGGCAGGCCTTCTGGTACAACGGCATGATCGCCCCGGTCATCCCCTATGGGATTCGCGGGGCGATCTGGTACCAGGGTGAGACGAATTTCTGGGGCGGAGACCGGGCGAATTACTTCGATAAACAGAAGGCCCTGATCGATTCCTGGCGACAGATCTGGAAACAGGGCGATTTCCCCTTCTACCTCGTGCAATTGGCTCCCGGACTGGGAGACCCTCTGCCGCTGTTCTGGGAAGCGCAGGCCCGCACCCTCAGCGTCAGGAATACGGGAATTGTCTCCACCAACGATATCGGCGGGGACCCGGTTCATCCCCGTGACAAGCGCGGAGTGGGCGAGCGGTTGGCCCGCTGGGCTCTCGCCAAGGACTACGGGCGGAATATCGCTTTCAGCGGCCCGACCTTCAAGTCGATGAAAGTCGAGGGACACATGATCAGGGTGAGCTTTGACAATGTCGGTTCCGGTTTGAGAGCACGAAACAATGAGCCGATCAGCGGCTTCGAGATCGCCGGAGACGGGAAGTTCTTCCCGGCCAAGGCCTTGATCGACGGTGAGACCGTGCTGGTGGCAAGCAAGAAGGTTCCCAAGCCTTCTCTGGTTCGGCTCGGCTGGCACCATTTGTCCAACACCACCCTGCAGAACAGGGCCGGACTCCCGGCCTTTCCGTTCCGGACCGGCAGCAGCGCCCCGGAAATCGGCGGAAAGAGGCTCTTCAAGAAATCTTCCACCATCACACTGAAGGCAATGGAAGGCAACGGGAGCATCCACTATTCACTCGATGGTTCCCTGCCGGACAAGACCTCCCCCGTCTACACCGCCCCCATTGAGATCAGCAAGACCACTGCTATCCGCGCCAGATTCTACCGGAGCGATGGTGTCATGAGCAGTGTTGCCGGGGCCACCTTCAGCAAGGCTGCGCCTCGCAAGCATGGGACCAAGACGCTCAACCTGGGAGTCAGCTACAAGTATTATGAGGGCTCGTGGGCCGCTTTGCCCGATTTCGACACTATCGAAGCCGTCAAGACGGGTATTGCCGATGACTTCAACCTGACCATGGCTGACAGAGCGGATGGTTACGCCCTGGCCTTTACCGGGTATCTCGATGTCAGGGAACCCGGACTCTACACCTTCCAGACCACCAGCGATGACGGAAGCGCATTGCTGGTGGATGGAGAGCTGGTGGTTGACAACAATGGAATTCATCCGTCAGTCACGAAGTCTGGCGAACTTCAGCTTCGCAAGGGATGGAGAAAGATCGACGTCCTCTTCTTCGAAGGCAGTGGCCAGGAAGCTCTGGGCGTTCAGTACAAGGGACCTGACACTCCCCTTCAGGCGCTGCCCTGCTGGTGCGAGCAGGGACTGGGAAATGCTGGACCCCTGAGGATCTTTACCAACAAGTCCGGCACCAGGATCAAGGCCAGGACGGTTTCCGTTTCGGGAAACAAGGTACACCTCGTCCGTGATGACAAAAGGGAGTTCATTGTCCCGGTTGATTCGCTGAGCGAAGAGGATCAGCAATACCTGAAGGAATGGGTGACCAAGGGAGAGAGGTAACCGGGAAATCCCGCATGAAGGGAGCATGCTCCATGGCACACCGGAACTGCAGGGAAAAGGCCTCTCCTTCCCTTCTCAACCTCAGGCGCACCGATCAACAGTGGGGTGGCATTGTGAGAATTCCTTTGATATCTCTTTAGCTATGGCACCACAAATCGACAGGCCGGGCAGCGCTCGCGCAATCATGCCCTGCCGACTCAACAGGACCGGATCGACACCCCGGGATTATTCATCATGAAATCCATTCCACGCCGCCACTTCATTCGCACGACGTCCGCAACCGCCATTGCCGCCCCCACCATCATTCCGGCTCATGTCCTCGGCAAAGATGCCCCAAGCAACAGGATCACCGTTGGGTTCATCGGCACCGGCGGCCATGGCACGGGCTGGAACCTGCCGGCTTATCTAAGTAATGCCGATGCCAGGATCCTCGCCGCCTGCGACCCTGACGACGGTCGCGCGAATCACGCCAAGGGCATTATTGACCGGAAGTATGGCAACAAGGACTGCGCCACGACCAGAGATTTCCGGGAAGTGCTCGCCCGCGAGGACATTGATGCCGTCATGATTTCCACCCCGGATCACTGGCACACGCTGATGAGCGTCATGGCCATCCGTGCCGGCAAGGATGTGCAGTGTGAGAAGCCGACGCTGACGATCAACGAGGGCAAACTCCTCATCGACACCGTGAGAAAGCACAACAGGGTGTTCCAGACCAGCACCGAGGATCGCTCTGTCCCCGTCTACCACCGCATGGCTGAACTGGTGCGCAACGGACGGATTGGAAAGCTGCAGCGCATCGAGGTGATCCTTCCCAAGCAACCAGGAAGGCCAGGGGATCCCACGCCGCAACCGGTGCCCAAGGGATTCGACTATGACATGTGGCTGGGGCCGGCTCCGGAGGCGCCCTACACCAAGGATCGCGTGCTCTTTGACTTCCGCTGGATCTCGGATTATTCCGGCGGCGTCATCTGCGACTGGGGAACTCACCTCTTCGATACAGCCCAATGGGGCAACGACACCGAACGCAGCGGTCCAGTCGAAGTCGAGGCAACGGGTTCACGCTGGGAGGGGGGACTCTTTGATACGGTGAATGAATACGACGTGACTTACCGCTACGCGAACGGCGTGACCATGACCTGCAGGCCGGGAAACCCGAGCATCAAGTTCATCGGCAGCGAAGGCTGGGTTGGCAACACCGGATGGCGTGCTCCGCTCCAGGCCAGCTCCAGGGACATCCTGGAATCAAAGATTGGCCCCGGGGAAACCCGCCTGTTCACCAACCCAAAAGGCGAGCACCGCAATTTTCTCGACTGCGTGAAGTCGCGCCAGGATCCGTATTTTCCGGTCGATATCGGTCACCGCGTGTCGACCGTCTGCCACCTCGCCAACATCGCCATCGATCGAGGCAGGAAATTGAAATGGAACCCGGAAAAAGAAGTGTTCATCGGCGATGATCAGGCCAACGAGATGTGCAGGATCCGCCCCGGACGCGGCGAGTGGAAGCTGGGATGACCACCTGGAAAGGTTGCATGATGATCCGTCCAATCCCTGCCTGCCATCGACACCTGTTGATCCTCAGCCTGCTGAGCCTTCTCTGGGTAAGCGACTCTGCGCGCGCCTGTACCAATATCATCGTCGGCCGCGACGCGTCTGCCGATGGCTCGGTGATGCTCACGTATTCAATCGATGGCGTTGGCATCGGAAACCTGCATCTCATCGCCGGGCGGGAAGCGCCGGACCCGGAGGTGGAGGATGCCGTCGAAGCCGACTGGAAAGGTCCCACCTTCCGTGTAGTCGGCTACTTGAATGAACATCAACTTGCGATCGCGGAAACAACCTGGGGTGGTCGCCCTGAACTGAAATGCAAGGATGGCCTGTCTTATTCGCGATTGATGTTTCTGGCGCTGCGCCGCTGCAGGACGGCCCGTTCTGCCATTGCTGAAATTGACCGATTGACCCGCACCTACGGTTATTCGAGCACCGGTGAGACTCTTTGTGTGGCAGACAAGAATGAGGCCTGGATCATGGACATGATCGGCAAGGGGCCCGATGCAAAAGGAGCAGTGTGGGTTGCCGCACGCGTACCGGACGACTGCATCACCGTGTCCGCCAACATGGGAAGGATCACGACATTTCCCATGGACGATCCCGGGAACTGGCTGTTCAGCAGGGATGTTGTCGAGTTTGCCGTGCAGAAAGGATTCTACGATCCCGGCTCCGCCAGACCGTTCAGTTTCCGGGATGCTTATCACCCGGGCATCAACGACTACCACGTTCGTGCGTGCGCGAGTCGCGTATGGAGCGTCTATCGACGTGCCGCCCCGGCCAGGAATTTCAGTGATGACTTCTTTCGCGGTGTCAAAAGCGCGGAGGACTATCCGGTTTTCATCAAGCCCGATCAAAAACTTTCACTGCACGATGTCATGCAGTTGATGCGTGACCACTTTGAGGGAACCCCCTACGACATGACCCGGGGCATTGATGCCGGCCCCTTCGGCAGCCCATACCGCTACCGCGGATTGACGTGGGAAGTCGAAAAGAGGCAATTTGGATGGGAGCGTCCGATTTCCACGCAGCAGGCCTCCTGCGTCTGGCTGACCCAATGCCGGTCATGGCTTCCCGATCCGATTGGCGGCGTTTTCTGGTTTGCTCCCGACGACGCGTACACGTCGTGTTTTGCACCGTTTTACTGTGGAATCAATTCCGTGCCGGAATGCTACGGCAACGGAAAACTCGATC
The DNA here is from genome assembly GCA_002501065.1 of Akkermansiaceae bacterium UBA7890. Classification (GTDB taxonomy): domain Bacteria; phylum Verrucomicrobiota; class Verrucomicrobiia; order Verrucomicrobiales; family Akkermansiaceae; genus Roseibacillus_B. The sequence goes on from DLRK01000009.1 coordinate 8,491, forward strand.
TGTTTTCATGGGATTCTGCATGGTGGGCCTGCAGTCTGGTTGCCAACTACGCCTACGATCGCTGGTCACGGGTATTTCCGGATATTCACGCCGTCCAATGCGAGACCGAGAAGAAATTCCTCACCATGCAGCCGGCAATTGAGGAAACGGCACTCCGACTGGCCAAGAGCGACAAGGCCGCCTTGCACGCATTCCTGACTGATTACTCGAACTCCTGCGGACAGACAGTGTTTCGAAACTGGAAGGAACTGGGCGGGCAAATTCTGGTAAAGCATAATGACGGCTGGTTGAAGAATCCGGGGGAGATGCCCAAAGCCGTTGGTTACCCGGAGTCGTGGCGACGTCGCGTGATGAAGGAGCGGGGAGCCGATTACGCTATCGAAGGCGAGGAATGACCGAAGGGCGGTCCGCGGCGATTGCCCCCACCGGGAACCACCCGCGATTCTTCCATGAAACGCACGATACGTCGGTCCGGGGATCGGCGGTGAGGCGGGAATTGTGTCACCGGAAACTGTCTCAGGGCTCAGGGCTTTTGGGGGTCAGTCCCTCCCCGGGGAAGCGTCGACCGCATCAGCGGATGGCGGATCCGGGAGGCGGGGCAAGCTAACCGGGTTGCTGAAAATCCGACCGTGCAGGGTGGTGCCGAGGTGAACCCGTCCGTCAAATCAGCAGCATATTGGCCCTTGATTTTTGTTTCGGTTGCAGTTCTCGATTATTCCCTCGTCTTATGAGGAGTCCTGGAAAATGTTTGCCACACATCCTTCACTGATAAAAAGCAGGAATGGCCTGATGAGGGAAACCGCAGAAAACTCCGGAGAAATACTTATGAAAACAACAAGAACTTCAAAAGGGGTGCTCGCTGCCTTGATCGCCACAACCGGAGTGGTGTGGGGCGCGGATGACTGGCCCATGCACCTTCATGATGCGGAAAGGAGCGGGTTCTCGGACACCCTGATCGAATTGCCACTGTCTCAGCATTGGCTCCATGTTTCCGCCAGCGCTCCCGAGGCCGCGTGGGCTCCACCGATTCCTCATGCCGTTGAGGGCAACCTCGAGATAAATCGGCTTGATTTTGATCTCGCCTTCCAGGTCGCCGCCAGTGCCGAGGCCGTCTACTTTGGTTCTTCTTCCGATGATCAGGTCCGTTGTCTCGACTCAAGGAGCGGGAAGGTGCGCTGGAGCTTCTTTGCCGATGGACCGGTGAGGCTCGGTCCTTCGCTTGATGCCGGAAGGCTCTACTTCGGATCGGACGACGGGTTCGTCTACTGTCTCGATGCGGAAAGCGGTTCAGTAATCTGGAAACGACTGCTCGGATTCGACCGGACTCGCCACCTCGGCAACGGTCGTCTGATTTCCCGTTGGCCGGTTCGTTCCGGGATTCTCATTCGTGACGGAATTGCCTACTGTGGAGCCGGGGTTTTCCCACATGAGGGAATCATTCTCTGCGCACTGGAGGCGGAGAGCGGAGACGTGATCTGGATGAATGACACTCTCGGCGAGCAGGACAACAACCGGAGCCGACTGGCCCCACAAGGGTATCTCCTGGCGAACGAGAAGTATCTTTACGTGCCCTCCGGCCGGGATTTGCCAGCTGCTTTCTACCGGAAGGATGGAAAGAAGCGCTTTCACGCGAAAGCAAGTTGGCGCGCGGATGGCATCGTCGGGGGAACTTATGGTGTTCTTGTCGAGGATCAACTGATCACGGGTGCGAACCAGAACGTGGTCTTTGATGCCGAGAGCGGCAAGAGCGGGGAGGGATGGTTCCATGGTCGGAGAATCGTGGTTCGTGATGAAACCGCCTACTTTGCAACCACTGAGTGGGTCGCAGCCGTAGACCGGAAGAAATATGCCGCCGGTTCGATCAAGTTGCACAAGATGCGCCAGCGTCATGACGGTCGGGGGGGGGATGATCCTGTCGTGCTGGAAGCGAAGGCCCGTCATCTGTTGCGCGCGGAGGAGAGCAAGAATCCAAAGGAACGCAACGGGAAGAATATCGCGAATCTGAAGAAGGAGGTCCTGAAGCAGGCCAAGGCCTTGAAGGCGATGCTCGCGGAAGAAGAGGCGCATGAGGCGAGCCTGGATGCGGTCCACTGGAAGACCCCCATTGAAGCATATTCCTCCCTGATCGCTACCCGTGATGTTGTCTTTGCAGGCGGCCAGGAATTTGTTGTCGGCCTGTCCGCCGTGAACGGAAAGGAGTTGTGGCGGGCGCCCATTCATGGGAAAGCCGCCGGACTGGCCGTGGCGGGAGGCAAGTTGCTCGTGTCCTCCGACTCCGGGCGCATTTATTGCTTTGGCACGGGAGAGCCGCCGGAGGATGCGGTTGCTCCCCGGGCCCCTTCCAAGTTTGCGGGTGGCACCGAGGCCCAGCGAGCGGGGATCGCAGGTGTTCTTCACGAAGTGACGAAGGCGCTTCCCCGCAGTGGTGGATACGCTCTGGTGGCAGGCCTGGAGACGGGGGAACTGGCCTGGGAGTTGATGCACAAGGCGGGACTGAAGGTCATTGCCATTGACCCTGATGCCCAGGTGGTGGCGAAAGTGAGAAAGGCTCTCGGTTCGACCGGGGTCTACGGTTCCAGCATTCATGTCCTGCACGGCTCCACCGAACAATTGCCGAACTATTTCGCCAACGTGGTAGTCTCTGAAAGCGCGCTCTTCTCGGGGAAGGTTCCCTACGAACCGGAAGAAATTGCGAGCAAGGTGCGTCCGCTCGGGGGCACTGTCCTTATCGGGCAGCCACCGGGAAGTGACCCCAGCGTTGCCATGACTGCTGATGACGTGAAGATGTGGCTGAACCGGTTGAAGCTGGCCCCGGCTGAGCTGGGCGAAGGTGTTCCGTGGGGCAGCGTTTCGCGCGGCGCGCTGAACGGGGCGGGGAGCTGGACTCACCAGTATGGGACTTCCGGGAACACCGGATTCAGCAACGAGAAACGGCTGACTGCGCCATTGGGAGTGCTCTGGTATGGCGCGCCCGGTCCGACCGAGATGATCAACCGCCACTCGCAGGGGACCCCACCGGTCTCGCTGGATGGACGCATGTTCATCGTGGGAGAGAATGTTCTGCTGGCCTATGATGCTTATAATGGGTCCAAGCTCTGGGAGGCCTCTTATGAGGGACAGTCCCGCTATCGGACCCAGTCGGTCCCGGGAAACATCGCCGCAGACAAAAATGGCGCCTTTCTGGCCACCAAGAACGTCTGTTACCGCTTTCATCCGGAAACCGGCGAGGTTCTCAATCGTTTCGAGATCCCGGAGGAGATCAGGAAAACGAGCAGCACCTGGAGCTATCTGGGAGTCCATGACGGGATCGTGATCGGAAGCATGTCGGCCTCCCTGATTCCGGGTTCCGGTCGCAGTCGCTATTCCAAGGCGCTCTTTGCCTACGAAACCGGCAGCGGAAAGCATCTCTGGACTTACCAGGGGGACTCGATTTCACAGATGACGATCGCGGTGGGAGACGGCCGGGTCTTTCTCGTGGATGGCAGAATGACTACCGAGCAATTGGAAGAACGCCTGAAACTGGATCGCTCTCACCTGGCCAAACTGACCGGAAAGGCGAGGGAGGAGGCTGAGAAGAAAATCAAGGCTGCGGACCGAAAGCTCGCGGTCGCCCTCGATCTGAAAACAGGCAATAAACTCTGGTCCAAGGTGCTCGATTTCACCAACTGCACGGGACTGAGCAGCGGGGCCGGTGAACTCATGATGATGTATCATGATCAGGCCCTTGTCTTCGCTGGAGCCAGCGGAAACGGACATTACTGGAAGCAGTTCCTCGCGGGTGAATTCAAGCAGCGCAAGCTCGCAGTGGTGGATGCTTCCACCGGCAGGGAACTCTGGCACCGGGACGCGAATTACCGTATCCGCCCATTGGTGATGGGTGAGACCATTGTGGCCGAACCGTGGGCCTATGACCTGCGCACGGGCAAGCAGAAGACACGCAGACATCCCACCACCGGGGAAGAAAGCCCCTGGGAATTTCTCCGCATGGGACACCACTGCGGACATGTCTCTGCCACCGAAAATCTTCTGTTTTTCCGGAGTGGCTCGACAGCTTATTACGATCTGAAGAGTGACGCGGGAGTCAGTCATTTCAGCGGCATGCGGACCGGATGCACCATCAACATGATCCCGGCAAACGGTCTCCTGCACATTCCCGAAGCGAGCGCGGGCTGCCAATGCCTCTTCGCTATCCAATCGACGGTGACGCTGGAACCTGTGGGAGAGGAACGAGACCGTGCCTGGGGGATTTTTGCCACCCCCGGCCCGGTCCTCCCCGTGAAGCATCTGCACCTGAACTTCGGGGCACCGGGAGACAGGCGTGATCATGACGGCAACCTGTGGCTTTCCTACCCGAGGCCCCGGTCGGACAGCCGGATCGCTCCCCTGGAGCTCAACCTGGATCTCGAAATCAATGGGAGCGAGTCACCCACCACCTACATGCGCACCGCCGAAACGAGAACCATCAAGGGGACGGACAAGTCGTGGATTTATTCATCGGGTTACGAGGGCATTGAAAAACTGGGAGTCGCCGTGATTGGCCCTGACCACAAGGCGGGGCTCTACACCGTGCGTCTGCACTTTGCGGAACTGGAGCAAAGCGAGAAAGAGCTGAGGGAGTTCGACATCTCCCTCCAGGGCAAGGTTGTGGAGAAGGATCTGGAACTGCGCACTGCGGCAGGAAGCCCGAGAAAGGCGATTGTCCGGGAGTTCAAGGATGTGGAAATCTTCGAATGGCTGGAGATCGGCCTCACTCCCCACGCGGATTCAGCGAGGTCCCCCACCCTGGCAGGATTGCAGATCATCCGGACCGGGGATCTGTCCAAACCGAAGCCCGTCTCCTATCGATATCCTCCGGAATGGCCCAAGGGCAAGCCCGAGATCGTGCTCAAGGCCATTGCCGACAGTCGTGTTTCCCTGAAGGAGAAGGACCGGAATGAAGCCAGCAGTGAAAACCTCACCATCGATGGCGGAGCGGACTCCATGAATGACAGCGCCTATTCAATGCTCTACCTGAAGTTCGACCTGAGCGAAGTACCGGGCCAGCCGATCGCCATGAAGTTGCGTCTCAAGTGCCTCGGAGCGGGAAGCAGGAAGGTGGGCGACATTTACCAGACCGGAAGCGACTGGGAAGAGAGCGGGATCACCTTCAACAAACAGCCCCAGCGCGGGGTGAGAATCGGGCAGATCGGCCACGTGGGGGAGAAGGCACGCCTGGAGAAGCGGTTGATATCCACCCGTGACGGGGCCGATAAGCTTTCCCTCCTGTTGCAACCGACTTCGACGGATGGAATTCGCTTCGGTTCCCGGGAAAGCAAGACCCCGCCGGAACTCGTGGTGGTCTACGAACCGGAGTAGTCCCCTGCCCTTCACCATCTTTCCTGCACCCTTATAATGTATGCAGGAACGGGTGAAAAAAGTGTCGACCCTCTCCCCTGGATAGCTCCCTCACACCGTCCAGATCCGCGTGCCCGGTCTCATTTCCTTCGCTTCTTGATGACGCCCTCGAAACCGCCATGGGCATCTCACCCCATTGCAACCCTTCCCACCTGGTTGGCGTTGCACTTCACTCTTGAGGCCGGACACCCCCTCAGTTGGCCACCCGGAGCCGCATGAACTGGTGGAGCTGATTGTCGAGGGAAGGTCCGCGTGCGGGTGCCATCGCCGTTGTCGATGGGTTAATCACGCTCGCCCGAACCGACGTTTCGTGAAGCTTGCCTGTCTGGTCGCCTGCATCCCTTGCCCACCCGATGAAGGTTGCGCCAAGCAGAAGGAGGATCGCAAGCAAAGATATTCTCATTAGAGCGGAGAAAGGGCTCACTCGCGCTTCACTTCAATAACGTCCACTTCGAGGTCGGCGCCTTCGGGTCCCTTGAGTTTGATCTCGATGGATTTGATAACGCCTTTCCAGTTCGCATTGCCAGTCAGCGAAACCTGAACCTCCTTGAATTGTTTGGAGGCGGGGACTTTCATAGCGGAACCAAGGGACTTGCCATTGGCCAAGGCTTCAATCTCGACCGGGGAATCGGCCCGCAACTTGATGAGCAAACCTTGGTCGGATCCGTTGGGTTTGATCTTGAGTCCCTTGCGGACGAGAGAACCGGGTTTGTCAGGAAGACGAAATTGCAGGAAGCCCTGAAAGCCCACGATATTGTCGCGTATTCCTCTCCCCTGCCAGCCTTCAGTCTGCCAGCCACCGCAATCGAATTCATACGCCAGGCGTCCGTCCTGCGGATCCCGGCCGTTGATCTTTTCCCACTTGTCGGACAGTCCGTCGCCATCGTTGTCTTCGCGGTTAATTTCGTATTCCGGGTTCACCCCGCGTCCGCCTTGCCAATTGTCCCCATTATGACGGAGCGCATTGGGCGATTCTTCGCCTTCTCCACGATCCCCCTTGGCCAGCCAATCGTCGAGGAGCTTGCGGTGACGGTTGAGCTCCTTGGCAAACTTGGGATCGCCGACCAGATTATGCACCTGAGCGGGATCCTTCGATACGTCGTAGAATTCCTCCTTGGGGCGCTCCCCAAAGTAAATCCTTTTGAGGTCGTCGGATAGTTTACCCGCAGCGTAGAGCTCCTTGAGGTTTTTCAAATAGTCCTGATGGTCGCGGTACTGAGGCTGGAGCAAGATGCGGTCGAGCTTGTAGTTGCGGGTGTAACGGAACTTGTCCGTCCGGATGGTACGCACCCGGTCGATGGTATGATCCAGTCGGTCCTTGGCCGAGGCCACCCACTGACGGGGTTTAAAATCCTTGGCGAATAGATTACGGCCTTCATACCAATCAGGAAGCTCAATGCCGGCCCAGGTCAAGGTGGTCGCAGTCAGGTCCAAGGTGCTGACCAAGTCCTTGCGGGCTCCCTGCTTGGGCACCCATTTCTTCGGTCCCATGAGCATGAAGGGAACGTGCAATCCACCCTCCGTGGGCATCTGCTTGTGCCTGACCAGATGGTTGGCCCCGTGATCGGACAGGTAGACCACAATGGTGTTCTCTTCGAGTCCGGACGCCTTGAGACCAGCCAGAATTTTTCCGATGTGATCATCATCCACGCGTATGGCGTCGCAATGTTGCGCCACGACCCTGCGGTATAAATCGTTCTGGGGGTAGTCGGCGGGGACGGTAACCTTGGAGAGATCGGTACGCCTGTCCGCAGAAAGCTTTCTGGTGTTGATTTTTCCACCCTTGGTTTGGAACTGAATGAAGAAGGGCTGGTTTTGCTTGAGGATTTCCCAACTATCAGCCTGACCCTTGAGCTTGATCTTGGAATACGTCTTCTCCGATTCCCAAACAAAGTTGTAGTCGGTCTTCCCGAGGTTGAAGGTCGAGTAACCCGCTTCCTTGAGGATTTGAGGCAAAAGCTTCATTCCCTTGGGTAAATAAAGCTGGGCGTCCTTGGCCCGGGACGAGCGGTGCTCATGGAAACCGAATCGGATCTGACTGGCCCCCGTCATCATGGAGGACCGGCAGGCCGAACAGACGGGAGCCGGAACGTAAGCCCGGTCGAAGCGCACGCCCGCCTCGGCAATCGAGTCGATGTTGGGGGTGGCCAGCTTGTTCGCCTCATGCCCATAGGTTCCCATCCATGGAGACGTGTCCTCGGCAAAAAGCCAGACGACGTTGGGACGCTGGTCCGCAGCGAAAAGGCTACATCCAACAGTTGCGAGGATTGGAACGAATGGTTTCAAGAGGATTTTCATTTTTTATCGGTTAGTCGAAAGGTAACTATTTACGCTTCATTGGAATGGGATCGCGATAGGGCCTGAACCAAATGTTCCGGTAGCGAACCGGGTTGCCATGATCCTGAAGGGCAAGCTGACCCGTCCGGCCGACCTGTCCCCCTACTTCCATGTTGTCCTGAATCAGCACGCCATTGTGCAGAACCGTGTAGGCGCTTTTACGGACGTACTTTCCATCCTTGTCCTGGATCGGGGCATGTACGATGACGTCATAGCTTTGCCAAACACCAGGGGGCCGGCAGGCGTTGACGAGCGGTGGGTAACGGTTGTAAACTGCCCCCGCCTGGCCATGGGTATAGGTTGAATTCTTATAGGAATCAAGAACCTGGACTTCAGGCCCGCCCAATGGGAAGAAACCTGAGTTCCCCCTGCCCTGCCCGGAACCCTTGACTATCTCAGGGGTGCGCCACTCGACGTGATACTGTCCGTACCCGAGCTTGCGCTTGGTCCGGATGCTCCCGCCCCCGCGAACGACTTCCATGGCTCCGTCCACCAGTTTCCACTTCACTTCCCCGCCCTTGCCAGCTTCCCACTCGTTGAAATTCTTGCCGTCGAACAAAACGATGGCGTCCGAGGGAGGCGTGCCTGCCTTGTCGGGCACTCCATGCACGCCGGGCGTGACCACGGGAGGGATCAAAGGATCGGCTTCCTTTTTCTCCTCCTTGGCGGAAAGCAAGAAGGCAGGGATGAGCAGTGCGGATAGGGACAGGATGGATATTTTTTTCATTCTCTTATCGTAAGATGAGTGCCCCAAGCTCAACGAGCCTAAAAGATACCCTGTTCGCAAAAAGTCCCGGGCAAGGACATCCGGAAATTTAATACTGATTCATGACCAGTTCGGGCAAATGCTAGTGACCT
>DLRK01000056.1:0-6155 GCA_002501065.1 Akkermansiaceae bacterium UBA7890
GACAATCGACTCGTGCTCCTTGCTGTCCCTGGTACAGGCCACCAGTTCCAGCGTTCCCTCCCGGAGACATACCGTCGCTTCGACATCCACGCAGCGTGCCTGCACATTGACCTCAATCCCCGGAAGCTTGACCGGTTCAGCCATGGCGTTCGTGACGACTGTCGCCACGAGAACCGGGAATATTCTGGACAGCCTCGACGACACCTTCAGCGATCTTGCTGCAACAACTCCACCATCGCCTTGCCCATGGCCTCGCCGACGTTCATGTAGGTTTCCGGGTTGCCTCCGTAGTGACCGCTGGAACTTCCGCCCTTGGAGAGTGGGTGAGTGTAGACGAATGCCACCTTGTCCTCGAGCTCGGGATCATTGCTCTTTGCCACCGCTTCCATCGCATCGAGAATCTTTCCATCGCCTCCTTTGGAACCTTTTTGAGTCTGCCCGAGGGATGCGGTAACGAATCTGGCGCCGGGGGCATCGAAATCCTTGCGCAGGGACTTGATGAGCTGGATCAGGTTTTCTTCATACTTTTCGAAGTGCGCGGCGTTGCGCATGTCCTTGTCGCCCTGCCACCAGAAGAATCCGGCGACTTCGTAATCCTTGGCGCCCGGGTAGTAGTCGTCGAGATTCTCAAGCGCCTTCTTGGCGGCGGCCACGTCGCCATCGTACTGGCAACCGGCATACCATCCTTTGGACATGTCGCCTCCGGTGTCACCATCGGGCTCGTCCGGAGTGCCGCGGTAACCGGGCTGTGTTTTTCCGCCATGCTCGTACGGCTTGCTTCCGGGAGGCAACAGGTCCCAGCCAAGACTGCGGTTGCCGATGCAGCTCTTGAGGATCAGGACCGGCGCGTCGGTGACATGGCCAACATGGTGGCCAATCCCAATTTCCGGACCGATGTTGCCACTGATGGTCATCCACTCATTCTTATGATCCTTGGCCGGAGAATTACCGGAGCACATGACAAACACGTTGCGGACGTCCCTGCGCACCGTCCACTCATCGGCATCGTCGACCAGGTAGGGGTATTTTTCCGCGGCGACCCCTTGCAACTTGCTCGGCTTTCCAGCGCCGAGCATGTTCGACTGTCCCAGCAGGATATAGACTTGGACCGGCTTGCTCATGTCCGCCTCTTTGCCGTCGGGATCCGGCAGTTCGTCAGGCAGTTCCTTCACCTCGGTGGCCTTTCCCGCGGGCCGGTTGCCGTTCTTCTCCAACCACGCAATGTCATCGGCGGAGAGCTTCTCCTGCTTGAAGGTTATCCGCTTGTGGTTGGGCAGGATCACGCTGACCTTTCCGCTCGCGGCGTCGTAGGATTGCAGTTCGCCTTCAAAGGTCTTCACTCCGTCCGCGCTGGTCCACGTCCGGGAGTGGAGACTGGAGGAAAGCAGGATAAGAACAGCCGCGACAGCTGGGGCGATCAGTCGATTCTCAAGTGGATTCATGGTCACTATGAAAGGTCAGGTTCGAAGCCCGGGATTTCATAACGAAATTCCCGTAGGTATTACCCGGAAAATATCCGGTTCTGTCATTCCTCTTGCGAATTATCGTCGCGTATTTGCGCTATCTCCCGAGGCGACCGGATTCTCTCCCGTCAAACGGCACCCAGGCCCCCCGGGGCGGTGGCGCCAGGCGGCCCGGGTCAGGGAACGGGAGTTGTCACCACCACGTTGTCGATGGAGAGACCGCTGAAGGCATCCGGGCTACCGTCGCTCACGAAGTTGAACTCGATACGGACAGTCTCGCCAATGGTCTCCACCGGGACCGGGATACTGATGCTGGTGTAGTCGGTATCGAAGACGGCCATGTCGAGGTCATGGCCAGGCCCCAGTTGCACATCGTCAGCGACCCGGCGGAAGCGGACGAAGGCGGTGTCCCCGAAGCCGTCGGCATCCCGGTAGACTTTGAAGGTCAACTCCGCGCCCGGTAAACCGCTGAAGTCGAGGGGCGGTGAGAAGAGGGAGATGTCGGAGTTCGTTCCGTAGTCCCCCAGGTTGGTGGACCAGGCGTTGGCCGAGCCGTCGGCTCCCGTGATCGGTCCCGTGCTGCCGGAAGGCGTGCCCAGTTGCCAGAGGGTGTTGCTACTGGCGTCATTGACAACCGCAACCCAGTCACCCGCACCTGATTCGAAATCCTCCTCAAACAGCGGCGGAGGGGGTGGAAGTGGGAACTCTTCCATCCGGAAAAACCGGGTCGAATCGCCCGGCCGCAGAATAGTGTGGGTATTGAGCGGCACAGTCCCCGCAATCTCGAAAACCCCGTCGTTCTCCACCGACCCCGGCACATCCACCGAGTCCCAGGTCGAAAGGTCGGCCGCGAGATCGGCACTGCTGCGCAGGACGTAGAACATCCCCGCATGGCTCTCCCATTGGATCTTCAGATCCGGGCCATTACTGGTGATGTACAACTGAGGCTGGATTTCCGGGGACACCCCTCCCTTGACCACATCATCGAAGGTGGTGCCGAGGCGGATCTCGTCGACGAAAAACTTGAGTCCCATGAAGGTGAGAGTGTCAAACTGGCTCTGGTCCAGATCCGGCTTGTTGGCCGCGTCCCAGTTGGCACTGCTCAAACTCGGTTGTTCGGCAATACGCGCCTCAAAGGCCGCTTCGCTGAGCACGTCGGTCTCGAGGAAGCGCACCACCGAGATGACATCTTCCCCACCTGCTTCCACGTCCCATTCCAGCTTCACGATCACAATGTTGACCGCTCCGAAGTATCCTTCCTCATCCAGTTCCAGCCAATCGAACCTGTCCCCTGCCGCCACCTCGAAAGCACCCTGACTGTAGGCATTACCCGGGATCGCACCATTCACATTCTGGTACTGGCCCGCATCATAGAACATCGGGTAGATGGTGGTCCGGTTGTTGCGGGTCGGCCCCCCGCCCGTTCCGAATCCACTGCCGCCGGCTCCAATCCCGCCGAAATTATCACCGCGCGATCCATCCGGGGCCGGATCGCTGGCCAGCACCAGGTTGGGATGCTCCTCGTTACGGTCCCAGCCCCTGACGGACACATAGCTGATCCAGGTGGTCGTCCCACTCTGGAAAGTGGCCGTTACGCCGGGATCGAGTCCGACGTCACCAGACATATTGCGGCCTGGTTCACCGGTATTCGGCCCATCGGGGTCATTCCAGTCATCCGCGCCCCAGAGACCAGCATAGCCGCCGGAGGTCGGAAGATTGGCAACCGTCCCGTCCCAGCGATGCATCCCCGAAGGTTCCGCCGAGGGGTTCGCACTGGAAAGCCCCACCCCCGAGGTCATCCCCTCGGCGTGGACAAACCAGTCCTGAGTTTTGCCATCCCCAGTGATGGTGTCGAAGGTATTCCAGAGGCCCACCGTGCCCAACGCTCCGCCCTGCCCCGTGAGGATCTCATCAGGGAGATAGTCGAACGGTTCGTAGACCAAAAGCTCGCCGTGGACGGAGCCAGCCGCCACAGAGAGCAGGGCGCCAAATGTAATCTTCTCGCAAATCCAATGTCTTTTCATGGGCATTCCTTTCCATCGTCAGGCCGGCTCGACTGAATCCCAGCTGCCGCCTTTACAAGCGACTGTGTCTCTCATTCTATCGCAGGACCAGCAAACGAAGGGGCCTTTTTGCGTTTATTTTACGCTTTATTGCGACATTTCTATTTTGATACCGTTTCCCCTCCAGCTATCGAAGGGAGTGCCGCTTTCCTTCCATGAGACTGCCTCTCAACGACATGCCTAAGACATCACCCACCCAGTCCCGCCCCCCCCGGGTCGCTATCTCTCTTGAGATGGACTGGGGATTCAAGCGCCATCAGGAGAGCTACGCTGGTTGTCAACAATACGCCGACACCGCCGGGTGGCATTGCACCATCGAACCTGCCATCGACCGGGTCCTCATGGGGAGCAGAGGGAGCATGCCCTTTGACGGAATCCTCGCCCGAGCCACTCCCGAAATCGCGAAGGCTGCGCGAAAAAAGAACATCCCGCTGGTTAATATCTGGCTGAACTCACCAGTGGAAGAACTCCCGAGCGTGTTTCCGGACTTCACGGGATCCGGCATTCTGGCAGCGGAGCACCTTCTGGCCCGGGGTTTCCGTCAACTCGCCTACCTTGGATGGGCCGGTGAAGTTGGCTCGCGTCTTCAGGCAGAAGGGATGCGAAAAGTCACTAGCCGCGAAAACTGTAACCTGACCACCCATCGATTTTCCCGGACCAGCATGGAAGGTCCGGCCCGGGGCTGGGAAAAATTTGTCACAGAAATTCAGTCATGGATCGAGAGCTGGCAACTCCCGATTGGCCTGCTCGTCTGCAATGACATCATCTGCCGCTACCTGATGGACGTTTGCCGCTTAAAGGGTCTCCACATTTCGCAGGAGGTGGCCATCGTCGGGACTTACAATGAATCGGAAATTTGCAACGCACCACCTCCCACCCTCACAAGTATCGATATGAATTGTGCGCAGGTCGGCTACCGGGCTGCTGCTCTGCTCGACCGCCTCATGAGCGGCGGGAAACCGCCCCTCGACCCCGTCATGGTAGCACCTGCAGAACTGATTCCGCGCCAGTCCACCGACTTGCTCGCAGCCGACGATCCCGTTATCACGAAGTCCCTGCGCTTCATCGCGGAGCACACTCATGAACGAATCGGAGTCAAAGAAGTGGTGCACGCAGCGGGCATCAACCGCCGATCCCTGGAACGGCGGTTCCGGGAATCCCTCAATCGTACCATTTCGGATGAAATTACCCGTCTCCGTCTGGAGCGGGCCAAACGCCGGATGGTCGAGACCAGCGCACCGATGAAGGACGTGGCGGTGGATGCCGGATTCCGCAACGCCGACCACTTCTACAAGGTCTTCAATCGAATCGAGGGTATTCCTCCCACCCAGTTCCGCGTGGAGAGGCAGAAGGTCTTCCTGCAGGACTGAGGTTCCGGCGTCTCATTCGACCATCCCGCGTCCCGGCGCCTTCCGGTCTCCATGATGCCAGTCAACCACTATGAACCGAGGCTGTTCATGATCGTCTGATCTTTCATCCGGACGTTTGGAGCAGCGACAGGAAGCCCCCGAAAGGGTGTCCCGATCCCTACATTTCCGGGATTCGGTTCAGGGTGTAGTATGCTTCCCTGTGGTCTAACGGTTGCCCCTTGAGATCCCTTATGCCACCGGCGTGCAGTTCGTGCACGTAGCCAGCGCGCAAGCCCTCGATTTTCAGGTGAACCGATGTATTGGCGACATCAAGAATGACTGATTTCACAGCAAGCGTTCTTATGTCAGTTTCTTCACCTCCATATTTTGAGTGATACGGATACGTGTAGCTACTTATCACGTAGCTCCTGAGATTAGTGGCGGTTCTGGGGTCGACCGGTCGGGTAAAGGTCAATACAAACCCATCACAACGAGCCGACATCGTCTTGATTTCAAATGGCATCCTGCCTGTCCACTGCAGGCGCTGCAGACCGTAACTCCTGGTTCCCAGCGAATTCCAACCACGGTTACTCTGTCCGATATACATTGAGCCATCCGTGCCCCACTGCAGGCGCAGCGCTGCGCAATCAAGTCCGTCGCGAAACCGGAAACACGCGCCCTGATATTCGCCCTCCACCTTTTCCAGAAATACGCGCGACACAAAGGACATTGTGAATTCACCGCAAAATAACTGGCCGGCAAAGGGGCCGAATCTGCCCTGGGTACTGTCGGCCAGAATGTCGGTCGTGCTCATGCCCACCTTGCGGTAGGGAAACCACACTGCAGGCAACTGATAGGCGCCAATACGTCTGGCAGCCTGGGGGACAGTCAGATTTTCAGGCAACTCACCATCCACCTTGAAGGTTGCTCCAGGCAATTGGGCAAAAGGGAGCGAATCGGCGTGGCCATGAAAGGCGCCCGGCTTCAAGTGCATCAGTGGACAGGTGGGAAACCAGTTCCCCTGTTGATCGGTGGCAAACACGTCGCCCGTCAGGTTGGTGCCAATGCCTGAGGGCGAACGGAAACCGCCGGACATGGGCGTCCACGATCCATCAGGCTTCACGCGCAGGCTCCAGCCACGCCATTGGTTGTTGGGGTTGGAGCCCTTGCCGATGGAACAGTTGAGAGCCACCCACATGTTTCCCGCCTTGTCGATGGCCGGGCCGTAGGCGTATTCGTGATAATTACCGGTTACTCCCCAGCCCTTGGCGTGGGTGAGG
>DLRK01000056.1:6491-7282 GCA_002501065.1 Akkermansiaceae bacterium UBA7890
GCCTGTCCGTCGTTATCGATGTCACGCAGGCGCGTCAGCTCCGTGCGTTGCACGGTGTAGAGATCACCCTTGTGATAGGCCAACCCCAGAGGTTCATGCAGGCCACTGGCAAATTTCTTGTAGACCGGTTTTCCTCTCGACAGTCCTCTGGCGATCCAGATCTCACCCTTGCGAATAGCCAGGGCCATGCCATCCCCGGGCAGCGCGGCCATGCCGCTGATTTCAAGTTTGAGATCCTTCGGGAAGGGGACTGAGGTGAGCCGGTAGCAGTCATTCTCGTCGGCAATTGCTGCTGCTGCGCCCAGCAGCATGATTGTGAATGGTTTCTTCATTGCCAGTGCCATTCTATTTCAATCGTTGCCTTGCCGGATCCATCAAATGTGACCGGCACAATCAATTCGGACATCTCTCCCATCCTTCGCAACCGTGCAGCAGGAGCGATGATGGAAAGCCCGGTGTCGACGCTCCACACCCCGGGCTTGTCACTGAGAAAAGATTCGGCAGTTGCCAACCGAACCCACAGGTTGCCCTTGGCGCCGGTAAACTCCATTCGCCGCCACAGGCCTTTGCTTCGGGGCGTCAGGGTGTCGGATATCCTTGTAGTGCCATGTGAATAGAGAATGCTTGGCGTGCCGTCCTTGGCCAGACGATAGCCTCCCATTTGCAGACCGCCGCGGGGCCACGGTTGTTCCAGGTTTTTCAGGAGACCTACGGCAGGGCCTGATCGAAGTTTCACTACTTTCTCTCCCAATGGTGAGGCCAATGGAGTGAAGCGATCATCCCAGGTGCTT
>DLRK01000010.1:0-515 GCA_002501065.1 Akkermansiaceae bacterium UBA7890
CAAGACCGCTTACGACAGCGCCACGAGTGATGACACCAAAGCCATCTTCCTCGAACTCCTCGGCGCAACCGGGGGAGACGCCGCGGCCGGGATCGTCAAGGAAGCCCTGAAAAGCGATAGCAAGACCACCCGCATCGCAGCCCTTGCCGCCCTCGGCTCCTGGGCGGACGATGGCCAGTTTGAGGTCCTTCTGGACCACATGGCCGATGAAGAGGATGACGCCCTCCGGCGCTCGGCCTTTGCCCAGGCGCTCCAGTTTCTGACCAAGGACCGCAAACGCGATGCTCTCGCCCTTGAGGACATGTGGACCGGTCTCGCGACGGAAGCCCGGACGGAGAGCGAAAAAAAACAGATCGTCAATGGTCTGGCCAACATCGTGGAGGACTGGGCCTTCGCAGTGGTGGAACACTTTCTTGAGGATGAAAACGACGAGGTTTCCTACCGAGCGGAAAAGGCCTTGGCTCACATGGAAGACAGGCGTAATCGGCTTAATCCGGATCGTGAGGAAGATAAGG
>DLRK01000010.1:851-21043 GCA_002501065.1 Akkermansiaceae bacterium UBA7890
AGGAAGATAAGGGTGACGAGGGTGACGAGTAGATAGTCGGCCCCGCAGCCATTCCTGTGCTTATCTCTGCTGATTCTCCGGTATTGCGATGGTGAGAACCATCGGCAAGGGACGGATTTTCACCCGGCCCAGAAACCTGTCTGACGGGCGGTTCATGACCTTCATTTTACCATCCTTATCCAGCAGCCCCATGATGCTGCTTCCTCCTCCATCCATATTCGTCGCACTCCAGCAACCCAGTTCCTTCATGAGGCTGGCCAGCTCATGCATGTTCATCCCTTCGCTGTAGCGTCGCTGCCGCCCATCAACCACCACCAACCAGAGAATGGACCCCTTCTCGTCGGTCCCCATGGCGGTGCGGGGGTGACGGGCCCCGCCCGGGTTGACGGTGAGCTTGCCCTGGGAGAGGATCAGTTGGAATCCGGTGGTGGCTTCCTGGGGTTTGTCATCCGGTTGGTGCCCGAAATGTACCCGCCCCTGAGAATCAAACCACACCGACGCATTATTGGGGGTCACGGTGCTGCGCAGCTTGCCTCTGGTGCCCGCCAGGCCATGGATATCCACCGGTTGCCCCGAGTACCAGTTCCGGTTCTTCTTCCCCTGGGCATTGGGGAAACTGTCCCAGGGGTTGGTGTTCACGAAAGCCAGGGCCGATGGGCTTGAAGCCAGTTTTCTGGGGTCCGTCAGCGACACTTCAGCCGGACCATCTCCGTCCGGATCCGGACCAAGGACCACCACGGGTCTTACTTTATTCAGGGCCAGATCAACGCGCAGAACATGAATCCTGTTGGGGATCGGGTCCGTTGATTTCTTGAGAGTGTAGCTGAGGCCAAGTCCATTGAGGTCCGGAGCACCTGTCAGCTTGGGTGCAGGAGCCCCCAAGCTGGCGTTCCAGAAGAGGAATCCGGTGGTAATGGAGAGAAAAAATCGCATGACTTATCCAACTCCGGGGATCGGGGCGTTGGGGTTGATCTCTTCGCCCGGACCCTCACCCCCGGCCAGCGGAATCGAAACCGCGATTCCGCCCTGCATTTGAGCATCCGGACTACAGGCTAGTAAACGAAATTAAGTTCCAGGGTGAAGACTTCCTTGTCCCCGCCAAAGGTGGCGTCGTCTGCGGAATAGTCTCCATACTTGCCGACAAGAGAGATATACTCGTTGATCGCATAGCTGGCCACGAGGTCGAGCTCGCTCCCACCATCGCCAGCGCCTGTTTCAGGGCTGAACCAATGATAAATAACCTGGGTTTTGATCCCGTTCCCCACCGGGATCTCGTAACCGGCATAGAGGTAGCGATCTTCCAGACCCGAACCCAGGCCTCCATCAAGAGAATCCCCGGCGAATTTGTCTGCAAAACCATTGAAACTGTGGACAGTCGCAAGGGGTGTGCGGAATCCGGCATCAAGAATTTCAAACCCGCCCCCGAGCGTCAGCCCGGAAACAACAGTAGATAGATCCCCGGCCAGGTAACCGGCATCACCACCGGCGAAATCCTGCTCGGCGACGCTTGCCGCATAGGTGAACTCCCGATCGCTGAGAGAGAAAACGCCTGCCGCCCGAAGGCCCAGGGTTTCGTTTGATGCATCCCCCCCAATGGGAGCACTGTCGATATCGTAGCAAAAACCTGTCAGCTTGTGACCTTTCGCAAAGGCATAGCTGACGTTAATCCCAAACGCATCCAGATCAATCTCGGTGTCGTTGATGCGATTGACCTGATCAAGGTAGAACCCATTGATTTCAAGCTTATCAATACCTGTGTATACAGCTGTAACCGCATCGAAGGTCTGGATATTCTGACGCCAGCCCACGTGACCGATAAAGCGATGGTCATCGAGGGTATAGATTTGACGCCCCAATTTGATCTTACCGTAATCCTCGTCGGCATACTGCGCCCAGAGCTGGTTCACTTCGGTGCCAAGACCAGCCCTGTCGAGGGTGTTGAACCCACCGTCAATCGATGTCAGTGTTTCACCCTCAACCATGCCGCTGAGACCGCTGAAGTCCGGGGTGGTATAACTGTAACGGATACGGTAGGAGATGCCATCGTCGTCGAAACCGCCTTCAGCATCAGTCGACTCATAGCGGAGACGTTCGTTGATCCCGAACCTGCCGGGAATGGTTTCCTCAAGGTCACTGAACTGCTCGTCGAAGAAAATCTCGATCAGATCAGCTGAAGCTGTCGTTGCACCGCCCAACAGGACAAATGCCGCTATAAGTGTGTATGTGTGTTCCTTTTTCATTTCAGTTTGTCAGGATCGTCGGGCACCCCCGGGATTATACGAGGTCTCATGCCGAAAGTTTCAATGGCACCCATGACACCATGAGCGTATTCACCTCCTGTCTCCAGGCACGGCCGGCGTGAGACCCTCGATCACGGATTCTTCCCGAGCATGAAGAGCCGTCCCTCGCCTGAATCGAGGGAAATTTGCAGGCCCGGCATCTTCGGGCTGTCATCGGCCACTGGAATTTCTCTTCCTGTCTCCTTGTCGACTTCGAAGACCTGACCGGCTTCGGTATCAAACTCAACTGTCGGCCAGGCGGTGTAGGCAAAGCGGTAATTGCTGACCATCACCGCACGGCGGCCGTCCTGGTGCTGGAAAATCCCGATGAGGTAATCGTGAGGAGGGTCTACCTTCGCCCGCCGGATGGTTCGGACCGGCGTGCCTTTGAGAACATCTTCGGGGTTGTCGCCGGGTTTCACCCGGTAGACGCCCGTGCTGCGGAGCTTCATCAAGGTGACTCCGAGATTCCTGACCTCTCTGTTGATGCGCCGGGCCTGCTCCCAGTGCCGGGTCCGCCTGCCGTCCCGGTGCAGGATGCCGCCGCCCTTGGGAAACTCGAAGGTGTCCGGCGTCCCGTAGGTGAAGTAGAGAACGCCCCTGGCACCGTAGGCGAGCGAGGAGTAAATCTGCCACCGCAGCTGGGCTTCGGTAGGATCGGTATGCGGTCCGTAAGGGGCGGTGTTGAAGTAATTCCAGAACGGAATGTCTTTCTCGAGGGCGTAGCGGCGGACGGTCTTCAGGTTCTGGCAGTAGAGATCCTGGCTCAGCCGGCTTCGATCAGATTTATCGCCTTCATCGGGCTTGAAGATCGGATAGTTGTCGAAACACAGGACCGCAGGATCCAGTTCTTTCACGAAACGCGCGACGTATTCGGCATAGGCTTCCCCGCTTGCGCGCCGGGGACGGAGATCACCCACACCCAGCTGTTTCTCCGATGCGTAGTTCGGGAACAGGTTGATGTAGTCCAACTTGCCGGGCCGAATCCTGCGAATCGTGCCGGCCCTCTCGCG
The DNA here is from genome assembly GCA_002501065.1 of Akkermansiaceae bacterium UBA7890. Lineage (GTDB taxonomy): Bacteria > Verrucomicrobiota > Verrucomicrobiia > Verrucomicrobiales > Akkermansiaceae > Roseibacillus_B. The sequence goes on from DLRK01000010.1 coordinate 4,144, forward strand.
CAGCTTGGGAAACATGGTTTTCGAGGGCTCGTCAAACACGCGGTAACCCCAGCAGGCCTCCCCGGCCGGGAGATTCTCGAGCGACCCGCTCCCCGCATGCACCAGTGCCACCAGGCCGTGCTTCTGGCACAACTCGACGAGGCGCTCCGGAGAGCATCCCTCGATGGGACCGAAGACCAGCGTGAAACCGGCATCGGCTATTTCGCGAAATCTCGCGTCGAGATCGGCGTCCCCGGGGAATTCGGCCCAGAAGGCACCGACCGCAAACCGGTCCTGCCTGAAGGTTGATTCCGGCAGCGGCGCTGCGGAAGCGACGGCAGCGAGGAATGGAAGCAGCCAACCGGCCGCAGCCAACGCGCGCGCAATCTGCATCGAATGGGTCATTTGTCTTTTCCGGGAGTTTTTTCCCCGGTAGAGAAAGAATCGGCGGAACATGCCTCTAAAATGGTGCTCGCAGTTGCCGCGCAATGTCACGGTGAAAATCCTTCGCGGTGAGCACCACCTTGAGTTCAAGCAACCCATGAAGTCAGTCCGTATTTCATCTTTTAACGGTTTACTCCGGCCCGGTGCCGGCAAAGGGATATTCTCCAGGCCCGGTCGGCACGGTAAAATCAGCCCCCCACCCACTCCGGGCCGTCCCGGAACCTTGATGGAAAATCGATTTCCTCTCCGTAAAACATGAACATGCCAACTGGTGAGGACTTCCATGCCGTTTCCCCCAAGCGGTTCAGCACCGGCATCTGCGCACCAGTGATCTCGTTATTCGCGGTCGCGGGAGCTCTTTTCGCCGCCAACCCCAAGACCGAACTTCCGGTTCTGGTCGAAGCCGAGGGGTTCGCCGACACCGGGGGCTGGGTCATCGATCCTCAGTTCATGGATCTCATGGGCTCTCCCTATCTGCTCGCCCACGGACTCGGAGTTCCGGTCAAGGATGCCACGACGGCGGTGGCCATCCCGAAGGCTGGTCGCTACCGGGTCTGGGTGCGTACCAAGGACTGGGTGGCGCAGTGGAAGGCCCCGGGAACGCCGGGCCGTTTCCAGGTCCTCATCAACGGAAAGCCCCTCCCAACCACCTTCGGAATCGTGGGAGCGCAGTGGCACTGGCAGGACGGTGGGACGATCGACCTGCCGAAGGGAATACTCAATCTCGCGCTTCACGACCTGACCGGCTTCGAGGGCCGCTGCGACGCCGTCCTGTTCTCGAACGATCCCGCTTTCGTCCCGCCCAACACCGCCCCGGAAATGCCTGCTTTCCGCCACCGGTGTCTTGGACTTCCCGATGAACCGGAACCGGCCGGCGAGTATGACCTCGTCGTCATCGGGGGCGGAATCGCCGGCACCTGCGCCGCGGTCACCGCCGCGCGCCTCGGCTTGAAAGTCGCCCTCATCCAGGACCGGCCGGTATTGGGTGGTAACAACAGTTCGGAGGTCCGCGTCTGGCTGCAGGGAGCGCGCAGCAAGGAACCCTGGCCCCGCGTCGGCGATGTGGTCGCTGAACTGGAAGCTGCCCAACGGGCCCACTATGGACCAACGAACACGGCCGACCTCTACGAGGACGACAAGAAACTGGCCGTCGCACGGGGCGAACCCAACATCGATCTTTTCCTCGAACACCGTGGCAACGGCGTGGAGATGGAAGGCAAACGTATCCGGGCCGTCCTCGCCCAGGAAATCCGCACCGGAAAGCGCCTTCGCTTCGTTGGACGCTGGTTCGCCGACTGCACGGGTGACGCCTGCATCGGTGCCCTTGCCGGAGCCGACTTCGACATGCAGGAAAAGGACAAGATGGGCCCATGCAACCTGTGGAACGTCTGCGAGTGCAAGGACACCAATCCCATCAACACCGGGACCAGGCAATCCACCGTGGCCGCGCCCTTCCCACGCTGCCCGTGGGCGCTCGACCTCTCTGACAAGCCCTTCCCGGGTCGAAGCAAGACCAAGCCCGACCCCCTTAAACTGGGCGGCTGGTACTGGGAGAGCGGCTTCGACCGCGACCCGATCGAAGAGATGGAATACGTGCGCGACTGGAATTTCCGCGCCATGTATGGTGCCTGGGACGCCCTCAAGAACGTCGACAAGGTGCTGCCCAACCACAAACTCAACTGGGCTGCCTACATCCTCGGCAAGCGCGAATCCCGGCGTCTTCTCGGCGACGTGATCCTCAACGTAAAAGATCTCAATCAAGATCGAAAATTTCCCGACGGATGCGCTCCCACCGGCTGGAGCAACGACCTCCATCTTCCCAATCCCCACTACAACAAGGGCTTTGAGGGAGATGCTTTCATCTCTCGGGCTGAGCACGGTAAATTTCCGGCCTACAAGGAGAATCGTCCGTTCTGGATTCCGTACCGTTGTTTCTATTCCCGGAACATCGACAACCTCTTCATGGCCGGGCGCTGCATCAGCGTGACCCATGAAGCGCTTGGTGCGGTGCGGGTCATGCGAACCTGCGGCACCGGGGGCGAAATTGTCGGGATGGCAGCAAGTGTCTGCAAGGAATTCGATACCAACCCCCGCCGTGTTTACGAAGAGCATCTGTCCGACCTCCAGAAACGGATGGGCCAAGGAGTCGGAAAGGGGGACGGCTCCACCATCCCCTATTCGAATCAAGGGGAGCGCGGAAGCAGCCTGCGCCAAGTCGCCCTCGTCCAGCCGAAGTGGCTCGGACACGCGGGGAAGAACCTTGGGCGTTTGGCCAAGGTGAGCTCCTCCATCCCCGTGAAATCCGGCGACGTCGACCGCTCGGCTCTCCTTAACGACGGTAATGGAAAAATCGAGGACGCCGACGCCCGCTGGCTGGCCAAGGGGGGGCTGCCTCACCTCATCGAATACCGATGGGATGAACCAGTCGAACTCGGAGCCACCCGGATGATCACCGGCAGATATAACGGTGCCCGGATTCTCGACCCCATCAGCCATTTCAAGCTCCAGTATCACGATGGAGAAACCTGGCAGGAGATCCTCCCAGCGATTAAAGAGAACGAAAATCCGGTCTGGTCCGCGACCTTTGCACCGGTGAAAACAGAACACATCCGGCTCGTTATCACCCGGACCCCACACAACATCTCCCGCATGTGGGAGATCGAGTTCTACCAGCCTCTGGACGAGAAGAAACAATGAGCGAGGCGATTCGGGCCGGAAGCTACAGCCTGCATCGGACGGTTCATTTGTCTTTTCCGGGAGCCTTCCGGTAGAGAAAAGGCCGGCGGAACATACCGCCAAAATGGTGCTCGCAGTTGCAGCGCAATGTCACGGTGTTCCTGCCCGCCTTCAGCTTGCCGGTCAGGTCCTGGTCCCACTCGAAGCGGTAATCATTGAACCACCACAGCTTCCCCTGTTTCCGGTAGCCGGCCTCCTCGCCGTTGAGATAGAGCCAGCACTCGTTGAAGAGGCCGGGTAAGCGGAGGTGGAGGGAAGCGGAGGATTCGCCGGCGGGCAGATCGACCTCGCAGCGATACCAGAGGTCGCCGGTAAAGCTCTGTCCATCGGGATGGAGGACGCCCTGAGCCTGAGCGTAGGAATCGGAGCGCAACATCCCCCATTGGTCTCCCGGGTAGTTCTTGCGGTTTTCCAGGCCATACCTGGCCTTGTGGGTATTCCAGTAGGACAGGTCCGGCTCCCTGGTATGAAAACCGCGCTGCAGCCCCTCACGACCGGGATCACGTCGGAAAGCCCACTCGAGAGGCAGTTTCGCGATGAGTTCACCACGACGTCCATCGGTGAATGAAATCAGTTCGCGATACTGATTCACTTCTCCCGGCCACCAGGGCGTCCCCTCACCTTCCAGGCGCGTGGTGGTGAAAATGCCTCCCAGGGCGGTCATGGCATCGCGCGCCTTCAAGCCCCGTTCCCCCGCCTCGACCGCTGATGCGTAATCGACTTCGGTCGCCGCAGCCCTGACCATCGCCATGTAGGCCTCGATAATATTGTAGCTGATGCGCGTAAATTCCATCCGGCGCACATAGAGCTTCTCATTCGCAGTCAGCTCCCTTCCCCGGATCTGAATGCCGCCGATGATCCGTTCCGCTTCCTCCAGGTTTCTCTTCAGCTGAACCAGGACCCGGGGAGTGTAAACCGCCGGTGCAACGAAGTGCTCATGCTCGGTACAGATGGTAGTGCTCCAGGCATCATAAATGGCGGACCAGTAGGCCTCCATGGGCTTCGCGGCCGGACCGTAGAACTTCGGATAAAACTCTCCCAACAGAACATCAACGTCTTCGTCAGGATTCCACAGCAGGCGGGCGCGGAGGTGCAGATTGAGAAAGGTGGTGGCAAAGGCACCCCGGCTCTCAGTATTGACCCCGAGGATGCCGGCCTTTCGATAGTGCGCCACATCCCGGCGGAAGGCCTGGTGGGACGGATTGGGGATGTCGCGCCAGACAAGCATCCCCTGGTCATAATCGTAGATACACAACCGGCCCTGCATCACCTTGGCCCAACCGTCAACCATCTCTCTGTATTCCTGCTTCGGGGGTGACCGCGGATCGCCGATCCCGTGGATCGGATCGATGTCGATGGGTGCCAGCTCGCAGAAGAGCGATCGTTCCGCCGTCATCGGGCGCACCGGCGGCAACGTCATGTTGGCATAAGCGAGGAAGCCGATCCGGCCCCTGCTTTCGGGATACTTGTCCTGAAGAATCCGCGCCACGTTGTTGTAGAGTTCCAGCATCGGGTCGGTCACCGACCAGCGCATGAAGTACTTGTCCCACTGCAGCTTCATCAGTGCGCGGTCCCCGGAATACTGGGAATCATACGACCCGTCCTCCATCCCGAGTGAGAACGCTCCCCCGGCGGCATAGGTCTTCTCGACCTGACCGGCCACGTGCCGGGCGGTTTCCGGAGCCGTGATGGGGAAACTGAAGATTCCCTTGCCGAGACCCCGGGTGAACTTTCCCAGGGCGTGGCCGCTTGGCGGCAGGAGGCGACGTCCCGTCATCATGTTGCGGGCCTGGAACTCGCTGGCACCCGAGCTGTCACCGTTCCACGAAATCCAGTAGGAACGGATCTCGAAGGGCGAGGAATAGGTGTGGCTCAGCTCCCCGACTTTCAACTCGGACTCCTCCGGGATGCACTCGCCGAAGTCCGTGGGCAGGTACCACCGGCAACCCCAGCGGCGGAGAAGTTCCGCCACCGCAAAGTAGTGGCTGGAATCGTTGTTGCCCGCCAGGAACACCCGGTTTCCTTCCCGGCGCAGGACAATGCCGTCGGTTCTCAGGTGAGGGTTCTTCTTGGTCACTGAAGCGAGTTCAGCGCGGAGATCCTCCCGTGCGCGAATCGCTTCCCTGCCGATGATGACCAGTGGTGTGTCCGCCCCTTCCAGTGCCGCATCAATCTTCTCGCGCTCCCTGACAACGGGCACCCTGGCCCCGCTCATGCGTTCAATGTAGTGAGCGAGATCCATGGCTGCCTGCGCTTCCCTTGGACCGGCTTCCGGTGACAACAATATCCCGGCCCTGCTCGTCCCATCGGAGGCGATGATCAGATCGGCCGCACCCGATCTTCCCGCCACCGCAGCTTCCGCACCGGAGAGCCCGGACGCGAGCAGTAACGCGGTGAACATGGCGGCAGGAGCTTGTCTCATGGATGGTGTCGGAGGGGCGTCAGGGAAACCCACCGGCCTGCAGGATCCCGTTGAAAACGAGCAATCGCTTCATCTCTCAATCTGACCAGAAGGCAGCTTGCAGACCCGGATGGGCAGCTTGGACCATGAACAGAACAGCGAACACAGCAGTGGTGAATTTATTGTGCTTCATCTTCGTTTTTTGTAGCTGATTACCCGGGACCATCCCAGACGCGATTCTCTTTCATTTCGTCCTCAACGACTGCCACAACCAGTGGATGAGGCGCAGTGTCAGGATCGTTCCCACAAACTGCCAGAACCAGAAGGCCCGCGGCAGGGACCGCATGATGTCGGCTCCCACATCCGTCATCGGCAGCATCACCCCCGACGCATACATCGGCGCCATCACCGGAGAGATCCCCATCAACCACGTCGCCACCACGCTGAATCCCATCGTGCCCAGGATCGAGCCCACCATGATCGGAACCACTCCAATGAAAATCACCGCCATGCCCGCCGCCCGGGGTCCGCGCCCCTCGAGGAGGGCATGAAAACCAAGGCCTCCCGTCGCCATCACCAGCAGGAAAGCTGCAATCGCCATCGTCGGCAGCTCTTGCCCGGGGAACCAGCGCGACTCGACCAGTTCCTTCGCAAAGACGTGCCATCCCACCGCCCCCATCCCGACCATCAGAACCAGCCAGGGAAAGGCGGTGGCCGGATCCGAGACCGGGGAGAAGCGCCGCCTGCCAAGCTTGCGGATCCTCCGCCACCCCCGCAAACGCGTCTCCGCGTTCGGGGAGATCATCAGCATCATCACCCACAGCATCATCAGGGTCACCAGCCCGTAGGCGCCGACCATCACCACCGGTTCCCATTCCTCAGGCTGCCAGTCCCCCCCCATCCGGAAGCGCCCCAGAAAACTGTCAAAGCCCCGCGACGGAAAGAGGTGGCCCGGCTCGATCAGGGGCAGGGCATTACCCAGCAGCACCAGCTGCAACCATCCGAAAAAACCCGTCGCCCACACCTTGCCAAGAAGATGCGATTCCGCCCGCCGCCAACGCCGCCATAACATCACTGTCATGGTCAGGATCAGCACCCCCTGCGACAACAGGGTGAAGGCCGCCTGCGGAAAATCGAGATTGAAGAACTTCGCGCTGGGCAGGAGCTGCTGCAACGTCTGGGCGGTGGCCCCCGCATCCCGTGGAATCAGGTGCGGATAGCATTCCTCGAAGACCGGCATGATGGTGAGGTATTTGAAGTAGGCCAGGCCGAACTTCGCCAGCTGCGGGATCACGGTGTAGAGCAAAAAGATCGCTCCCATCGACACCAGGAAGGCCCAGCGCTTGTTCTTCACCACCGTCCCCGCCAACAACCCGGTCAGGTGATACAGCACCCCCGCGGTGAAAAAGATCCCGTAAAGCTGCAACGCGATGCCCAGCGGCACCTGGCCCCGCCACAGCGACCACAGGCTGAAGGGCATCGTGACCAGCACCAGCACGTACTCCCGGATCGGCAGGCCGAACAGGTAGCCCAGCACCTTGGCCAGCGGCGACATCGGAGCCAGCCGCTGGTAGTCGAGCACGCCCTCGTCCGCCTCCGCCGTCATCCCACCGGCCACCTGCCCGGTTCCCAGCAGGAACAGAATGACCCCCTGGAAAATGAGCAACGCGATCAGCGGGGTGCGCTCCGCATCCACCAGGTCCATTCCCTCCCAGCGCAACATCCCCTGCCGGATAATGAAAAAGAGGAATCCCGAAATCAGCAGCGAGATCAGTATCCACAGTGAGAGGCCCCGCAACCGCAGACGCGACCGGCAATACCGACGGAAAATCGGGTTGGCCCAGATCTTCCATGTCGGCACTCCCGAACCCCGGAGCGGAGGCGGCTTCCCGGGCAGGGAAATTTCCGGAAGCGGTTTGTCGGTGGGATTTTCTTGTTCGTCCATCATGCTTCCCGGTTCCCTTCCGCCACCTCCACGAGGATCTGCTCGAACGACGACCCGCGTGCCTCGAAGGTCTTCACCCGCAGGCCCGCCGACACCATGGCCGCCAGCAGATCCGCCTGGCCGTCGTTGTCGCCCTTGAATCCGAAACGCACCTCCTCCTCGTCGCGCTCCACGTCATGCACCCCCTCGCAGGCCGCAAGCCACGTCAGCAGACCATCCTGACCGTTGACCATCGTGACACACAGCTGCCGGTCCGACCTTCCCAGCTCACCCCGCACCTCGTCCTCGGTTCCCGACGACAGGATCAGCCCCTGGTTCATCACGCAGAGCATTGAGCACATCTCCGCCAGCTCGCTCAGGATGTGCGAACTCACCAGCACCGTGGCCCCGTCCGCCGCCAGCTTCTGCAGGGCGAGGCGCAATTCCCGCCGCGACAGGGGGTCCAGTCCGCTCGCTGGCTCGTCGAGAATCAGGACCTGGGGCCGGTGCAGAAGCGTCTTGGCCAGCACCAGACGCTGGGTCTGGCCACGCGACAGTGCCTTGCACCACGCCTCGCGTTTATCCAGCAGATTGACGATTCCCAGGCACTCCTCGACCCGCTCCCGGCGCGCTGTCCGCCCACCCAGCGCGTGCGTGTCGGCATGAAAGTCGAGAAACTCCCACACCTTCAAATCCGAAGGCACCGGCGCCAAGTCCGGCATGTAGCCCATGATCCGCCGCGCTGCGGACGTCGACTCCAGCACGTCGTAGCCCGCCACCATCACCTCCCCGTAGGTCGGCTCCATCAGCGTCGCCAGCACCTTGAAGGTGCTAGTCTTCCCCGCCCCGTTCGGCCCCACCAGCCCACAGACCACCCCATACGGAATCGACAGACTCACGTCATTCACCGCGATGAAATCACCGTAGTCGACCCGCAGGTCACGGATCTCGATCGCGCTCCCGGTCACCTCCCTCATCAGAAACCCGCGTCGTCAAGGAGATCCCAGTCGCGCGGCAGCTTCATGCCCATCCGCCGCATCTCACGCTCCGCCTCCAGTCGGCGCTCCTCCTGATACTCCCTGTAGCGGTCCAGTTGATCCGGCCGCAACACCCGGCGGATCGCCTCATCCCGCGCCCGGCCCTCCAGCCGGCCGGTGTCGCCCCCCATCCCGTCAAATTCCATGCCGGGATCGTAGCGCCGCGACCCCCGCGCCATCACTGCGAACATCCCGTCCAGCTGGTTCTCGTCCAGATCCACCACCTCGTCGAGTCTGTGCAGCCGCCGGTTCGCCTCGTCCTGCACGCTGTCCACCCGCCCCTGCAGGCGCTCCGCCTTGAATGCCGCCAGTTCCTCACTCTGAAGCCGGGTCTCCATGAAGGCATCCAGACCGCGCTCCGAATCTTCGTTCATCTCCATGACACGCACAAAATCCACGAAGCCGGTCGTCTCACTGTTGATCATGTCATGGAAGGCCCGGGCATTCTCCTCCTCCCTCTTCCGGAACCACTCCTTCAACTCCACCTGCCCCTCGTCCGACAGGTGGTATTCCCGGGCATAGTGCCCCGCCAATGAGTCGAACCGCTCCTCCTGCTCCACCATCCGCATCCGGTCAAACAGGGGCGCCATGTCCCGCATCCACGGCTTCATCGTCCAGAAGACATCGTCGAGGCTCACATCCCGGCCCTCCCTGATGTCCTCCGCGATCGAGCGTATCCCGTCCCGCACCGTCCGATTGCTCCCCGGACCGTAGTTTGCCTCGTACCTGGACAACTCCCTCCGCGTCACCCGCAACTCACCCTGCAATTTCTCCACCTTTTCCTCCGTCGATCCCTCTTCCGGCGGCATGCTCTGCTGAAACAGAATCGCCCCCACCACTCCCACCGCCAAACCGATCACAAGCCCAAGATACTGGCGCATGCGGCACCTTCAGCGATTTCCGGTGGAACACAAGGAACAAGACCCCCCCCATCAGGGGCGTACCCGAACCCAAGGCAGGGCTCCCACATCCTGTTTTCAATAGCCCACTACGCTACCCCCCAAACCCCATCCGGCTGCCGAATTGACGTCCCGGGTCGGGCTCCCTATCCTTGCCTGTGGCATGCTTGAAAGCGCTCACGGTTCCGGGGAACAGACCGATTTTGCCTCCTGGAAAGCCAGTGAACCCGGCCGGAGACCTGCAGCAGAAAATCAGCATCTGTATTGGGAGCTCGTCAGGCAGATCGTTTCCCCCCAAGCACCCGGTCGCATGATCCCGGGACTACGACGAACTGGCGGTAACACCCGGGACCCGCTTACCCGATAGCCCTCCCATGTTTCGCGCTCTATTGGTCCTTGTTTGCCTGCATGAATGCCTCGCGGCCGAATCGCGCCACGTGGAAACCTACCCCACGGCTGCCTCGAAAAAGGGTCTGCAGGTGGAGATGACCGAAAACGCCCTCTCCCTCGGCGTGAAGCATGCCGCCCTGAACGTGAACCTGAGCCAACTTGTCGATCCGGCACGCGATTCCGGCGAACCAAGCTGGAAAGACAACGGAAAGACCTTTCACTTCAAAGCCTCCGCCCTTGGTCACCTTGATGGGCAGATCAAGGCGCTCTCAGACCACGGGGTGATCGTGAACCTCATCATTCTCGCTTACCGTTCCGGCAATGAGCTGATCGACCGCCTCATGCTCCATCCTGACTTCGACGCCAAGGCTCCCAACCGTCTCGGCGCCTTCAACTGTTCCACTGCCGACGGGCGGGAGTGGTTTGCGGCAACGTTGGGATTCCTCGCCGAACGCTGGTCACGGCCCGATCGCAGGTATGGACGCGCCGTGGGTTACATTATCGGGAACGAAGTGAATTCCCACTGGTGGTGGAGCAACTGCGGAAAGACGACCTTCGACGAGTTTGCCGGCGACTACCTGCGGACTGTTCGGCTGGCACACGGGGCGGTGCGTCGGCAGTCCTCCTGCGCCCGTGTCTACCTTTCGCTCGATCATCATTGGAACATCCGCTATGGCGCCGGCAATGAGGAACAGTCCTTCCCGGGACGATTGCTGGTCGATTATTTCGCGAAGAAGGCAACCGACATCGACTGGCACCTCGCCTACCATCCCTACCCGGAAAACTTGTTCGAACCACGCTTCTGGAACGACAGGACCACCAGGATTTCGCCTGACACGCCCCGGATCACTTTCAAGAACCTCGAAATCCTGACCGAATACCTTGCTAAAGACGATCTTCTCTACCAGGGCAGGCGCAGACGGATCATCCTCAGCGAACAAGGCTTCCACACCCCCGACGGCCCTGATGGGGAGACCATTCAGGCCGCCGCCTACTGCTATGCCTATCGCCGCGTCTCCGCCCTTGAGGGCATCGATTCGTTCATTCTGCACCGTCATGTCGACCACCCTCACGAAGGTGGCCTGCGGCTGGGCCTGCTTCGGCGGGACGGCGATGCACGGCCAAAGAAACGCATTTACGACTGCTTTCTCCATGCAGATCAGGAGGACTGGCGTGAGGCTTTCGCCTTTGCGCTCCCGGTCATCGGTCTCAAAGCGTGGCCGACCGATGTGAGTGGACCGTAACCGTTGCCGGGAAATCGCTTCCTCCTCAAGGCCCGGGAACAAGCCCGCAGGTTGGAGTGAATGGCGGTCCGGTTATTTCCCTTCAATTCCCGCCCGCCGCAGGTGGTTCGCTGAGTCGGTAGCGGACGGCGTGCGTGCGGAGGTGTCGGGCGAGGATTTCACCCGCCAGTTGATGACCCTGCGGAGTCCAGTGCGAATCGCGGATCCAGTAGAGACGCTGCTTCTGTCTGGCGATCTGGGCGGCTCTGTCCCGGTAGACGGGCAAGGTGTCGATCAGATCGATCTTCAGGCGCGAAGCCAGCGTCCGGAGATTGGAAGAGACCACACTGGGTTTGTTTTCGATGACGTCCGCTCTGCCGTAGATGTCTCTCTTGACCGGCACGAAAAAAAGAAGCAGATGACTATCGTTCGCCTCACAGGATTCCTTGATCTTCTTCATCAGCGCCTCGGTCATCTCCCATTGTGTTCCCTTGGTGCCCGAACCATAAACCGGGCCGCCCTTTTCTTCTGAAGCGCCGGGCGAATCACCCGCCGCCGCTTTGGGACGCACGAACATCTCCATGGTCTGCCTGACCAGTTTCGGATCATAGAAATCCTTGCGCTGGTCCGGCGTCCTGTCCCTGGGCGGTTTGGGCAGGCTCTTCAGATACAGCTTGCCGTCTTCGAGCGCGAAGAGCGGTTTTTCTCCCCGTCCCAGAGGGGCATAGTGGGCTTTGATGTTGTAGGGCAGGTCGTTCGCATAAAACAGCAGGATCGTCAGGTCGGGCTTGTAGCGTCGTCCATCAATCAGAAAGTAAAGCAATTGCTGGTCGGTCCCATAGCCGCCGACCGCGGAATTGACCACCTCCATCGGCTTCTTGAATTTCGTCTTCAATCGCTCCTGCATCGTTTCGGTAAACAGGTCATCGAATTCCACGGAATAGCCATCCGCATAGGAATCGCCCAGAATCAGAATGCGATAGGTTTGAGGAGTTCTCTCGTAGGGATAAAGAGGGCCGCGAAAGCCGCGGGCGTTGTAGCGCATCTCGACCTGGTACTCCCCTTGCACGTGCGTGCCGTGAAAATTCGGAATCCTTCGCCAGCCGAGGGTGGAATCAAACTCGGTAAGGTTCCGCGTTTGCTCGACCCGGATCCCTCGATTCCCTTTGCCCTCCTTGTCAGCAGCCGACACCAACACCGGGAGCGCGATGGTCAGGGCAAAGAGGTGGCTCCAGAGGATGAAGTCGGGCCTGGTCGTAAACATCGTCATGGGTTGGCTCCTATTCACTTGCCGAATGCTTCATTGTCTTGCCTGTCGCCTCCACGGTCAGTCCTCTTCAATTCCCGCCCGCCGCACGTGGTTCGTCGAGTTGGTAGCGATCGCGGTGCGTGCGGATGTGTTCGGCGATGATCAACCCCGTCAGATGATTGCCCTCGGCAGTCCAATGCGGATCCTTTTTCCAGTAGAGAAACTTGTCCTGCCCGGCAAGGATCCTCGCTTCCGCGCGAAACAGCGCAATGGAGGGAATGAAATCGATCCCGTTCCGATCGGCCACGATCCCCAGGTTGGATTCGATTCGGCTCGTATTCGAAACAACCTCGCGCTTGCCGTTGTAGACCTCGCCCCTTACCGGCACGTAGAAGATGACCAGCGAGCCGCCACCGTCTTCGACACGCTCCTTCAGCCGCCCCAGCAATGCCTCGGTCATTTCCCATTCGCGACGGTTTCGGTCATTGCTGAAACGCATGCGACGTTCGTCATCGCCGCCCTGCTCGTCGGACCTGGCATCTGACCCGGCCACGCCGGGAACCGAATGCGGGATCGTGGGCAGTTCGTTGATCACGTTTTCCGTCCCTGCGGTCAGCGAGTGGCGGAGCAGGCGATAAAGGTACCAGCGTTCAGGTCGCCAGGGGACGAAGGAATCCTCGGTCGGATGCTCCGCCCGGTCCTGGGCCATCACCTCGTCGTGGCTCCACGTGGCCTTGGGCAGGCTCTTGAGTTTCAGTTCTCCGTCCTTCAACTCGAACAAGGGTTTCTGGCCCCGTCCCTTGGGCGTGTAGTTGTCCCTGATGTTGAATGTCAGGTCATTGATGAAAAAGAGCAGCACCGTCAGGTCCGGCTCATACTTGCTGCCCTCATCCTCGAAAAACAGCAACTCCTGGTCCGTCCCGTAGCCACCGGTGCCCACGTTGATCACTTCGATGTCCCTCTCCAGGGTGCGGTTGAGTCTCTCACTCATGATTTCCGAGAAGAGGTCACGGAACTCGACGGTGTAACCTTCGGCGAACGAATCGCCCAGGACGAGAATGCGATAGGCGTCGTCGGGTTTCTCATAAGGAAACACCGGCCCGCGCTGCCCCCTGGCATTCAACTGCTCAACGATCGTGTATTCGTCCTGCACGTGCTGGCCGCGAAAGTTGGGTTTCTTCCGCCAGCCCAGTTTGGGATCGAACTCCGTGAACAGCTTCGTGGTGTGTACCGGGATGCCGTATTCCGGATACAGCAACCGCACCGCGCCTTCGCTGAGCGCCAGCGCGATGAGCAGCGACACCAGCAGCAGAACCAGCTTCTTCCACAGCGCCGTGTGTTTTCTCTTTTCGGTCATGAGATGTTCCGCCCAAAGAACGGAATCCATGATTATCCCTCATGTGGGGGGATTGATCAAAACCATTCACGAGCAAAGTCGAATTGCTGACAATTGACAGGAACTCGCTTTTTGCTCTCAGTCAAAACTGAACCTGATTTTCAGGGCGTTGCCTGGAGAGAGCCTTTCTCATGGACCTTCTCCCCTTCCTCATTCTTCGGATGTTGCCGGAGAAAAGCCGCAATCAGTTCCGCCGAGTCGCCTGGCATCCTGTGACCGCCCGGGTGACGATAGACTACCAGCGGAGCTCCTTTGGCAGAAGGAAACTCCATGCACTGGGCATGATCCTTCCATTTCTTTCCCGGACCGCAATCGTGATACTCCTTGATCTTCTCGATCACCGGATCCTGCCACTCCGGCGGCACGATTCTGTCCCTCTCGCCAATGAGGTGAAAGATGGGTCTGCTCACGGGCTTGCGGCCCCTGAGATCCCGGGAGACACCTGCTGAGGATGGCGCCACCGAAGACAGGTGCCCGCCCCTTTCGAAGAGCAGGAGATAGGTGAATCCGCCCCCGTTTGAATGTCCGGTCGCATGGATTCGATTTTCATCTACCCGCCACTTTTTCTTGGCGTATTTGAGCAACTTGTCGAAAAACGCAAGATCCCGGTTTTCCCCCGGGTTTTTCGCCCAACCCGAGCGCCGGCCCTCGGGATCGTAGAAACTGGACACCGGCAATCCCTGGGGGTAGATGACGATTGCCTCCGGCCAATGGCGGTGCAGGGCAAATCCTCTGGCCATGCGCTCAGCTTTTCCTCCGTGCCCGTGCCAAACGAAAACCAAAGGGGCCTTTTGCTTCACCGCCGTCCCAGGCGCATGGATCCATGCCGTTCTGGTCAACTCACCCACCTTTAGCTGGATGTGCTTGAGAGGCGCGAATCGTTTGCCCTGCTCAGCATTGATCGAACCTACTCCGAAACAAAGAAGACAAAGAAGACCTTGGATATGAACATGCATTATTCCGGGTGGGCTATTCCGCAGGGAATGCCTGCTCAATACTCTAATTCGGCTCCTGTGAAAAACCTTTAGAGGAGTGCCTTGATTCATGAGATCCCCATTCGGAGAGAAGGACCTGCCATCAGAACAGACCTCCACTCACCCCGCCCGGCCCCCCGGTCCGTTCCGAAACCTTGACGGAAAAGCAGATTCCTCCCAGTAGGCTTCGGTTCCTCTCTAAAAGTTGGAAACCCGGACTGACTGCTTCTTCGCAGCCTCTTCCTGGAGAAGCTCCTTGATCCCTTTCACTTCGATGCCCTGGCGCAACTGGATTCCGTTCTCAATACTGCTGAGGATCTTCCTGTAATCCGCATCCTCCCTGTTCCTGAAGACAGGTTTCTTGCTGTCGCCACAAAGCCCCCATCCCCCGGCCTCTTTCGCCAGGGGCGCCAAGGCAGATGCACTATGCGATGGATTGCTCAAGTTAAGGTGCCGAACCCGCATTCCGCTATTGGAGATGCCCCATTGCCCCGCTGGTCCACCGACGTGGCGGGCAATGTGATGGGCATTCAACCCCGACATCGTATCCGGCATCGCCCGGTTGTGGCAACTCGCACACCGGCGGCCATACACGTCCCTCAGGCCGTCTATCGCTGTCTTGTTCAGTGAGGCGGGCGGCACCTGACGGTAATGGCTGAAGAACGGAACATTGGAATCGATCCACAGAAACACTCTCAGTTGCTCGTCAAAGGGAATCGATTTGCCGCAATGTTCCGGGTCTTCGATGTATTTGGTCAGCTTGCTTATCACAGATCCCCGACTGAGAGGCGCCTGCTCATCGCTGTCATTTGTTGGCTGAGCATGAGTACTTCCCGTGCCGGGCTGGAAATGCACATACCCGCCATCCGTCAACTGCATGTAGGACATGTTGTATGCGGTTGTTCTGTCGCCGGTCAGATTCAGGTGGCCGTCCGGTTTCTCGCCACTGTGGCACGAAACGCAGTACTTGTTGAAGACAGGCTGAACAACGGTTTCATATTCAATAACTCCCCGCGTCCCCCAGTCGGGCAGTTCGGGATGAACCGCCTGTTTGCGGAGCGCAATCGGGCTTCTGCTGTAATTGCGGGGAGGAGTCGAGGCGTCTTTGCGCTGTTCATGGCAACCGATACAGCTTCTGACCTCACCCGGCATTGTGTGAAAATCAGATCCCTGGGTCATCAGCATTTTCCCGTCCTTGTCCAAGACATGGAAAAACAGACTCCGCATCGCCGGCACCTCGAAAAGGGCGGAGCCATCTTTTTCAACAGGCACCAGTCCAAGAAATCTGTTCACGTACCAGATTGTGCCAACACCGATGGCTCCACCTCGACCATGCGATTGCGCGGGTTGCTCCATGACGGCGAGGTACTTGATTCGTCCTCGCTGAATCTCCGGCTCAAGCCCCTGATACACATCCTGCAACACAAGTGTGGCCTTCTGGGTCCAGTCGGGATCATCAAGCAGGCGCTGGTGAAGGTCCTCCCTTCCGTTCCAGTTCTTCGCAACACTTCTGTTGGGGATCACCGGCGCAACCGTTCTTGCCATGAACGGCTGGGCGGTATGAATGCCCAGCTCAGAGCCCTCGATGAGGCATTTCCTGTTGCCTGAACGGTCGTAGAGATAAAGGGCGGCCTGATTATGTTTTCGGCCACCAAAACTGACGAGGAAAAGCTGCTCATTAAGCGGGTAGGAATCCTGATAGGACCACGCCTGGGGGCTATCCCCGACGGAGGCTGTATCCTGCGTGATACGCCGAAAGCCCAGGCCGTCCCGAGCCTCCTTGCCCTTACCATTCCAGACGAGCCCGAGAAGGCCGGCCAGCTTGGCGTGATGGGGACCGAATATCGTCAGGATCTCCGGGCGACCTGGAATCTGCCGCGGACGACACAGGGAGCGCGGATCAATGACGGTGTTGCCGAAATACAGGTCAATGCCCGACCCATCCGGGTTCTGGGTCCACAAGGCATGGCGGTTAAACACATTCTTATTCACGCCATAATCCCAGCGCGTGAAGATGATCTTACCGTCATTCATAACCGTTGGCGCCGTATCAATGGTGTTGTTGGCTGAAACCAGTTTCCGATTGGCACCGTCTGGATCACAAATAAAGAGCAGGCGTCTTGAGCCATTGCCTTTGCACGGGGCCTGACCGGAATCGTTGTCAAAGAAGATAATCCGGCCATCCGGCATCTGTGACGGCGACTGGCCGGTGGTGATCTTGCGAAAATTGGTGCCATCGCTATCGATG
>DLRK01000021.1:0-30353 GCA_002501065.1 Akkermansiaceae bacterium UBA7890
GTGAACGAAGGATTCTATGACGGGGTCATCTTTCACCGCGTGATCAACAACTTCATGATCCAGGGTGGAGGATTTGCACCCGTCGAGGGCAAGGGCACGGAGAAGAAGACCGGAGACCCCATCAGGAACGAGGGGAAGAACGGCCTCAGGAACCTGCGGAGCACAATCTCAATGGCTCGCACCAGCGCACCTGACAGTGCCACATCCCAGTTCTTCATCAATGTAGTAGACAACCCCAGCCTCGATCCGAAGAGCGCGGCGAACCCCCAGGGATTCAGTCCGGATGGCTATGCTGTCTTCGGCAAGGTGGTGGAAGGCATGGATGTGGTGGACAGGATCAAACAGGTCGACACCGGCGTGAAGCGCCTCCAGGCACGCGGCCCCGCCGGCCAACTTGTCGAGCAACCCATGGAGAACGTTCCGCTGCAGGATGTTGTGATCAAGAAAGCTACTGCAGGCCAATAGGCTGCCACCCGCACCCGGCTCGTTCCCGTTCCGGGAGGGTCCCCGGCAATCAGGCCGTCCATCATGCCCTGGCTCTTTCCAATTCTCGCTTACCTCGTCGGGTCCATTCCCTTCGGGGTGCTCATCGCGAGGTCCAGGGGGGTCGACATCCGGCAGCATGGATCGGGCAATGTGGGGGCCACCAACATCTTCAGGGTGATCGGCAGGAGCTTCGGTATTTTCTGCCTCCTGCTCGATTTCCTCAAGGGATTTCTGCCGGTTGTCCTCGCCACCAACCTCCTGCGGGTCGCCGGGGAGACCCCGGCCGTGCCCCTCCCCTTCCTCTGGGACTTCACCGGAGAGCTCCCAGCCGACCGGCAACTCTACGTTCACAGCATCCAGGTCATCACCGCGCTCGCCGCCATCATGGGCCACAACTACTCAATCTTTCTGCGCGGAAAGGGAGGCAAGGGTATCGCCACCTCCGCCGGGGTTCTGATGGCCCTCATGCCTCTGATCCTCCTCGGCACGTTCCTCGTCTTCTCAGCCACCTTCTACTTCAGCGGCTACGTCAGCCTGGGAAGCATAGCAGCGGCTCTCAGCATTCCCATCCTGCGTCATCTGGCAGACCACCTCCGCCATAACGGCGGCGACAAATCCCAGCCTTCACTCTGGGAAGCGGGAACCTGGAACAAACCGCTCATGGTTTTCGCTCTCATCGCCGCCGCCCTTGCAGTCTGGCGACACCGCTCCAACATCCGGCGCATCCTGTCCGGAACCGAGGACCGCCTCTCAAGCCGGACGAAAAAGACTTCCCGAACCGGGCAGAACCCTGAACAGAAAGAAAGCGACCATGAATCCTGATACCTTTCCTTCTTCCCCCCGGGTGGTCATTGTCGGATGCGGATCGTGGGGAACTGCTCTGGCCTTCATTCTCTCCCACACTGCCTCCCGGGTCACTCTCATCGGGCGTAATGCCGAGATCATCGAGGACATTAATTCCAACCATCGCAACGAGCGTTATCTTCCCGGGGGGCTGCTCGATCCGTCCATCACGGCCAGCGAGGACCTCGCAGTCGCCTGCGAGGCAGACCTCATCCTCTTTGTCGTTCCAAGTTCCGCCACCAGAACCATCGCCGGGCAACTGGCGGCTCTCGAACTCAAACCCCAGGCCATCCTGATGGCCTGCTCCAAGGGGATCGAACGAGGCACGGGACAACGCATGTCCGAGATCATCGGTGAACTCCTTCCCTCCCACCCACTCTCCGTCCTCTCCGGCCCCAACCATGCCGAAGAAGTCTGCAAGGGACTGGCCACCGCCACCGTGATCGGATCACCGGACGATGAAGCAAGATCCTGCCTTCAGCGCCTCTTCACCACGCCCACCTTCCGTTCCTATACCTGCAACGACCTCGCCGGCATGGAGTGGGGCGGTGCCATCAAGAACGTCTTTGCCATCGCCTCCGGCATCGCCTCCGGCATTGGCCTCGGTGACAACGCCACCGCCGGCCTCATCACCCGTGGCCTCGCCGAAATGATCCGCCTCGGTACCACTCTCGGCGGACAACCCGACACCTTTATCGGCCTCTCCGGGGTGGGCGATCTCATCGCCACCTGCTACTCACACCACTCGCGTAATTTCCGTGCCGGAATCTCCATCGGGAAGGGCAACACCGTGCAGCAGACGCTCGATGCCGAGGGAATGGTGGTGGAAGGCATCCCCAACTGTCAGTCCATTCATGAGGTTGCCCGTCGCAGCGGCGTACGCACGCCCCTCATCGACTCGGTCTACAGCATCCTCTATCAGGACAAACCGGCTGCCGAGGCACTGCAGGAACTCCTCACCCGCGCTCCACGCCCGGAGGCCGAGAACTGATCAACCGACCCTCTTTGACCCTCCCCTTCTCCTTTTTCTTCTCCCTGTCCAAGGAACCCGCCCTTCAAGGCACGAGCCCCACTCCCCACAAGTGGCGCACATCTCCCTAGCGTTACCCGGATTTATGGGTTACTAATCCCCGTTCTCATGAGTGACCAGGAATCGAGCGCAGCCCAGTGGCGCCGCCTAGCCCGCCATGTCTCCACCAAGATCAATATGGCCTGGTGGCTCGACAAGCTGGCGCTACCCCTGGTGGTCAGCAGCCTGATCGGCTCCTGCCTCATTCTGATGGCACGCCGCGAACTGGTGCAATTCCCATGGGCGAAGACCATCATCATCGGTCTGGTGCTACTGCTTGGAATGGGGCTCATGGCCTGGTGGCTGGCCCGCAGCCACTTCGAATCTCCCGACCGTGCCCTGGTCCGGATCGAAGCCAGCATGAGAATGCGCAACACCCTCAGTGCGGCCAAGCAGGGCGTCACCCCCTGGCCGAATCTCCCCGAAACCATCGATGATGGCACCCACTGGCGCTGGTCCCGCCTCCTCGCTCCCCTGCTTGCCTCCGTCCTCTTTCTCGGCACCAGCCTCTTCCTTCCGGTATCGGCCAGAGCCGATCCCAACGAGGGCCCCCTCGACGAACCCCAACCATGGAAGGATCTGCAGGCCGATATCGAGACTCTTGGAGAGGACAGCACGGTCCAGGAAGAGTATCTCAAGGAGTTGGAAGACCGTCTCGATCAACTGCGCAGGCAGAACGAGCAGGAGTGGTACAGCCACTCCAGCGTGGAAGCCACCGATGCTCTCCGGAAGATGCACGGCAGTGAACTGGAACGCATGGAGCGCAACCTCCGCAAGGCCGAGCGAGCCCTCAACAATCTGCAGAAAGCCGATGGCAAAATGAGCGAGGCAGGCAAGCAACACATGCTCAACGAATTTGAAGAAGCCCTGCAGGGCCTGAACCAGGGCAAGATGAAACCCAACCAGGGACTGCTCGACCAGTTGAAGGAACTCGATCCCGAAAATCTGGAACAACTCAGCGAGGAACAGCTCGACCAACTTCGTGAAAACATGAAACAGCATGCGAAGAACTGTCAGCAGTGCCAGGGAGGCGGTGAACCGGGAGCTCAGGGCCAGGGTGACGGCGATGACTGGCTGAATGACCTCCTCAACGAAGGACCGGAAAATGGTGGACCGCAGGAGAAACAACCGGAAGCCTTCGAAAAACGCAACCGCGGACCGGGCTCTGCCCCCGGCGTGCTCGGACAAATCTCTCCCGACGTGAACTCCGGTGACTTGGAAGGCCTGGAATCAACGGATCTGAGCAAGTCGCTGCCAGGCGATCTCCTCGAACTCAACACCGGCAAACACGAGGTAGACAGGAGCAAGGTCGGACCCCGCGCCGGTGGAACCGTGGAGGGCGAGGCCAAAGGCGGCGCCCGGGTGTGGAAAGACTCTCTGCTTCCCTCCGAAAAAAGCGCTCTCAAGGAGTTCTTCAAGTAATCCAGCCCCCCCAGATGACCGACAGTGGGGCTGCAGACGTGCAATCGGATATCACCCGGCATTCCCCTTGGTCAGGGGACGCAGGGATTGATACTTTACTGCCCACGGCGATAACCGTCTACTGCCTGCCGTCCAGTTTGCCACCGTCCGCTCCCTCCCCGGCCCCCTCCCTGATTCTCTAACCGCTTACCATCGACTGTCTACCGTCCCCTGATTCCATGGAGCACGCCTCGGAAACCGAAGTCACCGATGCCGGCAAGCACGTCCGGTCCCTCGCCAATGCCCTGCACCAGGTTCTCTTCGGCCAGGAGGAACTCATCCAGCTGGTCCTCACCGGAATCCTTTCACGTGGCCACATTCTTCTCGAAGGTCTTCCCGGACTCGGGAAAACCGAACTCGTCAAGGGGCTCTCCCGGATCCTCCACCTGGACACCAAGCGCATCCAGTTCACTCCCGACCTCCTGCCGGGAGATATCACGGGAAATCCCGTCCTTCAGGAAGTGGACGGCCAGCGCCAGTTCATCTTCCAGCCCGGCCCGCTCTTCACCAACATTGTCCTCGCCGACGAGATCAACCGGGCCTCCCCCAAGACCCAGTCCGCCCTGCTTGAGGCCATGCAGGAACGCCGGGTCACTGTCCTGGGACAAACCCACCAGCTTCCCTCCCCCTTCTTCGTCCTCGCCACCCAGAACCCAATCGAACTGGAGGGCACCTACCCGCTCCCGGAAGCGCAGCTCGACCGCTTCCTGTTCAAACTGGAAGTCACGCGCAATGACGTTGACACCCTGGAACGCATCGTGAATGACCGCGAACTCGGCACCGAACCCGAGGTGCAGGCCATCATGGACGAAACAACGCTGGAGGAGATGCTTTCACTGGTCCGCCGTATTTTCCTTCCGGAAGTGGTCGGCAACTATATCGCCCGTCTGGTGGACGCCACCCACCCCGGCCAGTCGAATGCCGCCCGTAACATCAAATACGGATCCAGTCCGCGGGCCGCTCTTTCCCTTGCCGCCTCCGCACGGGCCCACGCACTCATGAACGAGCGCACTCACGCCAGCTTCGAGGATGTCAAGTTCGTGGCCCCCTCCGTCCTGCGCCATCGCGTCATCCTCGAGTACAACGCGCGGGTGGAGGGCCTCACCGCCAATGAAGTCATCGCCTCCCTTCTGGAGGAGATTCCCTTCCAGGCGGGCGCCACTCCCAGGACCCTTCATCAAACCTCCTCCACCTGATCCTCTTCCGCATGAGGAATCGGATACTCATCCTCCTCGCCCTCGCCGCACTGGATGCCCCGCTTCAGGTCGCGAACGCCCAGGCTCCGCAAGCCCTCATCAGGGAGACTTACAGCCCCAAGGGGAAACCAGTAATTTCCCTGGAAATCACTCCCCTCCTCACCCAGCTCCCCTCCTCCGGCTACTTCCCACTCCGCGTCAAGATCACCAATGACGGCAAGACCGGCCGCACGTGGATGTTCGAGTTCACTTCGCGCGACTTCAATCCCGGCGGAGAAAACGAACTCAAGTCCGAGTTTTCCGTGAAGTGCGATTCGGGGGACGCCAAAGAAGTCGACCTGCTCGTCCCCCTGATCAGCGTCTTTCTCGAAGAAGGCTCCATCGAACTCGACATTGAGGTGAGCGCACCCGCTCCCTTCCCGGGCTCAAGCGAGACGATCTCAACGGAGTCCCATCATGACTGGCCCTCCGTGATGTACAGTGAGACCATTCACAGCCGCAACGGGAACAAACTCGACAAGGCGGCAGAAGCCTCCCTCGGGGCACCTTCCGGGTCCTCTCCCGGTTTATCCACCGGATCGGGGGGCTATGTCGGCATGGGCCTTGAGTTCGGAGCCAGCTTCAGCCCCAGGACCATGCCGGACGACTGGCGTGCCTACAGCGGCTACGACGCCTGTCTCCTGACCGACGGCGACTGGAACGACCTCCCGGTGGGAGCCAAAAGCGCCCTGCGCAAGTGGAATCGCCTGGGCGGCGTCCTCCTCATCTACACCACTACCCCGGTGACCGACCTCAACAGCCTGGACCTTGAGAAGAATGCGGTGGGAGCTTCCCGTGCCGATCTCGGCTGGGGCACCGTGCGCCTCCAGAGCTTCCCCGACAGCGGTCTTCTCGAGGCTGAAGAGACCGTCAAACTCGTGCATGATACCATCATTCACACCGGCGGGCATCGCGCTCGGAACCTGCGGAGTAACTTCCGCTCCCACTGGCCCCTTCAGACAACCTTCGGGGAAAAAAACTTCCGTATCGCCTTCTTCATCCTCATTCTCGTCATCTTTGGAGTTCTGATCGGACCGGTGAATCTCTTCGTTTTTGCGCGGGCCGGACACCGACACAAACTCTTCGTCACCACCCCTCTCATCTCGCTCGGTGCAAGCGCCGTCCTGGTGGTGCTCATCCTCTTCCAGGATGGATTCGGGGGCCGCGGCCAGCGTCTCATCCTCCACGAGGTCGGCCCCGACAACACGGCTTACATTTCGCAGGAGCAGATCGCCCGCACCGGGGTCCTCCTGAAAACCGGCTTCACCACCAGCGAACACGGTTATCTCAGCCCCGTGATGCTCGCCAGTTCACGCTGGGCCCGCATCACCGAGGAAAACAGTGGCGGCAACGGCCGTTACAATGTCACCCTTGACGAGTCGGGTCTCAAGGTTACCGGCGACTGGTTCCAGAGTCGCAGTGAACACGGACACGTCTTCGAAACCATCCGTCCCTCCCGTGGCCGCCTGAACCTCGTCCGCAGCCCGGAAGCGCCCACCATCAACTCGACATTCGAATTTCCCCTCGACGAGATCTTCTACCGTGACGACAACGGTGGGGTCTGGCAGGGCGACGACGTTCAACAGGGCCGCAATGTTTCACTCACACCCTCTGACGAAGAGAGGTTCGCTGACTGGTTTCGCAAACAACAGGACCTCTTCGCCCGCCGCAACCAGGCGCGCCTTGATCTGTGCCGCAACCGACGGGGCCATTTCTTCGCCGTCTCCACCAGGGCCGAGGGGGTGACCACCCTGGAGACCCTCGACTGGGAGGACACCTACACCTTTCTCACCGGCCAGATCCTCACCGGGAATTGAGCACGATCTGAAATCCAAGATTTTGCCATGTCCGTCGCCATTTCCGTCCGCAACCTCTTCCGCTACTTCGGTCCCCTCAAGGCCGTTGATGGAATATCCTTCGACATCCCGCACGGCTCGGTGTGCGGATTCGTTGGTGCAAATGGAGCGGGCAAGACCACGACCATGCGCATGCTCGCCACCCTCGACTATCCCACCATGGGTTCCGCCGAGATCTGTGGCATCAACGTGGTCAACCACCCCGACAAGGTGCGCTCCCTCATCGGATGGATGCCAGATCATTTCGGGAACTACGAGCACATGACAGTGCTCGAATACCTCGATTTCTACGCCCGCGCGCTCGGCTACACCGGCGACGAACGCCGCAGCCGTATCGAGGAAGTGATGGCATTCGCGGACCTCGTCCCCCTGGCTAGCCGTCTCTCCAACAAGCTCTCCAAGGGTATGACCCAGCGTCTCTGCCTTGGCCGAGCCCTCCTGCATGACCCGCAGGTCCTCATCATGGACGAACCTGCCGCCGGCCTCGACCCCCGGGCCCGGGTGGAGCTCAAACACCTCATCCGCATTCTGGCGGAGGAAGGAAAAACCATCTTCATCTCCTCTCACATCCTCTCCGAACTCGGTGAGATGTGTGACTCGTTACTCTTCATCAATGCCGGCCGCATCGTGCACCATGGCGATGCCGAGTCCCTTAAGCGTGGATCGGATACCTCCGGCGGCGTTTACTACGATGTCCAGGTCGACGGCAACCCGGAGTCCGTTTCCGACTGGGCCGTCCTCAACACCGATGTTGAGATCATGGAAACCCGCAAGCGCGGTGCACGTATCCGGATCCCCTCCGCCGAGTCCGCCAGAGCCGCCGAGATTCTCAGCCGCATGGTTCGGGAAGGTGTTCGCGTGATTGAATTCCACCGGGAACAGCGCAATCTTGAGGACGCCTTTATCGACATCCTGGGAAAGATCGAAGAAGGAGAACCCGGACTGACCCCGCCCCCCCAGCCAACCACTCCGGCTGGGAGTCCGCCGAAC
The DNA here is from genome assembly GCA_002501065.1 of Akkermansiaceae bacterium UBA7890. Taxonomy (GTDB): domain Bacteria; phylum Verrucomicrobiota; class Verrucomicrobiia; order Verrucomicrobiales; family Akkermansiaceae; genus Roseibacillus_B. Next base: position 7,941 of record DLRK01000021.1, read on the forward strand.
GATCCCGTCCCACCCGCCGAACCTCCTCCCCCTGTCGTCTAACTCCTCTTTCCCTCTACCGGCATGGCGGAAACCAGCCCCAGTGCAACCACTCCTCCCAAGTTGCCACCCCTTCCCATCGAGAGTGTCAACGATTTCCCGGACCGGCTCAGCCCCATGCTGGTCAAGGAACTGCGCCAGGGCCTCCGAACCAGCACCTTCGTCATTCTCTTCCTCGTGCTGCAGGGACTCCTCGCCATCGTCCTCCTGGTCACCACTCCCATCGCCACTGCTGAAGGCAGCCTTTCCGGCACGGTCGGAGAGGTCGTCTCCAAGATCGTCTTCTGCATCTATGCCCTGGGAATCCTCGTGGTGCAACCGCTGCGGGGAATCTCGGCGGTGACAACCGAAATCAGACAGAACACAATCGATCTGATGGTCCTTACCCGCCTCAGCGCCTGGCGCATTGTCTATGGCAAGTGGCTTTCCATCGTGGGTCAGTCCGCCCTCATTGCCTTTGCCATTCTTCCCTATCTCATCCTCCGTTACTCCTTCGGTGGCATGCAACTCTTCGCGGAGCTTGTTCTCATGGCCTACCTCTTCTTCATCTCGGGGACACTGACGGCCATCACGGTGGGCCTGTCTGCCACCGGTTCCGTCCTCCTGCGCGGACTGGTGGTGGTGGGAGGCTCCGCGGTCATGATGGGCTACATTTTCTTCGGTCTTCACCGCCAGATCCCGGAGTTCGTTGAAATTCTCAGCTTCACCCGGAGTGACCAGTCCCTGACCGCCCTCGCCATCCTCGCGATCGCGGTCTACGCCAGCTATTTCTTCCTTGAAGTCGGCACCACGGCCATCGCTCCCACCTCCGAGAACCGTGCCACCCGTAAGCGCCTTCTCGGCCTGACCATCATGGTGGGGAGCTATCTCCTCCTCCATGCTGTCGATCCCGCCCTGGCACTCACCTCCGCACTCATCATTGCCGGCTGCATCTCCCTCGATCTTTTCAGTGAGAGGGCCAAGTTTCCCTCCGTGATCTGTCGACGCTTCCTGCGGATGGGCCCGCTCGGTCGTGCAAGCGGCCGGCTCCTCTATCCCGGCTGGGCCACCGGTTCGCTCTTTTTCCTCACCATGAGCCTGGTCCTCTTTCTCCTGATCTTCCTCACCAACCCCGATCCCCGGAACTACACCTACGCAGCAATTGGCCTTGGCACCCTTGCCTTTCCCGCCGCCCTGATCCAGCTCTTCGCGCGCGACTCCTCCAACCGCTTCAGCCTCTACCTCACTCTCCTCCTCCTCTGCTTTGTCCTGACCGCCATCCTCTCTGAGCTTTACAGGGTCGTCCCCGAGAAACTACTCCTCTGGGTCTTCAGTTTCATCCCCGCGGTTCTCCTGCCCATCGCTGGTCAATCTGCCTCCTCCCCGGATCAATCCACTGTCCTCCTTGTCTCCGCCATCATCACCGGGATTTATCTCCTCATCATTCTTGGTGGATCCCTTCCCCGCATGGCAGCCCTCTCCAAGCTCGAAACCGAAGCCCTCGAGGACCTCGACGCCCAGGATCTCGCCGAGGTGGGCCCTGACCACTGACACCCGAACCCTGCAACCCCTTGGATCGCGACCTCCTCAAGAACGCCTCGGCCTCAGCCTCGGTCTGTGCCGAGAAACTCCGACTCCCCCTGCACTCCCGCGTCTGGAAGGGACAGGCCGGCGAGTTCCTCGGTGCCGGGGTCGGCTCCTCCCTCGATTTCCAGGATCACCGATCCTACGCCCCCGGCGATGACCCGCGCCATATCAACTGGCAGGCCTACGCCCGCACCGGCCACTACACCATGAAACTCTACCGCGAGGAGGTGCGCCCGGTCGTTGACCTCGTCTTCGATGTTTCCGAGTCGATGTTCTTCGAACCGGCCAAGGCCCGCCGCTCCTGCGAACTCTTCTACTTTCTCGTCGAGAGCGCCGCACGCACGGGAGCCTCTCTCCACATCCACCTCGTGGTGGGTGGTAACATTCGTCCCATCCCCCGGGAAGCGGTCCACACCCACCACTGGCTCCAGACCGCCCGAACCCTCCAGGAGGCCGACCCGGATCAACCTCCCGACCTCTCCACCATTCCCTTCCGGGCCAACGCTTTCCGCGTCTTCCTCTCCGACCTCCTCTTCTCCGGTGATCCCGTCGCCCTCATCGGTCTGCTCGGCCACCGCCAGGGCAGCCCGGTCGTCTTTGTCCCCTTCGCCCGGGCCGAGTCCGATCCCGACTGGCACGGCAACTATGAATTCATCGAAGCCGAACGGAAGACCCGCCACCCTCACCGCATCGAACCCACAGTCCTGTCGCGCTACAGGAAAACCTACGCCAACCACTTCGAGATCTGGAAGACTGTCAGCCGCCGTTACAATGCCATCCTCGCCCGCGTTGGCGCCGATACCAACCTTGAATCAGCTCTCCATGAGGAGGCCATCTCCGCCGGCGCCCTGGAAGTGACCAACTGAGCGAGAAGGTCACCCCGGCCTCTCTGCAGGCAAATCCGATTTCGCCCGCCTTGGTCATTGCAACTTGGTGCCCGAGTGGTGAACGTCTCCACATGAGACTCCTCCTGTCCGCTCTCGGAGCCGCCGCCCTCACCCTGCCCTCCTCCGCCCAGGACGGCGTGCCGGACAAGGAGAGCAGCCCGGATTTTCTCAACCGCCGCGGAACCGAGCACTTCTTCGCCGGTCGCATAGCGGAATCGCTGCAGGACTGGGACCGCGTGGTCAAGATGGTGCCCCGGCAGGCACCCCACCACTGGCAACGTGGGATCGCGCTCTATTACGCCGGACGTTACGAGGACGGAGTAGCACAGTTCAAAATCCACCAGACCGTCAACGGCACCGACGTGGAGAATGCCGTCTGGCACTTCATCTGCGCCGTGCGCGCAAAGGGGGGCACGGTCAGGAACGCTCGCGAAAAGATGTATCCCTACGCCGGCGACCGACGTGTTCCCCTCAGGGAAGTCCACGCCCTTTTCAAGGGCACCGGTTCGACCGGGAAGGTTCTCGCTGCCGCCGGCCGGGACCAGTCGGACAAATTGAAACTGCGCAATCATCTCTGCTACGCCCACCTCTACCTCGGCCTCTATTACGAAGCCCTCGGTGAGACCGGGAAGGCCGCCGAACACATGAAGAGGGCGGCGGTGGACTACAAGATGGACCACTACATGGGCAAGGTCGCCCAGATCCACCACAACCTGCGCACGGGAAAGAAGCCGCCTGGCAGGCAATAGGGTCCCCTCTCCTCAAGGCAGCCCCGGCAGATGCAGTCGCGGGCTGCGGGTGGGCGGCATCCGCGCCGGCCATTACACCAGCGGGATCACCCGGGAGGCAATCCAGACCACCACGAAACCCGCCACTCCCATCAGAGTCAGCATGACCGAGAATGTCTTGAGAGTTTCCCCCTCGGTCATTCCCGACATTCTGGAGATAACCCAGAAACCGCTGTCATTCATCCAGGGACCGGGCTTCGACCCGCAACCGATGGCCAGGGCAAGATAAACGGGATGGAAAGCCAGTTCCACGTTCTCCAGCAGGGACGCCATCAGGGCTCCACAGGTGATCATGGACACCGTGGCCGAACCCTGGGCCATCCGGACCAGGGCGGTGCACAGAAAAGCGACGAGGAGAATCATGTTCCCGGAGCCGCTGAACACATCCTTCAGGGTGTCCGCGATTCCGGTCTCCTTCATGATCGATCCGAAGGCCGAGCCTGCCGCCGTGATCAGGATGATCGTACCCCCACCCGCCAGGGCCGACTGCAGAACCCGGGGAATGGCCAGCCCCGGGGGACGATGCTTCACCAGGATGAGAATTGCGATGAGCGCCCCCACCCCCAGGGCCATATTCTTGTTCCCCAGCAGAAGGACAATCTGCCCTCCCAGAGCGTAGTCGGCCTCCGTCGCTTTTCCATGCAGCGAGACCACAATCGTCCCGGCCATGATGAGCACGAAGGGAATCACGATGGGCAGCAGCGAGATTCTCAGCGAGGGGAGCTGCCGCCCGGGATCGGGCTCGAATTCTTCATCCAGGGAGAGGGCGGTGTCCCGCATCTCAATCCTGAAGGCGTTGTTCGCCCAGCGAGCATAGAGGTATCCCACCGTCATGGTGATGACGCCCAGAAGCAATCCTCCGAGGATCATGACACTGAGATCAAGTCCGGGACGTCCCTGATCCCTGAGGGCTTCATCAATGTCAGAGACCACCAGGAGCGGACCGGGCGTGGGCGGCACGAGCGAATGAGCCATACTGCCCCCTGCCACCACCGCGAGGAGGGCGAGAATGAATTTCTCCGGGTTGGCCTTCGCGAAGGTCCGCACCAGCGGAACCATGAGGTAGAACACCGTGTCGAAGAAGACTGGGATACCGAGGAGAAATCCACTGCTCAGGAATCCCAGTGGAGCACGTTTTACTCCAAAAAGACTCAGGAATCCTCTCACGATCCGCTCGGCCGCTCCGCTCGCAAGGAGACACTGGCCAATGACTGCCGCCATCGCGATGACCAGTCCCACCTTGCCGCAACCGCTGCCGAAGGCCGTTCCAAGCCTCTTTCCGACCAGGGCCAACGGTTCCTCACCGGGAGCCAGCACGGCCACCACCACCGCTCCCAGCATCAACGCCAGGAACGGATGCAGGCGAAACTTCAGGATGGTTCCTGCCACCACCGCCATTCCAATCAGGCAAATGACGACCGGGCTCATCGTGCACACCATCCTTCCATGGGCGAAAAGCCTTCAAAAGAACCGCCCCGGATGTAAAGAGAGTTCGTCACCAACATCCATATGTCTGATTCGCGCCCACGCAGGAAGCCCGAAGATCTTCGCAGCCACCGCTTCTTCGCGCCCGACACCCAGAGGGGTTTCAGTCACCGCTCCCGCCACAAACAGCTCGGCTTCAACGATGACGAATTCATGGGCAAACCAGTCATCGCGATCCTCAATACCTGGAATGAGTTCATTTCCTGTCATGCGCACTTCCGTCAGCGCGCCGAGGAAATCAAGCGAGGCGTCTGGCAGGCCGGCGGATCACCCGTCGAAGTTCCCGTTCTGGGTCTGAGCGAAACCTTCATGAAGCCAACTTCCATGAGCTATCGCAACCTGCTGGCCATGGAAACTGAGGAAGTCCTGCGAGCCCACCCCATCGACGCCGCCGTCCTCATGGGCGGTTGCGACAAGACCACCCCGGGCCTCCTCATGGGCGCCCTCATGGTGGACATTCCCGTCCTCTTCATGCCGGGCGGGCCCATGATGCGCGGAAGCTGGCGCGGCGAAGAGGTCGCTTCCGGAACCGATCTCTGGAAGTACTGGGCCGAGCGCGGAGCGGGCTGCCTCTCCTGCGACGCCTGGAACGACCTGGAAGATCACATCGCGCCCAGCCCGGGCCACTGCATGACCATGGGCACAGCCTCCACCATGACTTCCATCACCGAGGTGCTTGGCCTCGCCCTGTCCGGTTCCTCCTCCATCCCCGCCGTACACTCGGCCCACTCGCGCATGGCCGCTCGCTGCGGAAAACGCATCGTCGAGATGGCCTGGGAAGATCTCAAGCCGAGCGACCTCCTCAGTGAAAGGTCCTTTCACAACGCCATCACCACTGACATGGCTATCGGAGGGAGCACCAACGCCATCGTCCATCTCATCGCCCTTGCCCGGCGGGCCGGCATTGATCTCCCTCTTGAGCGTTTCGACGAGATCGCCGCACGCACCCCGGTTCTTGCCAATCTCAAGCCGAGCGGTGCCTACGTCATGGGTGACTTCTACGATGCGGGCGGGCTTCCCGCTCTGCTTCAGCGTATCCAGGACCTTCTCCACCTGGACTGCCCCACCGCAGCCGGGATCACCCTGGGCGAAGCAATCAGGGATGCCGAAGTCTTCAACGAAGATGTAATCCGGCCCCTCGACAATCCTCTCACCTCCGAGGGCGGCACCGCCATCCTGCGTGGCAATCTTGCCCCGGAAGGAGCCGTCATCAAGCCGGCAGCAGCCGATCCCCGACTGCTCACTCACCGGGGACCAGCCGTCGTGTTCGAGAGTCTGGCGGACATCAGGGCCCGCATTCACGATCCTGCCCTGGGCATTACCCCCAATCATGTCATCGTGATGCAGAGCGGTGGCCCGCTTGGTGCACCCGGCATGCCCGAATCAGGGATGCTTCCTCTCCCGAACTATCTCCTCGAGCAGGGCGTGCGCGACATGGTGCGACTTTCCGACGCCAGAATGAGTGGAACCAGCTACGGCACCTGTGTTCTCCACATCGCTCCCGAGTCACACCTCGGAGGGCCACTCGCCCTGGTTCAGGACGGGGACATGATCGAACTCAATGTCGCCGAGCGCCGACTCCATCTCGATGTCGAAGAAGAAGAACTGGCCCGCCGCCGGGAACAATGGACCGCCCTTCCCCCACGCTTCAGCCGTGGATACGGCAAACTCTTTGAAGACGAAGTGACTCAGGCCCACGAGGGTTGCGACTTTCGGTTTCTTGAGAACGACGGTTCCAGCACCCCCGATCCCGAGATTCACTAGCGCCCTGTGCGCCAAGCACCATGAGAACCGGCCCCGTCACTCCCGATCTCCTCCGTGCCTCCGTGATTGCCGTGCCCCCGCTCGCCCGCGCGGACGACTATTCCATTTCGGTCGATGAAAATCGAAAAATCATCGAGCACATCGAAGAGGGCGGAGTGAGCACCCTCCTCTATGGCGGCAATGCCAACCTCTATCACATACGACCGGACGAGTACGGTTGTCTCCTTCAGGTTGTTGCCGGGGCGGCAGGCGAGGACACCCTGGTCATCCCATCCGTGGGCCCGGCCTATGGCACCATGATGAACCAGGCCCTGTCCCTCGCCGAATCCGGGTTCCCCACGGCCATGGTCCTGCCCATGCAGGGACCCACTACCAGTGAAGGAGTGGTGGAAGGACTCAGCCACTTTGCCCGGGCCTTCAAACGCCCCATCGTCCTCTACCTCAGGAATCCCGGTTATCTCGAACCTGAGGATGCCGCCCGCCTGGTCGAGGCCGGCCACGTCAGCTTCATCAAATACGCCATCGTGCGCGATGATCCCGCTGAAGACTCCTACCTCGCCCGTCTGGTGGAAGTGGTTGATCCCTCTATCATCGTGAGCGGCATCGGCGAGCAACCGGCCATCATCCACCGTGAGCAGTTCCGACTCACCGGCTTCACTTCCGGTTGCGTTTGCGTGAACCCATCCCTCTCGCAGGCAATGCTGGAAGCTCTCAATGCGGGCGACCTCGCACGAGCTGAGACCATCCGCAGCCTGTTCCTGCCTCTCGAGGATCTCCGCAATTCCATCCATCCCGTCCGTGTTCTTCACGAGGCCATCGAACTCACGAAAATCGCCCATTCCGGACCACACCTCCCCCTCCTCAGCCAGTTAAATGATACCGAGCGGGCAACTGTCGGAGAGGCGGCCCGGACTCTCCTGCACCTCCACCTGCCCTGAACGGCCTCCATGCGCCCCCTCCCTGAGGCGGGGATTCCGGGCCGCCAAGGTTGATCGCTCAGGAATCTTGGCCTAGTTGTCTTTCTGAGCGCCCGGAGCCCCCGCATGAATATTGTCCTGACCAATCCCGCCGGTTTTTTCGCGCTCCTTGGCATCCCGGCCCTCATCCTCATTCACTTCCTCCAGCGGCAGGCCAGGGTCATTCCGATCAGCACCCTCTTTCTTCTTGCTCATACCCAGCGCGAATCCTTGAGCGGCCGCCGCTTTGACCGGTTCACCAACTCCATTCCGCTCTGGCTCCAACTCCTGATGGTTCTCCTCCTGACCTGGCTTCTGGTCCTCCCGCGCTATGTCAGGCCCGCCTCCACCCAGCAGGTGGCGGTTGTTCTCGACAGCTCGGCATCGATGAGTGTTTTCAAGGACAAACTGGTGAGCAGCCTGCGCGAGAAACTTCCCCCGCTGCAGGGAAGCGCGTCCCGCCTCCAGCTCTATCTCTTTGAGAGCGCAGCGGAAAAACCGGTCATCTACGCCGGCAACGACCTTGAGGAGGCCCTCACCACCCTGGAAGACTGGAACCCTTCCGCCGGCTCAATCGACCCCGACAACTCCCTGCGACTGGCCCGCAGCCGGGTCAATCGCGAAGGCATTCTGATCTACGTCAGTGACGCCCCCGGGGCCGATCTGCCCTTCAATGCACAATCCCTCTCCATTGGAGAACCCAGGATCAATGTTGGGTTTACGGGGGTGGCTTTCGAAAATGAGAGCGACACCATCAGGTGGAACGCCCTGCTCCGGAATTACTCCGACAGCCCTCAGACCCGTAGCTGGCAGATCGTCTTTGCTGACGGCAGCAGGAGCCAGCCGCAACCGGTCACCCTCGAGAAGAATTCCATGACCACGATAAGTTCGGCCTTCCCGGCTGGAAGCAACAGCCTGCGCGTGGTGCTCACCCCGGATGACTTCAGTCTCGACGACGAACTGCCGCTCGTCCTGCCCCGTCCCAAGAGCCTCAAATACTACCTCCAAGTCTCCGAAAAGCACGGCAACATCGCCAGGAAGTTCGGCCGTTTCCGCAACCTCGAAGAGGTCAGTGATCCCATCCAGGCCGATCTCTCGCTGGTCTCCTACGATCCGCTTCTCCCTGCCCTGCCCGGAGGAAACAGCATCCTCATGGTCGACGAGACGACCCAAAGTCGCAAATACCTGCGCGGTGGCATCGTGGCGGAAAAACACCCGCTCATGGATGGGATCAACTGGCAGTCTCTGCTCGTTCGGGAGTCCATCCAGATCCAGCTCAACAAGACTGATGAAGTCCTCCTCTGGCAGGGAAACCGCCCTCTCATTGCCCTGCGCACCTCCATCCTCCCCGAAGCACCAGAAGGTGCCGAACCCCGGCGCGTGCGTCAGTTGATCTTCAATTTCGACCTCACTCTCTCCAATGCCGAGCAACTCGAATCAACCGCTCTCCTCCTTCACCGCTTCAGCCAGGAACTGCGTAACCGGAAGGTGGCCCTGGAAGTTCTCAACACCGAAGCCGGCCAACCTCTCAGGATTGCCACCCGGAGCAGTGCCCGGGCTGCCCCCCTGAGCCTCACCCGGTTCGGCGCAGACGGTCGTGCTCTGGAGGACGGAACCGAGGTGATCGCCCTCACGCAGGCCCGGTTTCTGCAGGCTCCTGCCCAGCCCGGCTTTTTTGAAATCAGGCAGGGAGACGAACTGCTTCTTGAGTCGGGATGCCACTTTGCCGACACCCGCGAAGCCGACCTGCGGGGCTGCCAATCTGATGATCAGATCGCGGGATTGAGCGGGAAGACAGTAGAACGCAACACCCGGGAGGACCATCTCTGGCGCCTCTGGGTGATCATCGTTCTGATCTCCCTTCTCCTCGCCTGGCACTTCACCAGAGACCGCCCCAGGGACGAAGAAGAGCACCCTGCCGATCCCTTACCCGTCACCAGCAGCCGATAGACCGCAAGCCGTGGTGCTTATCCTGCCGCAAATCTCCTCTCCTTCACCCTCGCAAGCCGCCCCTGTTCTCAACCCATACCCCTCCGTCCGCCTCCTTCTGAAATGCTCTTCGAAACTCCAGAGTGGTTCTTCCTTCTCGGAGCCTTCCTTTTCGCGGGGTGGTTCTGGCCCCACCTTCAGCTCTGGCGACCACTACGGATTATCGCCCTTCTAACCCTGGCCCTCCTCCTCGCCGACCCCAGACTTGAAAAGACGGAAGACAGCCTTGACCTCTGGATTCTCCTCGACCGTTCCGAATCGACTGAGGACCTTATCGATACCGGCCTTCCGGAATGGCGTGAACTTCTGCTCCGGTCGAAACCCACCCGCAAGGACCAGCTCTTGTTCGTGGACTATGCCGCCGAGGTTCTGGAACAGGGCAGGGGTGATTCCGCCGTTTTCACCGGCAACCGCAAACTCACCCGCACCAACCTTGCGATCCAGAACGTCCTCGCCCTTGCCAATGCCGGGCGACCCACCCGGGTGCTTGCCTTCACGGACGGCTACGCCACCGAGCCTCTCGTGGAGGCTGCCGCCAAGTTGAAAGCCCGCGGTATTCCGCTCGACTTCCGGCTCGTGCGCGAGGAAACCACCAGAGATTTCAGTATCGCGCGAATCCACACTCCCGTGCGGGCGCAGCTGAACGAACCCTTCGTCCTCGGCATCACCGTGCGGGGCTTCGAGGATATCGACGTCCCCCTGCACATTCTGCGTGACGGTCACCCCATCGCAGAAAACGTCAGAGTCTCTCTCAAGAACGGTACCGGCAAGGTTGAGTTCACCGATCGCATTCCCGCAGTCGGATCCTACAGGTACAGCGCCCGCATTACGCCGCCTGACGATGCTCATCCGGGCAACAACACTGCAGAACGCTGGATCGAGGTGACGGGAGGCCCGCGCATCCTCCTGATCACCAAGTACTCCGACGATCCGGTGGCACAGATCCTCCGCCAGCAGGGCTTCACCGTGGAGGTCGCAACCAACTCCCTGGGACTACAGGTGGGACAACTCTCCGGAACGCGCGCAGTCATCATCAATAATGTTCCCGCCTTCGAGATGCCGGGAGATTTCCTGTCCGCGCTGAACTTCTTCGTCCACGAACAGGGCGGGGGATTCCTGATGGCCGGCGGCAAACAGTCCTTCGGCTCGGGCGGTTATTTTGAATCGGCGGTCGATCCCCTTCTTCCCGTTTCCATGGAACTCAAGACTGAACACCGGAAGCTGGCTGTAGCGATGGCCATCGTCATGGATCGCTCCGGATCGATGGGGATGACTGTCGCCCAGGGCGGAAAGCAGGTCACCAAGATGCAACTCGCCAACACTGGTGCCGCCAAGGCGATCGAACTGCTCGGATCCCAGGACAAGATCGCCATTTACGCAGTGGACAGCGAACCGCATGCCGTCATCAAGCTCAGCGACGTAGGCAACAAGAAGAAGCAGTGGATGACCGCGGCCCGCAAGGTCCGCTCGCAAGGAGGCGGGATCTTCGTCTACCGCGGTCTCAAGGCCGCCTGGGACGACCTCAGTAAAACTGATCTGGGAACGCGCCACATCATCCTCTTCTCCGATGCGGCGGACTCGGAACAACCAGGCGACTACAAGCAACTCCTCAATGAGATCACCAACAACAGCGGCACGGTCTCCGTTATCGGACTCGGGACGCGCTCGGATCCGGATGCGAACCTCCTTGAGGACATTGCCAAGCTCGGAAATGGAAGGATCTTCTTCACCAACAAGCCCATGGAGATTCCCAAGCTCTTTGCCCAGGAAACCGTCACGGTGGCGCGCTCGGCCTTCATCAAGGATCCGGTCGCCACCCGTCCTACCGGACACTGGTCCGAGATCTCTCCCAAGCCGTTCGAGTTCCTGTCCGAAGTAGACGGGTATAACCTCTCCTATCCCAGGGAATTTGCCACCACCTCGCTGGTGGCACAGGACGACTACCTCGGCCCTCTCATCACCCACTGGAACCGTGGGATCGGCCGCTGCATGGCGGTTTCCTTCCCGCTGGGCGGGGAGCACTCGGAAAAGGCCCGGTCCTGGGAGAGCTACGGCGACTTTGTCCAGACCATTACCCGGTGGCTCATGGGTTCTGAAATGCCCCCCGGACTCGGCCTTCGGCATCGCCTGGAGGGAACGCGCCTCACCATCGACCTTTTCTACGAAACCGACGAATGGACCCGGCGCTTTGCCCAGACCCCTCCACGCATCAAGCTCCTCGAGGGCGAAGGAGGCGGTAGACCCTTTGAAATCGCATGGAAGCGCGTCGCACCTGGTCACTTCTCGGTCACCCGCGAGATGGGAGAAGGCCAGGTTATCCGTGGGGCGGTACAGGCAGGATCGCATGCCCTCGCCTTCGGCCCGGTGGTGGTGGGAAGTTCCGCGGAGTGGTCCTTCGACCCCGAGCGTCTGGCAGAACTTCGCGAAGTCTCCCGCCTGAGCGGTGGCCGCGAACTACTTGATCTCTCCCAGGCCTGGATCCGTCCCCCGGCCATCTACGCCACCAACCTGCGCATCCCGCTCCTCCTCCTCGCCCTCTTCGTCATGCTGCTCGACGCACTCGTCACCCGCATGGGCTGGCGCCTTCCCATCCTGGTTCCCGCCGGTGCCAAAGTTCGAAGGGAGCGTCGTCGGGCAAAAGCCAGGGCCCGCAGAGAGAAGAAGGGCGAAGCTCCTCCTTCTCCCGAACCCAAACCAGGGAAGGAAGCGCCCCGGGGGATCGACGAACCGAACCTGCCCACCCAGCCATCGCCCACCTCCAGATCCGTCACCACTACCAGCGAGGATCCAGACCGTCGCAGTTCACGCTTCGACCAGGCCAAGCGACGAAAATGAACAATCGCGGCCACAGCAGAAAGCTTCAGCCCCGCGTCAAAGGCCCGACGACCCCAGGCTTTCGCCCACTTCCAGGCTCTGATCCATGGCAAGGGCAGGACTCTCCTCCTTGCTGGCGCCCACGATCTCAGCCGGCACTCCGGCCACCGTCGTGTGCGGAGGCACGTCATCAAGGACCACGCTGCCGGCTCCAATCTTGGCTCCCTGGCCAATCTCAACACGGCCGAGGATCTTGGCTCCCGCGCCGATCAGGACTCCGGAGCGCACGATTGGATGGCGGGCTCCACTTTCGTTGCCAGTGCCTCCCAGGGTAACCTCGTGCAGGATGGAAACGTTGTCCTCGATAACGGCAGTCTCCCCCACCACGAAACTGGTGGCATGATCGAGCAGGATCCCGCAACCAATCCGGGACGCCGGGTGGATGTCCACGCCAAAGACCTCGCTGGCCAGACTCTGGAAGTAGAGCGCCATCGGGCGGCGCCCGTTATTCCAGAGGTAGTGCGACACCCGGTAAGTCGTGATGGCGAGAAAGCCCTTGTAGTAAAGCAGAGGCTCAAGCGCCGAAGTGCAGGCCGGATCCCGCTCGAGGATCGCGTCCAGGTCGGCAACAGCACTGTTCACCAGTGCCGGATGGTCACGCAACAGTCCGGCGAGCAAGGGCACCAGTTCCTCACAGGGCATGTCCTGGCGCGCCAGCTTGCGTGCCAGGCGCACTCCAAGGGCCGAGCCCAGGCAGGGTTGATCCAGGACCACTTCCGAGAGAAGAGAACTGAGAGCGGGCTCTGCTGCCGCGATTTCACCGGCCTGGGTGCGCAGACCCTCCCAAAGCCGATCAACGTGCTCCCCGGATTGTTCGCGAAGATCCGCAGATTGCGGACTGGTGCCGGTATCAGACATGTGCTTATGTGCTATCGGTGAGGGTTTCCCAGAAACTGGAGTATGCCTGTCGGGCGGTGGTCTGCCTTGCCAGGCACTATGATGGTAGCACGGTGGTAAAGCTCGAGGACATCGCCCGGCGGGAAGATATCTCCTCCAGCTTTCTCGTCCAGATCCTGAACGAACTCAAGCGATCTGACATCGTGACCAGCAAACGGGGCAAGGCGGGCGGGTACGTCCTCACCCGCCCCCCCGCCAAGGTCTCCCTTCGCGAAGTGGTCCAGGCGGTGGAACCCGGACTCCTGGCCACCCCGGAAAACAGCTCGGGAACCTCCGGGCCCGCCGTGAGCAACGTCTGGCACGACCTCTCGAACACCGTCTCCGAGCGCCTCGGAGCAATCACCCTTGAGATGATGGCATCTGAAGCGGGTGCCCCCATGTATTTCATCTGACGCTCTAGACCTCCGAGACCGGCAGATTGGCCACCTCCTCCCGCACGCTTTCCGCTAACGGGGTACTGAGATAACGCTCGGTTGTACTGGCCGCAATGACCACCACCCGCTTACCAGTCATCTCCTCGCGCTTGGCAACCTGCAGGGCCGCCCAGATGGTCGCACCACTGGAGATACCGGCGGGGAACCCCTCAAGCAGGCAAAGCTGTTGGGCGGTTTCAAAGGCATCCTCATTGGAAACTTGCACCACCTCATCCACGATCTCGGTATTGAGGTTGCCCGGAATGAATCCGGCTCCGATTCCCTGAATCTTGTGCGGACCCGGGTCGCCGCCCGAGATGACCGGGCTGGCCGAAGGCTCCACTGCCACGGTGTGCAGGTCGCGGCGGGCCTTAATCACCTCGGATACTCCCGTAATCGTTCCACCTGTGCCCACGCCAGCCACAAAGACGTCAATTTCGCCACCGGTATCGCGCCAGATTTCCTCCGCGGTCGTCTTGCGATGAACTTCCGGATTGGCGGGGTTGTCGAACTGGCTGGGACCGAAGGCCTCCGGATCCTCCTCCAGAAGCTGCTTGGCCTTCGCGATGGCACCCCCCATCCCCTTGGGCCCCGGGGTAAGCACGATCTCCGCTCCAAGCATTTTGAGAAGCACGCGGCGCTCGATCGACATCGTCTCCGGCATGGTGAGAATGCATCGATATCCCTTTGAACGCGCCACGAAGGCGAGCGCAATTCCGGTGTTGCCCGAGGTCGGCTCGATGATCGTTCCACCTGACTTCAGCGAACCATCCGCCTCTGCCGCCTCGATCATGGACTTGCCGATGCGGTCCTTCACGCTGAAGAGCGGATTGTAGCCCTCTGATTTCACAACCACCTCGGCCTTGCAGCCGTTGGCGATGCTGTTCAACTTAACCATCGGGGTGTTCCCGATCATATCAACCATGTTTCCTGAGACTCCACTCATTGATCTAGTTTTAGTGGTTTGTAGCAAGACGACCTCTACCTGTTGGCAGCAGGGTCATCAATGAATTATATCTGAAAATCCTGCTGTCTCGAATCGAGATGCAGTCCGCACTCGTATTTCTCTCCGTTGAAACGCGTCGACTCCTTTGACGACTTGCTCCCGGGGTTGGTCGAATGCCAGTCCCCCATGGTGACATAGCCTGCCGCCACAAGAGGATGGCGGGGCAGCCCATGGTCCTGGATGAAGCGTTCCACTTTCTCGTCATCCCAATCGATAATGGGATAACCCTTCAACGTCTTTGACTGTATTTCAGCAAATCCGCGCTGGGAACGCGCGCTCGATTGCGAACGGCGCAGGCCGCTGATCCAGACATCCGCTCCCAGCTCCCGGAGGGCACGGTTCATGGGCTCGATCTTGTGGACCCGGGCGTAGTCGTCCATCCCTTCCGGTCCCCCTTCCCACTGCTTGCCGTAAAGTGCCTCCTGCCGCGCAGCGGTCACGGCGGGGGAATAAACCTGGACTTCAAATCCCAGTTCCTCCTGCAGGTGGTCTGCATAGCGATAGGTTTCCGCAAAAAGATAACCGGTATCAATGAAGACAATCGGGATGCCGGGAGCGTGATCCTTGAGCAATTTCAGCATCACCGCGGCCTGCAGACCAAAACTGGTGGTCGCCAGGAGGCGGCCTGAGAATCGCTCTGCCAGAAACTCAATACGCCCCTCCGCCTCCAGTGGCTTGAGTTGCGCATTGAGCGCGTCCACATCCTCCGGATCCTGTTTCACATTCGTGTCCGTCTTCATGGCTCCGTCAGCGGGTCAATCATTCCGGGAGAACCACGTCGTGATGAAAGTCGAGCCCGTTGCTGGTGGACTTCACGTAGCGCTGGCGGATGACGAAGTCACCAAAGCGTTCACCCTCCTCCCGGTTCCTGGCATAGTCCTCGATCACCGGTTTGAGCAGGTCACGAATCTCCTCACTCCTTACGCTGGCACGGTAGAGCTTGTTCAACCGTTGTCCAAAAAATCCACCGCCCAGGTAGACGTTGTACTTGCCGGGAGCCCGACCCACGAAGGCGATCTCCGCGATGTAGGGCCGCGCACAGCCGTTCGGGCAACCAGTCATCCGGATCGTGATCGCATCATGATGCAGGCCACACTCCTCAATGACCTCTTCCAGTTCCGTGACAACGTCCGGCAGATGACGTTCCGCTTCCGCCAACGCCAGTCCGCAGGTAGGCAGGGCCACACAGGCCAGCGAGTGGAGCCGCAGGGCGGTATGCCGCTCGTGCACGTCGAGCCTGTAATCTGCAATCAACCTCTCCACCTCGGAACGCTGCTCCCCGCTCACCCGGGCCACCACCAGGTTCTGGTTGCCGGTCAGGCGGAATTCACCCTGCAGGATCTTCGCAATTTCCAGGAAACCGCTCCGCCATCGGCTGTCTTCACTGTCGTAAATCCGTCCCCCCGGCACATAGAAGGTGTAGTTGAAGGTGCCGTCCTGGTTCTCCGACCAGCCATAGCGATCGCCATTTTCGGTAAACTCGTACGGACGCTCCTTCTCCAGCTCGTAACCCAGTCGCTTCTCCACCAGCCCGCGGAAGGCATCCACCCCGTGATCATCCAGGGTGTATCTCAGGCGGGCATGCCTGCGATCGATCCGATCCCCGTGATCGCGCTGCACCAGCATCACCTTCTCGGCCACCTCCACAACCTTGTCGGCGGGAATGAAACCTATCACGTCCGCAACCCGCGGATAGGTCTTCTCCTTGCCGTGGGTCATTCCCATGCCACCCCCCACCGCCACGTTGAAGCCCTCCAGATCATTTCCCCTGACGATGGCAATGAAGGCAAGATCGTTGGCGTAGATATCCACGTCATTGTTGGGCGGTAGAGCCACCGCAATCTTGAACTTCCGGGGGAGATAATGCTTCCCGTAGATCGGTTCCTCCTCATCCTTGCTCGACCCCACCTTTTCGCCATCGAGCCAGATCTCATGATAGGCCCCCGTGGATGGAGTGAGGTGGGCACTGATGGCCCTGGCCGCCTCAAGCACTTCGGCGTGCAGGACGGAGGCATCGGGATTTGCGTTGCACATCACGTTGCGGTTCACATCCCCGCAGGCCGCGATGGTGTCCAGCGCAGTCTCGTTGATCTCCCTCATGGTGCGCTTCAGATTGCTCTTGATCACACCATGCAGCTGAAAGGCCTGCCGGGTGGTCAATTTGATTGTGTCGTTGCCATACTCCGTAGCCAGCCGATCGATCTCCATCCACTGCTCCGGGGTGGAAACCCCTCCCGGCACCCTGATGCGGATCATGAAGGAAAAGGCCTTCTCCAGCTTTTGCTTACGCCGGGCGGACCGCAGATCCCGGTCGTCCTGCTGGTAGGATCCATGGAACTTGATGAGTTGTTGATCGTCCGCCGAGAGGCCCCCGGTGGAAAGATCCTGCAACCCTTCCGCAATCGTCCCGCGCAGATAGTTGCTGCGCTCCTTGATGCCCTCGTTAGCCGATGGTTTTCCGTCCTTCTTGCTCATGCGTATTCTGAAATTGGGCCTTGGTAGACGTCCCGTTGCTCCCAGCTATCTTGAGAGGGCTCCACGCTGCGCATCGTCGAAAACGACATGCTCAGGGATATTAATCATAAGTAACTTGATCAAGTAAGTTATGTTAGTAAGTGTCGGATATTTCCGGGTGAATGCAATCTGAAAGAGGCTATTTCTCTCCCCTCTTCCCGGATGAAGTGGATCAGAATTCCACAAAACCTCGGACCCATCTCTCCGGAACCGGGACTACCGGTTCCTCTCTTCGCTCTGGCCGGGGGCCCCTACTTCCAGCGCCAAGTGAGAAGCACTTCAATCTCCGGGTGGATGCTGTGGTAGACCGGACAGCCCAGGGCGGCACCCTGAAGGACCTCGCATCCGGGGTGATCCCCGGGAATCGGCATATCGACTTCCACTTCCAGCTTGGAGATCCGGCGGGGGGTATCCTCAGACATATGCTTGCGCACACCAAGTTTCATGCCTTCGAGGGAGATCTCCTTCTGCCGGGCCACAATCCCCATCACGGTGGCCATGCAGGTTCCGAGGGAAGTGGCCACCAGGTCGGTGGGCGAAAAGGTCTCCCCACGTCCATTGTTGTCCACCGGAGCGTCGGTGGCGAGAGAATCGCCAGAGGGATCATGGGTGGCTGAGCAATGGAGCTGGCCCTGGTAGTCGATGCTGATTCCGATCATTTCTCAGGCGCGCCTTCCGGCGCGGTTTCGTTTTCATTCTCTTTTTCGGCGATGACCGGGACCTTGGCAAGAACGACCCGGAAACCGTAGAGGCCGGAAGTATCGCCATTGCCCGGGCTCAGGGAAGGTTTGCGTACGGGTCTGCGCACCGAGGCCTTGAGGTGATTGTCAACAAACCCCTTCCAGCATGCCCCCCGCGCGACGTCGTACTCGCCGAAGGAACTGTAATCACTCCCCACCCACTCCAGCACGTTGCCTCCGAGATCATACATCATGTGCTTACCCACCGGTCGACCAGCATAGCTGCCCACCGGTGACGTGTAGGCCACTCCGTCATTGTAGTCCGCAATATGATCGCCGGTCTCCACGAAATCGGCATCCACCAGACTCAAGTCCGCAAAGTTTCCACCACGCTCCGGCGGCGGCATCTCCGCTCCCCAGAAGAACCCGTCGGCTCGTCCATGCTTCTCCATCGGCCACACCCCGTTCTCACCATCCAGACCCACGAAGATACTCCACTCCGCATCGGTGGGCAGACGATAGTGGTGTCCCATTCCGATCTCACCCTTCTTGCGCTCGTAATGGGTGAGCCACAGGCAAAACAACTCCGCATCCTCCCGCGTGACATTCACCACCGGATGGTCGGGACCACGAGCCTGCGGATCCTTCCGCGCAAACTCCGGTTGCACCGGAGGGAGGACCTTGCCCTCCTGCTGGTTGACAAATCGGGCATAATCCGCCGCTGCGGTTTTGTCATTCCGCTTGGGCGCAGGGAGATTTTCCGCCATGCTCCTGATGAAAAGGTCATAGTCGCGCTGCCGGGTTTCCCAGATGCTGGCCAGCAGTTCCAGATCTTCCCGGACGGGTATGAACTGCATGGCCAGGCTGTTTTCGAGTGGTTCACGCGGATAGGCAAAGAGGTTCTCATGCTGAAGGGAAATGACCATGTCCTCCAGGACCTGGTCGGTGCGCAGATAGAGGGGTTGCTCATGTCGCCGGAACATGGGCAACTCCACGATCAGTTTGAGTTCCCCCTGTCCTTTTGGATTCAACTCCACCCGTGCTCCCCGTTTTTCCCCGCTGATTCCTTCGAGAGGAGTCTGGCCCAGGGCCTGCGAGTAAACCTGCCCCTTGTGTGTCCGCTGGATGTAGACTTCGGCCCCGGCAGGTCTGCTGGTGAGTTTGAGATAGGCATAGGCCGTCGTACGCACCACCGCGTAAAAGGGATGGATCTTCCGTCTCTGGGGATCTTCCGGACTGAGCCCGGGAATCGACCGATTGTAGTCCAACTTGTACTCCAGCCACTGATCTTCTTCCAGATGAGTTTCCCGGCACTGTTTCTCCAGCCACTTGACGTAATCACGAGCCTCCTTCTCATTGACCAGGATAACCTCGTTCTCAATCCCGTTCTCGGTCAGGGTTCTCACCAGTCCCACCTGCCGATCGGTATCCTGCCGGTAATAATCCCAGGCCTCCGCAGTCACATAATACTGGCTGATATGATAGTCCTCCTCGGGCTGGTAACGCGTCCCGAAGACATCCACCCAGGGCTCCAGCTCAAGGGGCGGGTTGAATTCCACCAGAGACGGTCCGATTACCGCCCCCTTCTCGCCAACCTTCTCCGTCACGGTCTGCTCCCGATAGCCTTTCAGCTTGAGCGTGAAGGTCACGGTAGTTCCCTCGGGGAAATCCATCGGATCCAGGGGCGTGAGCCCCAGGGACTCCTCATCCTCGCTGTAAACCATTGCTCCCGGGGGATCACTGCTGATGGCCACACCCCGCATCTGCAATGGCGGCGGCTTCAGGGACTCCACACTGGAGGGGATCTCAAGCGGCTTGAGGGCAATCAGTTGGGCTACCGTAGCCATCCCCACCGCGACGGCGAGCACGCCACCCACCATGCCAGCCCGCACCCGGATGGGCCGCGGCCTGCCCTGCTCCAGACGGTGCAGTTCACGAGCCAATTCCCCCGCCGATCTGATCTTCCGTCGCGAGATCTTCGGCTCGCAAACATCGCAAATGGTCAGGTTGAGTGCGCGCCAGCGTTTGAGCTTGGAACCCTCCGGCAGGTGGTCGGGCAATTCCGGAAAATCAAGACGATCCTTCCCGGTCGCCATTTCATAGAGCACCTTACCGAGGCTGTAGACATCGGCCTGGGCCGAACCAGGTCCTTCCGGGGGCACGAATCCTTCCGTTCCCACGAAAGTCTGCTGACCCCGCAGAGCCACCAGCCCGATATCAGCCAACTTGGCCTTCCCGTCGACAAAGATGACATTGGAGGGCTTCACGTCGCGGTGAGCCAATCCGTGCTCGTGGAGATGTTCAAGGGCTTCTGCCAGGGTCCGACCGCAGGTGATGCAATCCTCGACTCCGATCGCATCACCTTCCACCTCCCTCATGTCGCTGCGCAGGGTGCGCGGCTCATACTCCACGGGATTGAGGTTCCGGCCCGTTGTGATGTCATCGCCCAACTCCATCACGTAATAGTAAAAGGGTTCGTCCTCCACCTCGGCACGTCCCACGTGCAGAATGTTTACCAGTCCCGGGTGATCCCGGGAGATGGGCTCGTATTTCAGAATTCCCTCAAACTCGCGCTCAAATCCCCGCTCATCCTCAAAATCGTTGTGCCAGACAGTCTTCACTGCCCGCAGCGCACCGGTCACCCCACGAGCGAGCCACACCTCACCGTAGGAGCCGCCGCCGATCTTCCTCAGAACCTCATGATCTGGGATCGTCGGTTCCGGGCGAACCTTATTGTTTTGCATGCTTTTCGAGTTTGGCCAACTCCCGCTTCAGCACAGCGCCCACCCGGTGCTTGGCAAGATAGACTTGAGCCATGCTGACGCCAAGGTGCGCCTGCACCTTCTTGGCTTCCCATTGTTTCACCACGTAGTAATCAAAAATCTGGTATTGCTTCGGGGAGACCTGGGCCTTGACTCGCGCGAGTGCCGCATCCGCCAGGTTCTTCTTCCACTCCACATTCCACATACGCTCCAGGAGATCTCCCTTGGGATCTTCAAACCGGTCAATCACAGCCGTCTTGCGGTCGTCATCCCATTCGGCCCCCGCCATCGCAGTGTCCTTCTTGCGCTTGCGGAACTGGTCGTTGATCCGCCAGCGCGTCATGTTCATGAGCCACGTCTTGAAGGAACCCTGCTCCGGATCGTAGAGGCGTTTCTTGCTCTGCTTGGCAATCGAGAGGATCGTTTCCTGGACCACGTCGAAGGCTTCGTCAGAACGCAGACCGGCCTTCAATCCCACCGAGTAGATGAGCCGCCAGTAGGTCTGGTAAAACTCGTCCCAGGTTCTTTGATCATCCCAGTTCTCCAGGCGCGCGATGAGACTTTTGCGAGTCCGCTCATAGGCCTGCTCCATACCCTTCTTCCGCGTATCGGCCGCGGTCTCAACATCTTCGCGCTGGATCTCTTCAGGCATTAAAGGGATTCCTACTATAAAGCGCCAATGATGTCGCTGACGACCTCAGATTTATTGCCACGGCCTGAATTTCAGAGGATTCAAACTTTCCCTCATCTCATCATGCTTCTACCAGGGCACCGGAACCTGATCCGGTTTTCCCTACCCATCCCGGGTATTCGCAGTCCCAACTCCCGGTGGCTCCCCTCCGGTTCCCTCGAATCGAAATCCGGAACCAGAAAAAGAATTGCCCCCTTCTCTCCGTACCCCTAAGGGTCTAGAAACCAGAACCATGAACTCCGACTTCCGCCCAGATTGCCCCTCCTCCTCCAGCCGTCGAACCTTCCTCCGCACTTCCACAGGTGCCGCCGCGGGAATCGGGGCTGCCAGTTTCGTCCCCGCCCTCGCCGCCAAGAAGAAAGCGGCCCCGGACTCTCCGGAAACCCTGGTGAAGACCTTCCACGATTCCCTGAGCGACGAGCAACGCAAGATGATCTGCTTCCCCTTCGATCACAAGCTGCGCCTGAAGGTGGACAACAACTGGCAGATCACCAAGGCCAAGGTGAAGAGCTTCACCAAGGATCAGCAGGCCATGATCAAGAGCATCTTCATGGGAATCCACAGCGAGGAATACGCCGAGAAGGTCTTCGACCAGGTCGAGTGGGACAGCGGAATCGAAGGCTTCGAAGGCGGTTCCTCGGTAGCGGTCTTCGGCAAACCCGGAACCGGCAAGTTCGAGTTCGTCCTGAGCGGTCGCCACTGCACCCGCCGCTGCGACGGTGACTCGGTGGAAGGGGCCGCCTTCGGGGGGCCCATCTTCTACGGCCACGCTGGCAAGAGCTTCAACGAAGGTCCCAAGCACGAAGAAAACGCCTACTGGTACCAGGCCGTCACCGCCAACGAGGTCTACCAGATGCTCGATGGCAAGCAGCGCAAGGTCGCCCTGCTCGGCAAGAGTCGGGGCGAAAGGGGCAACAAGACGATCGAGTTGACCGGCAAGAAAACCGGCCTGGAGGGAATCCGGGCAGGGGATCTCAGCGCGGACCAGAAGGATCACCTCATGAAAGTGGTGGGGGATCTCCTCGCTCCCTTCCGCAAGCAGGACTCCCAGGAAGCCCTCAAATACATCAAGGCGGGCGGAGTCGACAACCTGCACCTCGCC
>DLRK01000021.1:30663-37889 GCA_002501065.1 Akkermansiaceae bacterium UBA7890
GAGTCGACAACCTGCACCTCGCCTTCTACCGGGACGAGAACATCGGCAAGGACGAGGTCTGGGATGTCTGGCAACTGGAGGGACCGAACATGATCTCCTACTTCCGTGGCAAACCCCACGTCCACGCCTGGCTGCACGTCCGCAAGCCCGCCTGAGAAGGTAGTGGCCTTACAGCAGGACCGGCCTTACAGCCCCGCTGCCTTCCACTCCTTCCAACCGCCCTTGTAGACTGAGGTCGAGTAGCCCAGTCCCGACAACTTGCCCGCCGTGCGGAGGCCATCGGGGCATTGCTCGTTGGTGCAATAGAGCACGATGACCCTGCCCGCCTCCCGAGCGGCATCAAATTGCGACTGGAGGTTGGGAAACTGTGAGTCGAATTTCTTCAATGGCAGGCTGATGGCACCGGGAATATGTCCCAGGCCGAAGAAAAATGCCGGGCGGACATCGATCAGGAAGACCCGCCCTTCTTCCCGCAGCTGGAACAAGCTGCCAATATCCACCTGGCGGATCTCTCCTTTTCCCTCGGGCTCCTCCCGCTGAACGACCCTGGGCGGAGCAGGTTTCTCATCCCGTTTCAGCGGCAACTCCGCCGGCAGTTCGTCCACCGAAGTGACGCCGATGCACGACTCAAGCAGCGCAGCCACAACCAACACAGGCATATGAAGCCAGGTCCTGGTAACCATGCTCCTCTTCATGAAATCAGTTCAACGCCACCCGGGATCTTGCCGGAGTTCTGCCAGAAAATATGCCGGAACATCATCTCGTTTGAACTGATGCAGGAATCGGGCGGAAAAACCCAGCCTGCCATTCCCTACTTCTCCCCGAAGCAGTAGAGATTGCGGCGACCCCGGATGAAAAGGTGGTTTCCGATGGCAACCGGCGAGGCATAGATATTATCCTCCAGCTTGTTTTCCGTGAGGCCGGTCAACCCCTTGCCTTCCACGTTCCCGCAATAGACGACGCCATCTACCCGGGCCAGATAGAGTCTGTTGCCGGCCAGAAGAGGTGACGCATAGAATTTCTGCGCGGCCCTCGGCAGCTGCTCCTCCCAGATCGTCTTACCGTTAACCGCATCGAGGCAGGAAACCAGGCCACGCGGTTTTCCCGAATCGTTGAGCACGATGAAAGTGCCGGTCCCCTGGTCAGCGACCGGGGAAACCGCATCCGCGCCAATGCCCTCCCGCTTCCACACCCAGGCGTCCTTCGTGATATCTCCCTTCCCTCCCACGCGGATTCCCCCGGTTGTCAGGCCCCGGGCATAGGAAACCGCCACGATCCCCTTGGTCGAGGCCGGGGAGGCGATCACCCGCCAGAACTTGGTCTTCTTCGGGTTGAAGCCCCCGCAGGTCCAGAGCAGCTTGCCGTTTGACGGATCGTGTCCCGTCAGATGGTCCGCTCCCCAGGTCACCAGTGTCTCCTGTCCCTCGATCTCCATCACCAGGGGTGTGGTGTAGGAGTCCCCGGATTCCGGACTCACATCAAAGTTACGATCGGCCTTCCAGGCCACTTCCCCGGTATTCTTCCTGAGACCGATCATGTAGGATCCTCCCTCCGTCTGCATGACCGCCACCACGAGAAAGCCACCGGCGATGACCGGGGAGGTTCCCTCGTCCCACCACAGGGTATCCTTTCCATACTTGTCCTGCAGGTTGAGTTCCCACACCTTCTTTCCTCCCATCGTGAGGGCCGCCACCCGTCCCGATTTGAAATAGGTGAAAACCCCCTGTCCGTCCGTCACGATCGAGGAATTGGCTCCCGTTCCCTTCTGCTTGTTCGCCCCCTTGCCCGGGGTCTCACTCCCGAAGGTGGTCCGCCAGAGTTCCTTCCCGGACAGACTGTAGGCCACCACTGCGTCATTACCCTCGATTCCGCAGGTCACCAGGATCCTGTCGTTTGTGATGATCGGGGTTGAGTTGCCGGGGCCGGGCAGGCTGACCTTCCAGAGAAGATTCTCCTTCTCCGAGAACTTGGTGACGGTCGCAGCCCCGGGAGCGATCCCGCTTCCATGCGCATCCCCCCGCCAGCTCTTCCATTCCTTGGCCTGCACGGCCAGGCTTCCTGCCATGATTGCTGTGGTGATCAGTGTCCGGGTGTTCATGAAGAATTCGATGCAAGTCAGTGTGGCCCCTCTCATCAACATGTAAAGACCGCGCAGAAGGGATGGGCGAATCGTTCCTTCGGGCGTGGAATTCCGGCCTAGAAAATCCGGCGGACGGTCCTTTCCTGCCCCTGGCAGGTGAGCAACGAATCGCATTTGGAAATTGGCTTGTCGCGTATTCACCGCAAACTTCCTCATCCAGTCTCACCAACCGACTGCCCTCCTGATGCGCTTTCTTCTTCCGATCCTCCTGCTCACCTGCCCGCCCGCCCTGACCGCCGCTCCCAACATCGTTTTCATCCTCGCCGATGATCTCGGTGTGAAGGACCTCTCCATCGAGGGCAGCACCTACTACGAGACGCCCCACATCGATCGCATCGCAAGGGAAGGCGTGCGCTTTACCCACGGCTACGCCACCTGCCAGGTGTGCTCACCGTCCCGCGCCAGCATCATGACCGGGAAATATCCCGCCCGTCACGGCATCACCGACTGGATCGGGGCCGCCACCGGCTTGAACTGGAAACGCAACGACAGGATCCTGCCCTCCGAATACCTCCGCCATCTTCCTCACGAGGACACCAGCCTGGCCGAAGCGCTCAAAAAGGGCGGCTATGAGACGTTCTTCGCGGGCAAGTGGCACCTCGGAAGCGAGGGCTCATTCCCGGAGGACCACGGATTTGACCGGAACATCGGCGGACACCACCGGGGCAGTCCCCCCGGCGGTTTCTTCTCCCCTTTCCGGAATCCCAAGATGAAGGATGGCCCGAAAGGGCAATCCCTTCCTCTCCGCCTCGCCAACGACACTGCGGCCTTCATCAAGGATCAGGACGGGACCCCCTTCTTTGCCTTTCTCTCCTTCTACTCGGTCCACGGACCCATCCAGACCACCCCGGGGCTCTGGCAGAAGTACCGGGACAAGGCCGGCAAGTCCCCCCATCAGGGCAACCGCTTCCTCATCGACCGCACCCTGCCCGTGCGCCAGGTCCAGGACTGTCCCATCTACGCCGGCATGATGGAAAGCATGGATGACGCGGTGGGCATCGTCCTCCAGACCCTCGACGAACTTAAAATCGCGGACAACACCATCGTGATCTTCACCTCCGACAACGGCGGAGTCTCCTCGGGTGATGCCTTCGCCACCTGCAACCTGCCCTACCGCGGTGGCAAGGGACGCCAGTGGGAGGGCGGCATCCGCGAACCCTACTACATCAAGGCCCCGGGAGTGACACGGCCCGGGACAACCTGTGAGACCCCGGTGACCGGAACGGATTTCTATCCCACTCTGCTCGAACTGGCGGGCCTTGATCCCCTCCCCGCCCAGCACGTCGACGGGGTGAGCCTCGTTCCCCTCCTCAAGGGCAAAACCATTCCCCCGCGTGACCTCTTCTGGCACTATCCGCACTATGGCAACCAGGGCGGCGAACCAAGTGCCATCATCCGCCGCGGGGACTGGAAACTCATTCACTACTACGAGGATGGCAGGGACGAACTCTACAACCTCGCCCGGGATATCGGGGAGCAGACCAACCTCGCCGCCGGGGAAGGACCACGGGTGAAAACACTCCGCGCCGCCCTCGACGGCTGGCTCGCCGCGACAGGAGCCCGCATCCCGAAGAAGGATGCCCGCTTCGATGCCGCCCGACGGACCCAGCAGGATGCCGCCGTGAAAACCCAGCGTCTTCCCCGGCTCGAGAAGCAGCATGCCAACTTCCTCGCTCCCGGCTTCCAGCCCAATCCCACCTGGTGGGGCAGCAAGGTGACCAGGGACTAAGCCCAATCACTCCCGGAACCAGAGTTGCGCTCTTGCTCCCGGGCAACCACATCACCATCCTCCCACCATGCGTTCACTCCTCCCCTGGCTCCTCGCCGCCTCCCTCTTCCCGGCCTTCGCCGCCGCCAAGCCGCCCAACATCATCTTCATTCTCAGCGACGACCATCGCTACGACCTCATGGGCTTCCACCCCGATGCCCCCGAGTGGCTGGAGACCCCGGCCCTCGACCGGCTCGCCAAGGAAGGGGCTCACCTTGCCAACGCCTTCGTCAGCACTTCCCTCTGTTCCCCCAGCCGGGCCTCCGTCCTGACCGGCCAGTACATGCACCACCACCGCGTGGTCGACAACCAGCGCCCCGTCCCCAAGGGAACCGTCTTCTTCCCGCAGCACCTCCAGAAGGCCGGTTACCGCACCGCCTACGTGGGCAAGTGGCACATGGGCCACGACAACGACGAACCGCGCCCCGGCTTCCACCACTGGGTCAGCTTCAAGGGACAGGGCACCTACTTCGATCCGGAGCTCAACATCAATGGCAGGCGCCAGGCCTTCAAGGGCTACAACGCGGACATCCTGACCGACCAGGCCATCAAGTGGCTCAAGGAACGCCCCACCGACCACCCCTTCCTCCTCTACCTCGGCTACAAGGCGGTCCACTACCCCTTCACCCCCGCTCCCCGCCATGCCACCCGTTACGAGGGCAAAAAAATCCCCTACCCCGCCACCATGGCCAATACCGAGGAGAACTACGCCACCCAGCCCCGCTGGGTCCGCGAACGCCGTTTCGGCATCCACGGGATCGACCACATGCAGACCGGTCCCCTCGACCACGACCCGGTCCCCGACTTCGACGAACTCTACTACAACTTCTGCGAGACCATCCACGGCCTCGACGAAAACATCGGACGCCTCCTCACCCACCTCGACCAGAGCGAACTCACCAAGGACACCCTTGTGGTCTACATGGGAGACAACGGCTTCGCCCTCGGCGAACACGGCTTCTACGACAAGCGCGATGCCTTCGAGGAAAGCATCCGCGTTCCTCTCCTCGCCCGGGGGCCGGGCATCAAGCCCGGCACCGTAATCGAGGAGATGGTCCAGAACATTGACATCGCTCCCACCCTCCTCGAGGCCGCCGGCACCAAGGCCCCCGCCAACGCCCCGGAGTTTGACGGCCGGTCCTTCCTCTCCCTCCTCAAGGGGCTCAAACCTCCCACCCCATGGCGCGACCACATCCTCTACGAATACCACTGGGAGTGGAACTTTCCCGCCCAGCCCACCACTCTTGCCCTTCGCACCGACCGCTGGAAATATGTCTACACCCATGGCCACTGGGACATCAATGGCCTCTACGACCTCGAGAGCGACCCCCACGAACGCCACAACCTGATCAGGGTCCCTGCCTTCCGGGAAAAAGCCGACTCCCTCCGCACCCAGCTCTTCAGGGAACTCGGTGAGTCAGGGGGCCTCCTCATGCCCATCCGCCCCCCGGCCGGCGACCCCTACCACGACCGGAAACTGAAGAGGTAGCTGATCGAGGCCTGCCTGTTGCAATCCATCCTTCCAATTATAATGGCCCATTCCGTCGGCCAACCTCATAGAAAGACCATGAAAGCATTTTATATGCCCGCCTGTGCCCTTCTCCTGCTCGGTTGCAACGAAACCAGGGAGCAGGATTCCACCTCCACCACCCCAACACAGGAGTCCTCAACTCCGGCCGGGGAGCAGGACCCTAACACCATTTCCTTCACCAAGGTAAAACGGGCCCCCGGGGATGTTTTCCGCGACACCGAAAGGATGACCATGAATATGACATCCACCTTCACCGTCGACGGGAGTCCGCCTCAGGAATTGGAAATAAGCAGCGCAAAGAATGAAATAAAAGAGCTCACCATCCTGGAGGCTACCGCCGGGTCGATCTCCAAGGTCCAGCTCAAGGTTATTGAAAAGGAGGACACTCAGAAGACTGAACTGGTTGGAAGCAAGGCCCCCGCCCAGGAAGAAAAGGAAACCAGTCCCCTCACGGGTAAGACCCTCCTCCTTTCCCGACAGGGCGGGGAAATCATCGTCACTGACGAAGCGGGAAATCCCGTCGATGAGGTCACCAGGGAAGCGGCCCTTGAGGAAACTGACAATACCTTCAACAAGGATGAACCGGGTTTGCACATGTTTCACAAACTCATTCCAGACCGACCCGTCAAACTGGGTGAGACCTTCAACCTCAAGGGCCAGGAGGCTATCGAAATCTTGGGCAAAGATGACGGCACAATAAAGGAGGCCTCCTTCTCCTTCACCCTCAAGGAACGCGTTCTCATGGAGAACCGTGAATACGCCAAGTTCGATGCCACCATGCTCATGAAGGGTGGACCCCAGACAGGGGAACTCGTGGAAACCTCCATGAAAGGTTTCCTGCTCCTCGACACCGCGACCTGCTGGCAGACCCAGCATAAGTGGAATGGCACCGTGACCATGGAGGCTAGCGGGGAAATCCCGCAGGGCACAATCGTTTCCAAGGGCACCGGCACCATGACGATGGAGATGGAGGCCACCTACTCAAAAAAGTAGTCTCTCCGGACGCCTCCCCGATCACCTCGGCCCCGGAAAACCCGACCTTCTTCCCATGGCCCGCAATGTCGAAATCAAGGCCCACCTGTCCGACTACGAGGACACCGCCCGACGGGCCCGGGAATTGTCCCCCTCCGAACCGGTCGTCATCGCGCAGGAAGATGTCTTCTTCCCCTGCCCCTCCGGCCGCCTCAAGCTCCGCATCCTCGGTCCGGAGCGGGGTGAACTCATATTCTACCAGCGACCGGACCAGGAGGGGCCCAAGACCTCCCACTACTCCATTGCCCCCACCTCCGATCCCGCAGGGCTGCGCCATGTCCTCACTACCGCCTACGGGGAAAAGGCCGTGGTCCGGAAAGTCCGCCATCTCTACCTCGTCGGCCGGACCCGTATCCATCTCGATCGGGTCGAGGGACTCGGGGACTTCCTGGAGCTCGAAGTCGTGCTCGCTGAGGGGGATTCCATAGGGGATGGTGAGGCCGAGACGCACCAGCTCATGGGACCCCTGGGGGTGACCCCTGAAGATCTCGTTCCCGACGCCTACGTTGATTTACTGGAGAGAAGCCAAGGGCCCGGGACCCCCTGACGAGAGGCTCATCCAACGCCCCATCAGCGATCTCCCGCCCTAGCGCGTTTTGCGGCTGCGTGAGTTCTTGGCCGCCTCCCGCCGGACCGCCTCCGTCTTCTGCCGGCGCGCCGCGGCCTGGGCCTCCGCCCGCGACTTGGCTGCTGCCCGCCCTCTCGCCTCCGCGGCCGCCCGCTGGGCGTCAGCCTGGCGCCGGGCCTGCACGGCT